>NZ_JAVBXS010000045.1 GCF_030824435.1 Rheinheimera sp.
AATACCCGCTATAAAGCCGAACTGTCCAGTGCCTTTGGTTTGGGTGCTCAGGTGGGCATAGTTCTGCCTTTTAGCCGGGTGCATGAAACCGAAGCTGATGTGATTGGTTTGGATTTAATGGCCAAAGCCGGTTTTCAACCTGAAGAGTCGGTGAAGCTTTGGCAAAACATGGCCAAACAAGGCAGCGGCGGCACTCCACAAATTTTATCCAGCCACCCTGTGCCGGAGAACCGCATTAAAAAATTGCAAAAAGATATGCCGGCAGCCTTAAGTGCTTATCAAAGCAGGCTGGCACAAGGCAATTTGCCAAGGTGTAATCGTTAGTTATGAAACTGCATGTGCTAACCGAAATGGCGCTGGTGGTCTAAAAACCACAAGCAGCCGCAGTCGCAGAAAGCAGATAGTTGCAACAGCACAATAAAAAACCGGCAATTGCCGGTTTTTTTATCTTCAAGGAATGTCAGACTGCAGCTGTTTTTATCGCCTGATGCCGGCTGAACAACACAGCTGTTATAGCAACAGCGGCCAGAATGAAACAATAATAACTCTGAGTCACAACGTCCCATGGCGATAAACCAAAGCTGGCACCAAGCAATAAGGCCTGAGCACCATAAGGCACCAGACCCTGGCTGATACAGGAAAAAATATCCAGCAAACTGGCGCTGCGTTTCGGGCTGATATTGTTGTGCTCGGCTAAGTCTTTACTGACATCAGCTGCTATTACAATTGCAACGGTATTATTGGCAATACAGAGGTTACTGATAAATACCAAAGCAGCAATGGCCAGCTGTTGTGCTTTATTGCCTGCAAGTGCCAGCTTGCCCGCCAAAGCAGCAATATGGCCGGCAATCCAGGCGAGGCCACCCTGTTGTTTAACAAACTCACCCAGGGCGCCAACAAACATCGACAACAGGAAAATTTCCTGCATGCTGGCAAAACCCTTAAAAATATCTTTGCCAAGGTTGGCCAGCTGATAGTCGGCAAAAATTACGCCCTGCAAGGCCGCCAATACAATACCCAGTAATAACACGGCAAATACATTCATACCGGCAATAGCTAACACCAGAATAGCGGCATAAGGCAGAACGCCAGTCCAACTGAACTCTTTGACGTTAACAGCCGTATCTGTGCTGGCCAGACTGGTAAACAGCACTAGAGTGATGAGCGCTGCCGGCATGGCAATTTTAAAGTTTTCGCGGAATTTATCTTTCATTTCAGCACCCTGGGTGCGGGTGGCTGCAATAGTGGTGTCGGAAATAATGGAAAGATTGTCGCCAAACATAGCGCCACTTAATAAAGCGCCGGCAACTAAAGCAGGTTCAAGGCCGGCTTGCTGAGATAAACCAACAGCAATAGGAGCCAAAGCACCAATGGTGCCCATGGAAGTGCCCATCGCAGTGGCTACAATGGCGGAAATAACAAACAAACCAGGCAATAACAAACTGGCGGGAACCAGGCTTAAACCTGCATTGACCACGGCATCAACACCACCACTGGCCTGGGCAACAGCGGCAAAAGCACCGGCCAGCAGGTAAATAATACACATGGTAATAATGTTGCTGTTACCGGCACCTTTGACCAGCACATCAATACTTTGCGCTAAAGGCGCCCGGTTTAACCACACGGCCAGCACTAAAGCCGGAATAATGGCCACAGGCCCAGGTAACTGATAAAAAGCATAAGCAACGCCCTGGCTCTGTAAATACAGGCCAGTGCCTAAAAATAACAATACAAACAACAACAAGGGCAATAACGACAATTTTGCCTGCTGTCGACTGGCTGCATTCATGGTGGGTCTCCATCAAAATCGGCATGCGCCTGTTAGTCATTAAAGTGACAGTTACTTATGGCGCATATAACGTCGCGGAATATATAGACGTCCAGAAGGCCTGTCAAATAACTTTATGTTATGGCTTAAAGCATCTTTAATTTAGTTATTACTGAATAACTGCGTTTGACCGGTTGAATTTACCCGATAAAACGCCATATCCAGAGTCTGCCTGCTGCCCCTTGTGTAGCCTGTGCAGCTTTTTATAAGCCAGAAGGCTTTTACCTGTTGCATCAGCACACGGAGTTTTTATGTTTAATTTTTCTTATCAGAACCCAACCCGGATAGTGTTTGGCGAAGGCCAGATTAGTCAGCTCGCCACTTTAGTGCCCAAAGGCAGCAAAATATTGCTGACTTACGGTGGGGGCTCTATTAAACACAATGGCGTGTATCAACAAGTGATGCAAGCATTAGATAGCTTTGAAGTTGTTGAATTTTCAGGTATTGAGCCAAATCCATCTTTTGAAACTTTATTAAAAGCTGTGGATATCGTCAAAACGCAGGGCATTAATTATTTATTGCCTGTGGGTGGCGGCAGTGTGGTAGACGGCACCAAGTTTATAGCGGCTGCAGCGCTTTTTCAGGGCGACCCATGGGACATTCTGGCCAAACGGGCGCCAGTCAGTGCGGCTTTACCTTTAGGTTGTGTGTTAACTCTGCCGGCAACAGGTACAGAGAGTAACGGCAATTCAGTGGTCACCCGTTATAGCACTCAACAAAAGTTATCTTTTGCCAGCCCGCTGGTGTATCCGCAGTTTGCGGTGCTGGACCCGACAGTGACATACAGCCTGCCGCCAAAACAAGTGGCCAATGGTGTGGTCGATGCTTTTGTGCATGTGATGGAACAATACATGACCTATCCGGTCAATGCGGCAGTGCAGGACAGATTTGCTGAAGGTTTATTGCTGACACTGATAGAGCAGGGCCCTTTGGCACTGAAAGACCCACACAATTACGACGTGCGTGCCAATGTGATGTGGGCGGCCACCATGGCGCTTAACGGCCTGATTGGTCAGGGCGTGCCGCAGGATTGGGCCACCCATATGATTGGTCATGAACTCACTGCTTTATACGGGCTGGATCATGCCCAGACGCTGGCCATTGTATTACCCGCTTTGTTACAACAACAGCGCAGCCAAAAACGGGCCAAGCTGATTCAATATGGCAAGCGGGTGTTTAACCTGCAACATACTGACGAAGAACGCTTAATTGATGAAACCATAGAGCACACCAGAGCCTTTTTTGAGCAAATGGGCGTACCAACCCGGATGGCCGATTATGGTATTCAGGCCGATGCTGTGGATGCGTTAGTGGCCAAACTGGAACAACATAAAATGCTGAAGCTGGGTGAACATGGTGATATTACGCTGGATGTTTCCCGCAAAATTCTGACTGCAGCTCTTTAAACCAGGCTTGCCTTAAACCAGGCTTGCCTTAAACCAGGCGCGCAGTAAACGCAGCGCGCTTAAAAGCTGCAAAAGGGGGCAATTAAAAAGCGCTGTAAAAATGCCCTGAAAGCAGCCCAACAAAAAGCCGGTTTTGTGTAAGCAACACCGGCTTTTGTATTTTGACTGGTCAGGCGGTGAGTTCAGACGTTATCATAATGCCTCTTTGCAGATAGCCGGGCATCCAGAGTATGAGTTCAGCCGCAGTACCTTGTTTAGTTGTGTTGGCAGCCGGCATGGGCAGTCGTTTTGGCGGGGATAAACAACTCGCCATCTTAGGCAACACAGGCCGGACTCTATTGCATTTTAGTGCCATGGACGCTTATCAGGCCGGTGTGCGTAAACTGGTACTGGTGATCCGCCCTGAACTTATCGAGCCGCTGAAACAGCAAGTACTGAACCATTTGCCAGCCGATTTACAAGTGATGTTGGTCACACAAAACCCTGCTGATCTGCCGCCTGGCACTGTCGCTATAACACGGCAAAAACCCTGGGGTACAGCCCATGCACTCTGGTGTGCCCGCAGTGCTGTTGCCAATGACAATATGATAGTGATCAACGCTGATGATTATTATGGCGCCCAAGCCATGCAGCTATTGGTGCAGCATTTTTCTGCTGCAAAGCCGGATTGGGCTATGGTGGCTTTTCCGTTATCACGCACTTTGTCGGCACATGGGGGTGTAAACCGGGGTTTATGTGTGGTGGCCGATAGTTATTTAACGTCTGTTGAAGAATATTGTCAGATTAAACAGCAGTATACTTCGAGCTTGCTCGGTGTGAACAGCAAGGGGCAACAAGTGCAGCTTCAGCCAGAGTCGCCGGTATCCATGAATATCTGGGGTTTTACCGCAGCAGTGATGGGGCAGCTTGAGCAGGCGTTAACTGCTTTTCTTCAGGCAACACCTGACGATAAAACAGAATGTTATTTGCCTGCTGTTGTGGACAATGCCTTACAGCAAGCACAACGACTCAAGGTATATATGTCGGATGAAGCCTGGTTTGGTGTGACTTATCCTGCTGATTTGCCAGAAATTGTTGAACATTTTCAAACCAAACAACAAGAGGCAGGCCACAACCTGCACATTTGATAGCACTATTGATTGGAACTACTGTGATGACTCAAAGCGCCTCTGCTTTTGCGCAAACTTCAGCTGTGCAACATCCGCTGGTAACAGCGCAGGTTTTACAGGCTTATCAATTGCCGGCTGACACTGAAATTTTGCCTTTTGGCAACGGCCATATTAATCAGACTTTTTTATTAAAAAGTGGCGATAACAAGCTGATTTTGCAAAAAATTAACACCGCCATTTTTCCGTCGCCTGCGGATTTAGTGCAAAACGCCTTAAAAATTGAACAACATTTGCTGGTGAAACAACAACAAGGTTTGTATCCGCTTGAAATATTACGCCAGCAAGCCAAAGCCGATGGCAGTTATCTGGCAGGGCAGGCGCAGGATTTAAGGGCGCTGCAATTTATTAATAACGGCTGCAGCATTGAAGTGGTTGAAAAGCCGCAACAAGCTTTTGCCGCAGCTCTGACTTTTGGTCAGTTTGCGGCTGCTTTAGCCGATTTTGACGCCAAAACGCTGGTGACAGTGCTGCCCGATTTTCATAACCTTGGTATGCGGTTTTTTCAGTTAAAACAGGCCATCACCAACAACGCTGCCGGTCGGTTAAAAGATTGTCAGGCGCT
>NZ_JAVBXS010000016.1 GCF_030824435.1 Rheinheimera sp.
TTTTCTTTACGATCAGTTCTTTTTCCGCCTGAAGTTTTTTTGCCTCTTGCCGTTTTATTTCCGGATCTT
This sequence comes from Rheinheimera sp., assembly GCF_030824435.1. Classification (GTDB taxonomy): domain Bacteria; phylum Pseudomonadota; class Gammaproteobacteria; order Enterobacterales; family Alteromonadaceae; genus Pararheinheimera. The sequence continues at coordinate 70 of NZ_JAVBXS010000016.1, forward strand.
CTTTTGGCTGTTCTTTTTCAGGTTCAGGTTCTTTTTTGGGTGGCTCTTTTTTCGGCTCAGGTTTCTTTTTGGTTGCTTTGTCCGCTTCTTTTAACTTCGGATTATCAACCACACTGGCTTGCAAAGGTGCATTACTTGCCGAATACAGTGGCACTACAATCACTTCATTTTTATTAAAAAAATTAAAATTGATAAACAGCGCCAGAAACATCAGCAGATGCACACCTGCTGATATCTGCAGCGCCTTCTTAAACGACGGATCCATGTTATTTGGACTCCACGTCTTCTGTCATCAATCCTACCGCCGGCGCTCCGGCTTCTTTTAACAGGTTTAATAAATGAATCACCGAACTATATGTTACCCGGCCATCACCTTTAATGATCACTTGAGTACCAGGTTCAATGCTCAGACTGTCGGTTACTTCGGCCTGCAATTGTTCAGCATTCATCGGCCCTTTATTCACACCATCTTTTTCAAAATAATACAAACCGGCTTCATCAACAGTGGCCACTATCGGTGTTTTGCCATCTTTCATCTGCTCAATAGGTTCAGCTTTTGATTTAGGCAATTCCACTTTGACACCCTGAGTGATGATAGGTGTGGTTACCATAAAGATGATCAGCAGTACCAACATGACGTCGATATAAGGTACTACGTTGATCTCAGCCACCATGCGGCGTTTTTTGCGCACGTACATTATTGACCGTCTCCACCGCTGACAGCCTGACGATGCAGGATATTGGCAAATTCTTCGACAAAGTTTGCGTAGGAGTTTTCCAGTTGTTCAACACGATGGGAAAATCTGTTGTAGGCAATAACAGCAGGAATAGCCGCAAATAAACCTATGGCAGTAGCAATCAGCGCTTCGGCAATACCAGGTGCTACCATCGCCAGCGTTGCCTGCTGCACTGCACCTAATGCAATAAAGGAGTTCATAATACCCCAGACAGTACCGAACAGACCGATATAAGGACTGATAGAACCAACAGTTGCTAAGAACGGCAAATGCATTTCCAGTCGTTCAACTTCGCGTGATAAACCAACACGCATAGCACGCTGGGTTCCTTCCATCACAGCGCTTGGCTGACGGGCATTGGTTTTATGCAAACGGGCAAACTCTTTAAAACCAGCTTTAAATAAAGATTCCATACCACTGACATTAGCCCTGGCACTTACTTCATTGTAAAGTTTGGATAAATCGATACCAGACCAAAAACGGTCTTCAAATTTACGGGTGTCTTCGATGGCGGAATTTAACGCTTTATTACGTTGAATAATCATCGCCCAGGACACAATTGAGGCGGTTAACAGAATAGCCATCACACATTGCACTATAAAACTTGCATGAAGGATCAGATCGAGAATTGAAAGTTGACCGGCCACCAGAAATTACCTCTAAAAAACACTAAAACAAAGTCACAAATTTGGGCGCTATGATAGGTGACACAGCGTGCTAACTCAACAGCGCAGCCCCCGCTATCTCGAAAAATAATTCGCATTCACCACAGACGGTACCACTTTGCCGTTCAGTTGAGACAAATGTCGGGTAAAAGTTCATTTTTTACGTTGAATTGAGCAATTTCAGCGATAGAACAGCAAAAAGCGATAGCAATGTCGACAATCGATGAAAAAAGTAATCTTAAGTATTCATTTCGGGTTCAGCTTTAGAATGTCAAATACAGACAATATAAGCCTTCCGCAACAATAGCGACCATTATTCAGTATTTCTGAATTTCTATTCGCATTATTTTTTCTAATGTAAAATGGCAATTTTTCTCGTTTGAAGTAAATATTCTAAATCTTTAAGATACGCAGGTGTTCTGAGCTAGCGCAACGGTGTAATACGAGGGTGTTTCACTGTAGTTGAGATCACAGAGTGGTTGGATTGATCGCAAGATAAATCGGATCGCTCAGCATGTTCCCTGGATTTTTGAAGTTCTACTTCAACTTGTTGCATTCGCCCGCTGTTTAGCGGGCTTTTTTTTGCCTGAAAATCAAAGCATTGCTGATACATCACCTGCCATTTTGCATCTGCAACTCATCCATAACCCAAATCCCAATCATTCAGGCTGGCTGGCGTTATTCCTGATCTGAGCCTGGCAAATCAAAACCAAAATGTTTATAAGCGTGCGGTGATGCAATACGGCCACGGGGTGTGCGCTGAATAAAACCCTGCTGAATTAAAAAAGGCTCTATCACATCTTCAATAGTGTCTTTTTCTTCACCTATAGCTGCCGCCAGATTATCAAGACCTACAGGACCGCCCATAAATTTTTCTATGATGGCCAGCAACAACTTACGATCCATATAATCAAAACCCTGAGCGTCAACGTCCACCATCAACAGCGCCTGATTGGCAATATCCATGCTCACTTCACCATTGGATTTTACCTGAGCAAAATCCCGCACCCTTCTGAGCAACCTGTTCGCGATACGAGGTGTACCGCGCGAACGACGGGCAATTTCTGTGGCGGCTGGCAAATCGAGTTGTAAATTCAGAAAATGGGCCGAACGCAAAATAATCTGCGCCAGCTCTTCGACTTTATAAAACTCCAAACGCTGCACTATGCCAAAACGGTCACGCAAAGGCGAGGTTAAAGCACCGGCTCTGGTGGTAGCGCCAACCAGGGTAAAAGGTGGTAAATCGAGTTTAATAGAGCGGGCTGCAGGACCTTCACCAATCATAATGTCGAGCTGATAGTCTTCCATTGCCGGATATAAAATTTCTTCAACAACCGGGCTTAACCGATGAATTTCATCAATAAAAAGCACATCATTTGGTTCAAGATTGGTTAACAGCGCAGCTAAATCACCGGCTTTTTCCAGTACCGGGCCTGAGGTTTGTTTAATATTCACGCCCATTTCATTGGCAACTATCATCGCCAACGTCGTTTTACCTAAGCCTGGTGGGCCAAAAATCAATAAGTGATCCAGTGGCTCTCCCCTGCCTCGTGCAGCTTCAATAAAAATAGCCATTTGCTGACGTACATGCGTCTGACCAGTGTAATCGGCCAACGTCTTAGGTCTAATCGCCCTGTCTATCACTTCATCTTCGCGGGTCGCTGAAGGTGCTATTAAACGATCTGCTTCTATCATGGCTTTACTCAGTGGCACTCTGTGGTTGCCCAACAGAAAACCTTGTTAAATCACTATTAAATCATTGATTTTAACGCAGCCTTGATCAGCTGTTCGCTGCTAAAATCTGCCTTAAATACTTTTTTCACGGCCAATGCCGCCTGTGCCTGACTATAACCCAGTGAAATTAACGCACTGATGGCGTCTGCTTCCGGGCTTTCTTTCAGTTCAAAGTTTTGCACTTCGTCATCACCTAACACCAGATGATCAGTGACAGGGGTTGCGATAGACAAACCCCAATCTTTGAGTTTATCGCGCATTTCCACCAATAATCGTTCGGCGGTTTTTTTACCAACGCCGGGCAATTTCACTAAGGTGCTGATGTCGTCATGTTGTACACAACGCACAAACTGACTGGCGGTTAAACCCGATAAAATAGTCAGCGCCATTTTAGGGCCTATGCCGTTGGCTTTAATTAACTGGCGGAACAAACTGCGTTCTGTGGGATTGGCAAAACCATATAACAGCTGGGCATCTTCGCGCACAACAAAATGGGTATAAATAACGGCTTCCTGGCCAACAGCAGGCAAAGTGTAAAAACTGGTCAGCGGTAACTGCACTTCATAACCCACACCACCCACCTCAATCAGTAAGTCCGGCGCTTGTTTTTCGGCAATAATGCCCCTTAATCGGCCAATCATAAAAAATCCTGCTGCATAAAAATGCGAATTATTGTTATCTGTGCACTGACATGCCGCGGCTGCACGCGTTTTATCTTAAGCGGCCACGTACTGTTTTACTGGCTTGCCCTGCCATGCTAATCAGGCTTTGCTGGGTATGTCCATGACAAAGTGCAACGGCTAAAGCATCAGCGGCATCAGCCTGTGGGCTGGCCGGCAACTTCAGCAAAGTTTTTACCATATGCTGCACCTGGGTTTTATCGGCAGCACCAGTGCCCACCACAGATTGTTTCACCTGACGGGCCGAATATTCAAACACTTGTAGCCCTGCCACTTTGGCCGCCACTATAGCAGCACCACGGGCTTGCCCCAGTTTTAACGCAGAATCAGGGTTGCGCGCCATAAACACCTGTTCTATTGCAAAAACAGTCGGCTGGGTTTGTTCGATGATTTGGCTGACGCCATCAAAAATTTGTTTTAGCCGGTCCGGCATTTCGCCAAGCGTCATCCGGATACAACCGCTGGCAATATATTCAAATTTGGAACCTTGCTGGCGAATGACGCCATAACCCGTTAACCGGCTGCCTGGGTCAATGCCTAAAATAATATTCAAAGGTTATTCAACCAAAGCTAAAACATCATCCGCTATGTCTGCATTATGATAAACGTTTTGCACGTCATCAAAATCTTCTAACATATCAATGAGTTTAAAGAATTTCACCACAGTATCAGCGTCAATTTCCGCTTTAGTGGCCGGCACTAAACTGATATCAGCATGTTCTGCGTGCAAGCCTACGCGCTCTAAAGCTTCTTTTACATCAACAAAAAGCTCAGGGGTCGTGACCACTTCAAAAGAACCGTCATCGTGGGCAACTACATCATCAGCACCGGCTTCCAGCGCTTGTTCCATCAGTTGGTCTTCGTTGACACCAGCGGCAAAACTTAATAAACCCTGACGCGAGAACAAATAAGAAACAGAACCGTTAGTACCCAGGTTGCCACCGTATTTGGTAAAAGCACTGCGCACATCCTGCACTGTACGTTTATGGTTGTCAGTCAGGGTTTCGACAATAATAGCGACGCCGTTCGGGCCATAACCTTCGTACACCAGCTCTTCAAAATTCTCGCCGCCGTTTTCACCTGCGCCGCGTTTTACCGCCCGCTCTATCACGTCACGCGACAAATTGTTTAAAAGTGCTTTAGCAATAGCGGTTCTTAACCTTGGGTTACCATCCGGATCCGGTCCTTGTTTAGCGGACACTGTCAGCTCGCGGATCAGTTTGGTAAATATTTTTACCTTTTTGGCATCCTGACGCGCCTTGCGGTGCTTCATATTGGCCCATTTACTATGACCTGCCATTTTTATACTCCATCAAGATATGCGCTTTGGCTTGATATGCTCAATCAACACAGATAAAAACGGCGACTATCTGTCGCCGCCTCAATTTATTTTATTGTGCTCTTCACAATAAAGCTGAACCAATAAAACACGGCCTTATTTGGCAACTTCTGCTTTGGCAACTACAGCAATACCTAAATCGGCTAACTGTTGCGGATTGGCAAAACCAGGAGCATCTGTCAGCGGACAAGCGGCAGTGGCTGTTTTTGGGAACGCCATTACATCACGGATTGAAGTTGCCCCCGTCATCAGCATCACTAACCGGTCCAGACCAAAAGCCAAACCTGCATGTGGTGGCGCACCATAACGTAAGGCTTCTAACAGGAAACCAAATTTTTCAGCGGCTTCTTCATCGCTGATACCCAATAACTGGAACACTTTCGCCTGCACTTCAGGTGTGTGGATACGCACAGAACCACCACCTAACTCAGTGCCGTTCAGCACCATGTCGTAGGCGTTGGATAATAAAGTGCCAAGCTCCAGCTTGTCGGTGTCGGTTGACAGGAAAGCTGCAGTGTCCAAAGGTGAGGTAAAAGGATGGTGTACGGCGGAATAACTGCCGTCATCATTTTCTTCAAACATTGGGAAATCAACAACCCAGAGTGGTTTCCAGCCAGGTTGGGTAATACCCAAATCTTCACCCAGTTTTAAGCGCAAAGCGCCCATGGCTTCACAGACGACTTTGGCACGGTCCGCACCAAAGAAGATCAAGTCGCCGTTTTGTGCAGCTGTGCGTGCTAAAATTTCAGCAACAATATCTGCCGTTAAAAACTTGGCAACAGGTGACTGAATACCTTCCAGGCTCTGAGTCAAATCGTTAACTTTTAACCAGGCCAAACCTTTGGCACCATAAATACCAACAAAAGCGGTGTAAGTGTCGATGTCTTTGCGTGATACTTTTTCAGCAGCGCCTGGTACTTTTAATGCAACCACACGGCCTTTCGGGTCATTGGCCGGACCTGAGAACACTTTAAAATCAACGTCTTTGAGTAAATCAGCCACGTCAACAAACTGCATCGGATTGCGTAAATCCGGTTTGTCTGAACCATATAAACGCATGGCTTCAAAATAGGTCATCTGTGGCAATTTGCCTAAATCCACATCCAGCATCGATTTAAACATCGACACCACCATTTCTTCGGTCACAGCCATCACTTGTTCGGCTGTCATAAAGCTGGTTTCGATATCAATCTGGGTGAATTCCGGCTGACGGTCAGCACGTAAGTCTTCGTCACGGAAACATTTGACGATCTGATAATACCTGTCCATACCGCCCATCATCAGCAGCTGTTTAAACAGCTGTGGTGATTGTGGTAACGCAAAAAACTGGCCTTTATGAGTGCGGCTTGGTACTAAATAATCGCGGGCACCTTCAGGTGTTGCTTTGGTCAGAATGGGCGTTTCAATATCTAAAAAGCCGTTACTGTCCATAAAGTTACGGACAAAGCTTGTGACCTTGGCGCGAAATTTTAATCTGTCGCTCATCAAAGGGCGGCGGATATCTAAATAACGGTATTTTAAGCGCTGCTCTTCGCTGTTGTTCTGGTTAAAGTCCAGTGGCAGCGCCGGTGCTTTATTCAGAATGGTTAAGGCTGAAGCGTAAACTTCCACTTCACCTGTTGCCATGTCTTTATTCACTTGTGAGTCAGGACGAGCGCGCACTGTGCCGGTAATTTGCACACAGAATTCGTTACGAAGCTCAGCAGCCTGAGCAAACATTTGTGTTAAATCCGGATCAAAAAACACCTGCACCAGACCTTCACGGTCACGCAGATCGACAAAAATCAGACCACCGAGGTCACGACGACGGTTGATCCAACCGCACAGAGAAACTTGTTGCCCGACATGTTGTGCGTTCAACAGACCGCAATAATGACTACGCATGCACTGATCCTTTCTACCGGTACTTAAGCTTTACGCTGAAAAATGAGCGCCAATTATATAGAAAAGAAAGCCAAAGTCACTGCCCTTGATGACTAAAACGATAACAGCCTTTACCACTCTGTTTAGCACGGTACATCAGGCCATCGGCGGCCTTCAGCATCTGCTGGCTGTCAATGCCGTTATCGGGGTATAAAGCAATGCCAATACTGGCCCCCACTCTGGCGGCACAGGCCGACAATTGCAGCGGGTTGGATAAATGCAGCAGAATTTTTTCCGCCACTATGGCGGCATCATCTTTGTCCAGTAATCCAGTCAGCAGAATGACAAACTCATCACCGCCAAAACGGGCAACAGTGTCACTTTTACGTACACAATGTTGCAGTACTTCCGCCACTTTCACCAAGAGTTCATCCCCAACATGGTGGCCATGTTGGTCGTTCACTTCTTTAAAACCATCTAAATCCAGAAACAACAATGCCAGTTTTTCATGATGACGGGCATGTTGCATCAAAGCTTGGTTCAGCCGCTCTTCCAGCAGATTGCGGTTGGCCAGTTTGGTTAAGTCGTCATGGGTGGCCATAAAACGCATTTTTTCTTCCATCTCGCGGCGCAGGCCTATTTCGCGGCGCAGGGAAATATTCCAGAAAAACACCACCACCAAAAGTACAACACCGATACCGACAATTTGCAGCACCAGCGTTATCACACGATCTTCGTCAAAACCCTGATGAATTTCGACCGAAAACCAACGATCGAGAATTTCCCTTCTGTCGGTTTCGTTCAACGTTTTTAAGCCTTTATCCAGAATTTGTAACAACTCAGGCCAGTCTTTGCGCACTGCAAATAATGAAGGGTAAGTGGGCATATCCACCGGCAGGTGCATACGCAGATTGCTGTTTTCACCCTGACGCAAGGCCCGGCCTGACGAAATGACAGTGTCGACCACAAATTCAACTTCGCCACTTTGCAGCATGGCCAAACCCTGTGCCAAATCTTTGGTAAAACTCAACTGAATATCAGGGTAATTGGCCTGAAAAAACTTCACTATCTGGTAGTCCTCTAACACAGCCACTTTTTTATTGTTGAGCTGACTAAGTGCCGTCACTTCCATCACGGCGTTATGACTGATTAAAGTCCACTGAAAAGGCCAGAAATTATGGCTAAAAGATGCAAACTTACGCCTATGTGGCAGATCTGACATATTGGCCACCACATCCAGTTTGCCGGCGGCAAAATCAGCTTCTAACTCAGACCAATGCTGATAAGGCACTGCGCTAAAACTGGTGCCCAGACGCTGATTCAGTTTTTGCAGAATATCCTGTGTCACTCCGCTGAACTGACCATTCTGGTCAACAAACTCCATTGGCGCCCAATCGGCCATCACGCCCACTTTGAGCACCCTGTGTTCAGCCAGCCAATCCTGTTCATGCTGCCCAAGCGGAACCTGCTGCCGGAAACGGGCAAAATAGGCCAGCTCGGGGGAAGCAATCCAGCGTTGTTCAATTTGTTCCAGCTGATCCTGAGTCAGGGCTTCAAAACCCAAACGGATTTTGTCGGCCAGCACGCTGTTTCCTTCCCGCACCAGCACCTGCAGACTGGTCTGGTATTTGGGATAGTCCAGTACCCGGTAAGCATCTGTTTGTTGCAACATCAGACGTTGTTGCATAATAAGATCAGCGCCAAAAAATCCGGCTATTTCTTTACGTTCCAGCGCTTGTTGCATTTCTTCCAGTTTGTCAAAAGCCACCAGCTGCAGCGTCGGATAATCCTGACGCAACTCTTTTAAATAAGCAGCAGATAAAAACACCCCAACCGGGCTTTTTAACTCGTTCAGATTGCTGATGTTTTGGTTTTTTGGATAATAAAATGAGGAACTCAGATTATAAATGGGGTAAGCATTTTGCACACCGCTGCCAAGGCCCGGATGGTAGGGGTAACCCATATGCACATCAACCCGCCCCTGGCTTAAACTTTTTAACCCCGAAGGTGTGGTATCCGGCACTATCGCCACTGGAATTGCCGTGGTTTCAGACCAGAGCCGCCACAAATCAACCAGCAGCCCTTGTGGCTGACCATTGTTGGCCACACTCATCAGCGGCTGATTGCCTACAGACAATGACAACACTATGGTGTCGTCGCTGCTGATACCACTGAGCCAGCGCCGTTGCAGCTTGTCTGGCACAGCAGCAGGCAACTTAGACGCCAATACCGCTATTTCTTGCGCCAATACAGTCGATGTTTTTGGAAAAGCATAAGTTAACTGCATCTTTTCCAGAGGGATTTTTTTAAACAACGGATAAAGTTCACTTAGCAACTGAATTCTGGCATAACGGGGTGTTAACCGGTCCAGACTAATAAAAGCTTTGATCCGTCCTTCAATAGCGGCATCAAACATCGCACTGGTGTGATCAAATTGCTGTAAAACCAAATCGGGTTGTTTTTGCTGAATGGTTGCCAGATGGCCTGAATTACGCACAACCCCAACCAGATGAGGTAACAAAGCCGGCAGGTTATTCACCAGATTTAAGTCCCGGTGGATAAACACATTACTGTGCACTTCTGCCACAGGTTCACCTAACAGGTAGTTGGCGGCACGTTCAGGCGTCACAGCCAGGCCACCAATCACATCCGCTTTGCCATCATGAAGGGTTTGATAAATATCGGTCCAGTCGACAGCCACAAATTCGATGGCTCTGCCATCAATGGCCGCAACAGCGCGCCACCAGTCCACCACCAAACCACCAGGTTGATCCTGACTGTCCAGATACATATAAGGAAAACTATCATTGCTGATAGCAATACGCAGCGGTTTTGGCGGCTCAACAGCCTGTACATCAGGCGCAGCAAACAGGCCACACCACAGAATCAACAACACAAGGCATAACTTCATTATGTTACTCTTCTATGATTCACAGTGCCGGCGCATGCCCGACCGGCATCGCGCTTTTACAGGTGAGAGCTATGTATTATTTGGGTTGCCCGGTTTGGGCTCACGCACCATGGCAAGGCAGCCTCTATGCCAAAGATAGCCGATCAGCAGATTTTTTAGCGCAATATTGTCGTTTTTTCAATGCTGTAGAAGGCAACACCACTTTTTATGCCAACCCTGCTGTTGATACCATAACACGCTGGCTGGAGCAGAGCACAAGCGATTTCCGCTTTAACCTGAAGGTACCCAAAGCCATCAGCCACCAGCAAGGTGGTCCGCAATTATTGGCACAATGGCTTTTGCTGATAAGCCCGCTACGTGAACGTATTGGTTTTATTCATCTGCAATTGCCAGAGCGTTTTGGCCCCTGGCAACTTGCTGAATTGGCACCCTTGCTGGAGCTTATCCGGGCACAACATGCCTGCGCTGTTGAAATCCGTCACCCTGGTTTTTTTGACAAAGCCGACAACGAAAAGGCTTTGCATCAGCTGTTACGTTTTTATCAGTGTGAACGCCTGAGTTTTGACAGCCGCAGTTTATTTTCAGTACCGGCTGATACGCCGGCGCTACAAGATGCTCAGCGCAAAAAACCACATTTGCCCGTGCATGCGGTGGCGTTAACAGCTGCACCGGTGTTTCGTTTTGTCGGTCAGGACAACATTGCCGCTAACAGGCCTTTTTACCAACCCTGGCTGAAAAAAATGTTGTTGTGGCTGAGCGACGGCAAAACGCCTTATGCGTTTTTTCACACCCCAGACAACACACAAGCCCCTGCCCTTGCGCGGCAATTTGCCGCTGACTTACAACAATTGGGTGGCCCGGCCCATGCCATTTTACAACCCTGGCCGGGTGAGCTTGCCAAAGAAGCAGAAAGCCAGCTGGCACTCTTTAGTGAATAGCTTCATCACAGAGCCGCGTTTTTCTACCGTCGGCAACTTACGGTGGCAGCGGCAAATCGGGTAAACTAATGGCATTTGGCTTTGTCAGCTGTGGATTTGTATGCAAAAAGATTTTATTTACGCCGAGCCGCTGGCTCAGATTCAGGACTTCTGTTTTGACGCAACAGTCGCTGAAGTTTTCCCAGATATGATCCAGCGATCTGTGCCTGGTTATCAGACCATTATTCAGACCATTGGCAAATTAACGGCTAAGTATCAACAAGATAACAGCAATTATTACGACCTTGGCTGCTCTTTGGGCGCAGCCAGTTTAGCGATGCGCCGTCAGCTTCAAGATAACCAAAGCAAAATTATTGCCATCGACAACAGCCCGGCCATGGTAGAACGTTGCCAGCGTCATTTGTTGTCGTTTCGCTCTGATGTACCTGTTGAAGTGTTATTGGCCGATATCCGTGATGTCGCCATCGATAATGCCGCCATAGTTGTCAGCAATTTTACTTTGCAGTTTTTACCCAAACAGCACAGAGACGAGCTGGTACAACGTATTTATCAGGGTTTAAAACCAGGTGGTATTTTTATTCTGTCGGAAAAGTTTGTACAGGATGACCCACACACCCATGAGCTGCTCATTGACCTGCACCACGACTTTAAAAGAGCCAATGGTTACAGTGAGTTAGAAATCAGCCAAAAACGTACAGCACTTGAGAACGTGATGCGCCCTGACACTATTGCAGAGCACCAACAGCGTTTTGCCAACGCAGGTTTTAGCAGCAGCACTGTCTGGTTCCAGTGTTTTAATTTCTGCTCTATGGTTGCTATTAAAACTCCGGTTGCTACCAACACTGAGGCTGCTGATGCTTAATTTTAATGCTTTTTATGCCGCCATAGCGCAAAACAAATTGTCAGCCTGGCTGGAAGTATTACCGGCGCAACTTGCCGCCTGGCAAAAAGAAGCTTTGCATGGTGACTTTAAACAGTGGCAAAAAGTGTTGGCCAATTTACCGGCCAGCCAAAGCGCCGTTAAAAACATCAGCACTGAAGTGAGTTTTGGCGCGCCGGATGAACTGAGTGAAGGCGCTAAACAACGGCTTGAAGTGCTGCTGAAACAACTGATGCCATGGCGCAAAGGGCCTTTTACCTTACATGGTTTGCATATCGACACTGAATGGCGTTCCGACTGGAAATGGGACAGAGTGCTGCCACATCTGGCGCCGCTTAATCACAGAACAGTGCTGGATGTGGGTTGTGGCAGCGGTTATCACTTATGGCGTATGCGTGGCGCCGGTGCAGAATTTGTGGTGGGCATAGACCCAAGCCAGCTATTTTACAGCCAGTTTTCTGCCATTAAACATTTTAACCCGGACCCCAATGTGCATCTGCTGCCAATTGGCATTGACGATATGCCAAAACTGCAGGCTTTTGACACTGTGTTTTCAATGGGCGTGTTGTATCACCGCAAATCACCAATAGATTTTTTGCAGCAGCTGAAAAACCAGTTGCGCCCTGGTGGTCAGCTGGTGTTGGAAACTTTAGTAGTGGAAGGTGATGCAACCACAGTACTGGTGCCTGGAGAGCGTTACGCCAAAATGCGTAATGTCTGGTTTATTCCAAGCACAGCGGCGCTGCTTGGCTGGCTGGCGCGGGTGGGTTTTCAGGACGCCAAAGTGGTGGATTTAAATCTGACGTCGCTGGACGAACAACGCAAAACCGCCTGGATGGAAAACGAAAGTCTGGTTGATTTTCTGGATGCGAATGATCATAGTAAAACCATTGAAGGATATCCGGCACCACTACGTGCTGTAGTTATTGCAACAGCCTGATTGGCAATAGGAAAATTATGCCGTACCGCCCCAAGTCAACCCTGGAACAATGGCGCATTCTGCAAGCCGTGGTTGACGCCGGCGGTTATGCCCAGGCGGCGGATTTACTGAATAAAAGCCAGTCCAGCCTCAATCATGCGGTGGCCAAATTACAGTCCCAGCTGGGTGTTGAGCTATTACAAGTAATTGGCCGCAAAGCATTTTTAACTGAAGCCGGCGAAGTAATGCTGCGCCGCTCCCGCATTCTGACAGCGCAAATTGAAGATTTGGAATTATTGGCCGCCAGCATTGATATGGGCTGGGAGCCGGAAATTCGTATTGCCGTTGAGCTGGTTTACCCCAAAAAGTATTTGTATCAGGCCTTAGCCCAGTTTCACCCACACAGCCGTGGCACCCGCATTCAGATCATCGACACTGTGATCACCGGCACCACAGAAGTGATCCTCGAAGGCAAAGCCGATTTAGTGATAGCCGCCAGTGGTGTGATCCCTAAAGGTTATCTTGGCGAACCTATTTGTGTTGCCCATATGATCCCTGTGGTTGGCAGCGAACATCCGCTGGCCGGGCATCAAAAACTGGATTTGGATGAACTTAGCCAGCATTTGCAAATTGTCATTCGCGACACGGCCAGCAAACCTATGGACACTATTGGCGGCTGGCTTAAAGCTGAACAACGCTGGACCGTCAGTAACTTCTACGAAGCCATTGAAATTCTGAAAAGTGGCATTGGCTTTTGCTGGTTGCCGGATCATTTAGTGCAACATTTAATAGACTCTGGCGTGCTGAAAAGACTGCCGCTGAGTCAAAGTTCAGAGCGGCTGGCACCTATGTCACTGCTGACTCCCAAAGAAGAAAAACTCGGGCCAGGCAGCCGACAACTCCGTCAGTTGCTGTTGGCAGTGCATGGCAAAAGCGGAACATCACAATGATCAACAAAAATGACCTGCAACAACTGATGACAGAAAGCGCCAGCGAAGCTGTGCAATATGCGGCAGAACATCATCAGCAGAACCTTGATTTCAGCAAAAAGAGTGTTCCTCATCTGGATACTTTGCTGGTGAAATTGCACCTGCAACACAAACGTCAGGCCATCAGCAAAGAACATTTATTTACGTTAAGCCATTTGTTTGGTGCTTATCTGGGTCAGATCTTCCAACAAACAGTGGGCGGCGAATGGACTCAGCTCCAGCTGGGTGACGACAATCCGGTAATTTGTTTGTGCCACAATGGCAAGGAATTTCCTTTTGCTTCGGTGTGTTACAACAAAATTGTCAATGATGTTGCGATCAGCGTCGACGCCTATCTGACTCAGGCGTTAAACAACGCCACACAATAACAACACAAAGGAAAAGTCGGCTGTCATTGCCATAATCCTTTTGTCTGAACGCAGAACAGGGTAAAATGCGCCGGATTTTTTACCCTGACTTTATTTCAGCCATCGAGGATTACCGTGAGCGAGCAAAAAACTTCATTAAGTTACAAAGACGCAGGCGTAGACATTGATGCCGGTGAGGCTTTGGTCGATAGGATCAAAGGCGCCGTCAAACGCACGACCCGCAAAGAAGTGATTGGTGGTCTCGGTGGTTTTGGTGCCATGTGCCAAATCCCGGCTGGTTATAAAGAGCCGGTGTTGGTATCGGGCACTGATGGTGTAGGCACTAAATTGCGCCTGGCGATAGATTTAAACCGCCACGACAGCGTGGGTATTGATTTAGTGGCCATGTGTGTGAACGACATCGTGGTACAAGGTGCTGAGCCGCTGTTTTTCCTCGATTATTATGCTACCGGCAAACTGGACGTTGATGTAGCTGCAAGCGTGGTGAACGGTATTGCCAACGGTTGTGAGCTGTCAGGTTGTGCGCTGGTGGGTGGTGAAACCGCTGAAATGCCAGGCATGTACCACGCCGGCGACTATGACATCGCAGGTTTTTGTGTAGGTGTAGTGGAAAAAGCCGACATTATTGACGGTTCTAAAGTAAAAGCCGGTGATCAAATTATCGCCCTCGCCTCTTCTGGCCCACACTCCAATGGTTTTTCGTTGATCCGCAAAATTATTGAAGTCAGCGGTCAAACGCCGGATACGCTGCTGGAAGGCAAAACATTGGCCGACCATTTAATGGCACCAACCCGTATTTATGTGAAAAACCTGCTGAGCCTGATTAAAACTGTGCCGGTACATGCTTTGTGCCATATCACCGGCGGTGGTTTTTGGGAAAATATTCCGCGGGTGCTGCCAGCCAACACTAAAGCTATCTGTAACGAACAAAGTTACCAGTGGCCAGCGGTATTTGACTGGTTACAACAACAAGGCAATGTCACCCGTCACGAAATGTACCGCACCTTTAACTGTGGTGTCGGCATGATAGTAGTGGTCAGCCCGGACAACCTGAATGCTGCACTGAAATTCCTGCAAGACGCCGGCGAAACAGCCTGGCACTTAGGTGAAATTCAAACGGCAGCCGAAGGTGAAGCTCAGGTGATTATCCCTGGTGTGAACGCTTAAGCCTTATGAAATCAATTGTTGTCTTGATTTCCGGCAGCGGCTCTAACCTGCAAGCCATTTTAGATGCCTGCGAGACCGGCTTTATTGCCGGTCGTGTCAGCGCCGTTATTTCCAATAAAGCCGGGGTCTATGGTCTGGAACGTGCCGCTTTGGCCGGTGTAAAAGCTTTAGTGCTTGACCATAAAGCTTATGCCGACAGAGCCAGTTATGACCAGGCACTGATGGCAACCATTGACGCCCACAAAGCGGATTTGGTGGTGCTGGCCGGTTTTATGCGGATTTTAACGCCTGAATTTGTCAGTCATTATCAGGGGCGTCTGCTGAATATTCACCCTTCGTTATTGCCCAAATATCAGGGCCTGAATACCCATCAGCGTGCTATTGAAGCTGGCGATACCGAACATGGCTGCAGTGTGCATTTTGTCACAGCTGAACTGGACGGCGGCCCTGTGGTTTTACAGGCCAAGGTACCGGTATTTGCAGATGATGACGCTGCTGTTGTTGCTGCGCGTGTACATGAACAGGAACACCGGATTTATCCGTTGGTGGTGCGTTGGTTCTGTCAGGAGCGTTTACAACACCTTGCAGATAAGGCATTGTTAGACGGCCAGATTTTATCAGCTCACGGATATGCCGACGATGATGATGACAATGAATAAAAAATGGCGCCTGTGGGCGTCTTTTTTTTGCCTGACCACTGTTAGCCTGAGTACTTTTTGCAGTTCAGGCTTAGCTGCGGCTATGGAAGAACAAGTGGCGCCGGCCGCTCAGGCTGCGGTACTGCAGCCTTTTGAGGCCAAATATTTAATTTATCGTTCCGGCAAAAAACACGGGGAAGCCAGTCGCTACCTGAAAAGCGAGGGTAGCAGTTATGAGCTGGGTTATCACAGTAAAATCAGTTGGCTGATTTTCAGCGATGAACGCAATGAACGGTCCCGTTTTTATCTGCAGGACGGCCGTATTAAACCCACCCAATACCTGATGCAACGTTCAGGCACAGGGCCAAGCCGCCATTACGAACTGAACCTCGATTGGGCAGATAAAAGCCTGAAAGTGGATAAAAGCAAAAAACTGAAAAAAGTAGCCTGGAACGACAACTGGCTGGACTTACTTAGTTTTCATAGTCAGATTGTGCTGGATTTACAGGCTGGCAAAACAGATTTTGTTTATGACGTATTAAACCGTCATGGTGAAAGCCGCAACTACAAATATAAAGTAGCAACCGAAGAGTGGTTGTCGTTGCCTTTTGGCAAAATTAAAGCCATCCGCATCGAACGTTATGGCCAAAGCCCGGATAAACAGGTGTATGCCTGGGTGGCACCAGAACTGGGTTATTTGCTGGTGCGGCTGTGGCAATCTGAAGACAATGTTGAGCAGTTTGATGTACAGCTGGAAAGTTACCAGCCGCAATAATCAGCCAGAATCTTTAGGCTATTCACCAGAGATTTCAACCAGAATAATCATCGGCCATTTGCGTCAATCTCTGATGCAAATGGCAAATTTTGCGCTGTCCTGTCATCAGAGCTTAAAACACAACCTGCTCTCCCGCTTTAAATAAACAAGCCTGCCCTGCTGCCATCGCCTGCCAGCTTTCATTGGATGTTAGCGGCAAAGTCGCCACTATGGTCACCACATCATTAGGGGTGGTTTCACGGCTGAAATCAATATCCACATCAACATCAGATAAACAGGCTTTACCAAAAGGTGCACGCCGGGTGATCCAGTGCAATTTAGTGCTGCAATAACAAAACAGATAATCGCCGTCAGACAACAACAGGTTAAAGACTCCCAGCTTACGCAGGCCATGACTTAATTTCAGCAGATAACGAAACAGCTGCTTTTTGCTGGCAGGACCATTAGGGTATTTGTCGGCAAGGGCGGAAAGCAGATAACAAAAAGCCTGTTCACTGTCGGTGGTGCCTACAGGTTTAAAGCGGCCAAGTGGCAGTGTTTTATAGTCTTTGAGCTGGCCATTGTGGGCATAAGTCCAATACCGTCCCCATAATTCGCGGCTAAAAGGATGGGTGTTTTCCAGTGCCACCCGGCCACGGTTGGCCTGACGCACATGACCCACCACTACATTACTTTTTATCGGGTAATCGCTGACCAGCCTCGCCACTTCGGATTGATGACTTGCCTGCGCGTCTTTAAAAGTCGACACGCCTTTGCCCTGATAAAAAGCAATGCCCCAACCGTCTTTATGCGGTCCGGTATTACCACCTCGTTCTTTTAAGCCTTTAAAACTAAAACAAATATCTGTTGGCACATTGGCCGACATTCCAAGCAGTTCACACATATATTCAATTGATTGGTATAGAAGCTTTGTTATAGCCCGAGGTTAGCAGCAGTAAGGCCGAATAAACAGCGCAAAATGGCACAAAACAACGCTGTCGCAGCTATGCATGGTGCTATCCGCATAAGTTGACAGCAGATCGACTAGACTGACAAAGGAATCACTTGCATCTTAAGCCGAACCACTTTACCCTAAGCCAGTTAGTGGTCAGACCTCTTATCTGGAGACAAATATGGATTTATTACTCTTTATCATCGGCTTGCTGTTAGCAATCGGTGTACTGGCTTATCACAGAGCCAGCTTAACTCTGTTTACGGCAGCTATTGCGGTTATTCTGGCTATAGGCACTGTCAGCAATACTGTGGGCTTGATCAGCTGGGTTATTTTTGTAGCCATAGCGCTGCCACTGAATATCGCAGGCATTCGTCAGCAACATATCACCAAACCTTTGCTGAAACTGTATCGCAAAATTATGCCTGAAATGTCGACAACGGAAAAAGAAGCCATTGATGCCGGTACTACCTGGTGGGAAGGCGATTTATTCCGTGGCAACCCGGATTGGCACAAACTGCATAACTTCCCAAAACCACGGTTAAGTGCGGAAGAGCAGGCGTTTTTAGATGGTCCTGTTGAAACCGTATTACGGATGGTTGACGACTGGCACACCACCCACGAGCGTGCAGATTTATCACCGGAAGTGTACCAATATTTAAAAGATCACGGCTTTTTTGCCATGATCATCAAAAAACAATATGGTGGTTTAGAGTTTTCTGCTTTTGCCCAGTCTTGTGTACTGCAAAAATTAACCAGTAAAAGCATGGTGTTATCCAGCATCGTGGGTGTACCTAACTCGTTAGGCCCTGGCGAATTGTTGCAGCACTATGGCACCAAAGAGCAGCAGGATCATTATCTGCCGCGCCTGGCCAAAGGTCTGGAAGTGCCTTGTTTTGCGTTAACTTCACCGGAAGCTGGCTCAGACGCCGGCGCTATTCCGGATTTTGGTATTGTCTGTAAAGGCGAGTGGGAAGGCAAAGAAGTACTGGGTATGCGTTTAACCTGGGACAAACGTTATATCACGCTGGCCCCTATCGCCACTGTACTTGGCCTTGCCTTTAAGTTGCAGGATCCGGACAAACTGCTGGGTGACAAAGAAGATTTAGGCATTACCTGTGCTTTGATCCCAACAGACACCCCAGGGGTAAAAATTGGCCGTCGCCACTTCCCGCTGAACGTACCATTCCAGAATGGTCCAACGCAGGGCAAAGACATTTTTGTGCCGCTTGATTTTATTATCGGTGGTCCAAAAATGGCAGGTCAGGGCTGGCGTATGCTGGTTGAATGTCTGTCGGTAGGCCGTGCTATTACCCTGCCTTCAAACAGCACCGGTGGTATTAAAGCTGTTGCCATGGCAACAGGTGCTTATGCCCGTATTCGCCGTCAGTTCAAACTGCCTATCGGTAAAATGGAAGGTGTGGAAGAAGCAATGGCGCGTATTGGCGGTTATGCCTATATGGCCGATGCATCGACCACTATGTCGGTAGGTTCTATCGACCTCGGTGAAAAACCTTCGGTTATTTCTGCTATTACCAAATACCATATGACTGAACGTATGCGTCAGGCCATTATCGATGCCATGGATATTCATGGTGGTAAAGGCATCTGTATGGGCCCGAACAACTATTTAGCCCGTGGTTATCAGGGTGCTCCTGTTGCTATTACCGTAGAAGGCGCCAATATTCTGACCCGCAATATGATTATTTACGGTCAGGGTGCTATTCGTTGTCATCCTTATGTGCTGGCTGAATTACAGGCGGCGCAACTGGACGACGAACGTGCAGCAGTGACTGCTTTTGATCGTGCCCTCTTTGGCCATATTGGTTTTAGTATCAGTAACTTCTTCCGTACTTTCTGGTTGTCTTTAACCAACGCTGCGTTCTCACATGCACCGGTAAAAGATGAAACAGCCCGTTATTACCGTCAGATGAACCGCTTCAGCGCTTCACTGGCACTGATGTCTGATATTGCGATGGCAACCCTGGGTGGTGATTTAAAACGTCGTGAACGTATTTCTGCCCGTTTAGGCGACATTCTGTCGATGCTTTATATCACTTCCACAATTTTGAAAAAATACAATGACGAAGGTCGTCAGGTGCAGGATTTACCGCTGGTGCAATGGGGTTGTGAAGACAACCTGGCCAAAGCCCAACTGGCACTGGATGAGTTATTTGATAACTTCCCAAGCCGCGCAGTTGCGGTGGTGTTAAAGCGAGTGGTATTCCCATGGGGCCGTACTTTACGCCGCCCAAGTGATACGCTGGATCACAAAGTTGCCCGCATTATGCAAACACCTTGTGAAGCCCGCTCACGCCTTGGCAGCCACTTGTATCTGACACAAGAGCCAAACAATCAGTTAGGTCTGATTGAAAAAGCACTGACCGATATTCTGGCTGCTGAGCCGCTGTTTGATAAAGTAGTGCATGCCGCCAACAAACGTCTGCCATTCTACCGTTTAGGTGAAGTGGCTGATTTAGGTCTGGAGCTGGGTGTGTTAAGTCAGGCCGAAGCAGAAAAACTGCGGGTTGCTGAAGCCGGTCGTTTGCATGTAATTAATGTGGATGACTTTGATCCACTGGATCTGGCTGCTGATAAGTCGCTGTTTAATACCAAAACGGCGAAACCAGAGCAGGCTGCTTAAACGAAAAGTCAAAGGTGAAAGTTCTTAGAATTTTGGACTGAACCAAACGCGTGAAAAACAAAATAAACAACGCCGGCCACTGTGCCGGCGTTGTTGTTTTTAGTGCCGGCAAACAAGCTGTTTTGCTCTGCTGCCAAATCAATCTCCACCACCAGCCTGAAACCTTGCGAGCGGCTTGCCCTGCCCTGTAATCGCCATCTATGCTGTAACTTCTATGCGGTTAAAGCAAAGTCACGACAAGGAGCGTCCTGTTATGTGGTTTTCATGGCTGAAAAAAACACCTGTGTACCAAATGCACCTTAACGGCATTAACATTCCGGTAAGCGAAGGGCAAAGCCTGTTGCAGGCTGCCCTTGAGCACAATGTCGACATCCAGTCCGGCTGCAAGGTCGGCAACTGTGGTTTGTGCAAATGCCGGCTGATTGCAGGCAATGTGCAGCCTCTACCAAACGCAGACAATGCCGCACTGGATGCAACAGAGCTGCACTCAAGCATGATTCTGGCCTGCCAGAACACGGCACAAAGTAACTTATGGTTAGAAGTTGCGGAAACAAAAAGACAAAAACGAAACAGAGACCAGCAGCTGGCTTAGTGAAAAAACAGATAAAGTTGAGTTAACAGCTAAATAATTTGTTGAACTGGTGTTTTTGACAAAATTCAGAAAAAAACTGAGGTATAACAGAAGAAAAACAGGGAGTTGGGAAATGGTCGGTGATGCAAGATTCGAACTTGCGACCCCTTGGACCCAAACCAAGTGCGCTACCAAGCTGCGCTAATCACCGACGACAGTTCCGATATTTACACAACTTGCTTCTGAACTGATTGGGGTGGCTGATGGGGCTCGAACCCACGACAACCGGAATCACAATCCGGGGCTCTACCAACTGAGCTACAGCCACCACGGTATCAATTCACAACACAAGTCTTTAAGCGAGTGGCGCGTCCGATAGGACTCGAACCTATGACCCACGGCTTAGAAGGCCGTTGCTCTATCCAGCTGAGCTACGGACGCATCAAGTGCAGTCACAGAGCGCATACCGCTTAAAGATGGTCGGTGATGCAAGATTCGAACTTGCGACCCCTTGGACCCAAACCAAGTGCGCTACCAAGCTGCGCTAATCACCGACAACGTTACACTAGTGCAACGGGGCGCAATATTACAACCCGACCCCGTATGCGTCAAACGTTTTTTTTGCCAATAAATTCGTTTGCTTATATTTTGAACCTTTCGTGACTTTTTTGCTGATAAAGCCAGCAATTTCACTGATTTCACGCAAATAACCGACAAAAAAATCTTTGCGCTTGGCGCATCTGACGCTGCTGTGAGAAAATACGGCAACTTTTAAAATCTGGATCAGAGGCGCGTAATGGCAGCACAAATTATTGATGGCAAAGCCGTCGCTCAGGCGACACGGGGACAAGTAGCAATCCGGGTACAACAACGGTTGGCGGCAGGTAAACGTGCACCAGGTTTGGCCGTGGTATTAGTGGGTGCTGATCCGGCTTCTCAGGTGTATGTGGGCAGTAAACGTAAAGCCTGTGAAGAAGTAGGTTTTGTGTCTTTTTCTTATGACTTGCCTGCCGACACTAAACAACAACAATTAATGGACCTGATTGACCAGCTGAATGCCGACACCGCAGTAGACGGTATTCTGGTGCAGCTGCCTCTGCCTGCCGGTTTAGATTCTTCCGCCATTCTGGAACGCATTAATCCACTGAAAGACGTCGATGGCTTTCATCCTTACAATATCGGCCGTTTAGCGCAGCGTATGCCTGCCCTTCGCCCTTGCACCCCTAAAGGCATTATTAAGCTGCTGCAAAGCACTGGCGTGCAAATTCGGGGCATGGACGCTGTAGTGGTTGGCGCTTCCAATATTGTTGGCCGCCCAATGGCGCTGGAACTGCTGCTGGCTGGCTGCACCACCACAGTTTGTCATAAGTTCACCAAAAACCTGGAGCAACAGGTGCGCCGTGCTGATTTATTGGTAGTTGCTGTTGGTAAACCTGAGTTTATTCCGGGCGACTGGGTAAAACCTGGTGCGCTGGTAATAGACGTGGGCATTAACCGTCTGGATTCAGGCAAGCTGGTGGGCGACGTTGAATTTGCCAAAGCGGCAGAACATGCCCGTTTTATTACCCCAGTGCCTGGTGGTGTTGGCCCTATGACAGTGGCCTGTTTAATTGAAAACACCCTGGAAGCTTGTGAGCAGTTCCACGATTTAGTTTAAGGGTTGACACTGAAGGTTCGGACAACAGCTGAGCAGCGGATTTGCTGCTGTCCGAGTTTCTGGTTTCTGGTTTCTGGTTTCTGGTTTCTGGTTTCTGGAAAACAATAATTAAATCAAAGATCAAGATTCTCCCAGCACATAAAAAACGCGACCTTAGTCGCGTTTTTTATTATTCAGAACCTTCGGTTTTAGCGGCGCTGTTTAACCACGGCGCCAGCTGGTCACACCGTTTTTATCTTCAACAATAATACCTTTGGCCGTTAAAGCTGCCCGCGCTTCATCAGCGGCGGCCCAGTCTTTATTGGCACGGGCTTCATTACGTTTGGCAATCAGCGCTTCAATTTCAGCCACATCATCATCAGAGCCGCCGGCCTGCAGGAAAGCTTCAGCATCCCCTTGCAAAATGCCGAGCACTTCACCCAATTTCACCAGCACAGCAGCAAGCTCTGCGGCACGCTGTGGGTTCTGCTCTTTTTCTTTGTTAATGTCACGCGCCAGTTCAAATAACACCGGCAGCGCCAGCGCTGTATTAAAGTCGTCATCCATCGCCTGATTAAACTGCAACACATAACTGTTATCCAGTGACACTGCTGTCGCTGGCGTGACACCCCGCAGCGCCGTATATAAACGACCCAAAGCAGCATGCGCCTGTTGCAGGTTTTCTGCTGAATAGTTCAGCTGACTGCGGTAATGGCTGGAGATCAGGAAATAACGCACTGACTCACGGTTGTATTCGTTTAACACGTCTTTTACCGTGAAAAAGTTGCCAAGAGATTTGGACATTTTTTCTTTATCAACCTGCACCATACCGGTGTGGATCCAGGTATTAACGTATTGAGTGCCGTGCGCGCAGCACGACTGGGCAATTTCGTTTTCATGGTGTGGGAACTGTAAATCTGAACCACCACCATGAATATCAAAATGATTGCCCAGATGCTTAGCGCTCATCGCTGAACATTCAATATGCCAGCCCGGACGACCTTCGCCCCATGGTGACTGCCAGCTTGGCTCACCTGGTTTGGCCATTTTCCAGAGTACAAAATCCAGTGGATCGTCTTTGGCCTGGTCAATTTCTACCCTTGCACCGGCTTGCAGCATGTCAAGATTCTGTTGGCTGAGCTGGCCATATTGTGGGTAAGTGCTGACATCAAACAACACATCGCCGTCAGCCGCTATATAAGCGTGTTTTTTCGCCAGCAAAGTCTGAATTAATTCAATAATTTCCGCCATGTGTGTTGTCACACGGGGCTCAATATCAGCTGGCAACAGGTTTAAGGCTTTAAAATCTGCATGCATAGCTTCAGTGTAACGAGCCGTAAGCGCGTCACAACTTTCGCCATTTTCATTGGCACGTCTGATAATTTTGTCGTCAACATCGGTGATATTGCGGACATAAGTGACGTCATAACCGGAAAAACGTAAATAACGGTTCATCACGTCAAAGGCAACATAAGTACGGGCATGACCCACGTGACAGAAATCATAAATGGTAATACCGCAGACATAGAGGCCGACTTTGCCTGGTTGCATTGGCACAAAAGTCTCTTTTTGACGGCTCAGGGTATTATAAATCTGTAACATGGTGTCCTCTGATAAAAACGCTTGCGGCGAAAAGGCGATAGTGTAACACCGGTTCCACAGCTCGGCTATGGCATGCAAGGCCGATAACACCGCCTTTGGCTTTGTGTTCAGCCACTTCTGCGCTAAACTAGCGCCACTTTTTACTCTCTTGATTCAGAGGACATCCCATGGTCAGCTTACACACCAATTACGGCGTGATTAAATTACAGTTATTTGCCGACAAAGCACCTGCTACCGTTGAAAACTTTAAAAGTTATGTCAGCGAAGGTTTTTACGATGGCACTATTTTTCACCGTGTGATCAATGACTTTATGATCCAGGGTGGTGGTTTTACTGCCGATATGGAACAAAAAGAAACCAAAGACCAGATCAAAAACGAAGCAAACAACAAAGTGCCAAACAAAAAAGGCACTATTGCCATGGCCCGTACCAACGATCCACATTCAGCAACTTGCCAGTTTTTTATTAACGTGGCCGACAACAGCTTCCTGAATTTCAGCTCAGAAACTTCTTCTGGCTGGGGTTATTGTGTATTTGGTGAAGTGGTTGAAGGTATGGACGTCATCGACAAAATTAAAGCTGTGGCAACAGGCCGCAAATTTGGTCATGCCGACGTGCCGGTAGAGTCAGTCATTATCGAAAAAGCAGAGCTGCATGGCTAAGGGTTTAACCCTCGTTATTGCAGATTTGCATTTAAGCCAGGAACGCCCGGATATTACCGCGGCGTTTTTGCTTTTTTTACAGCAAAAAGCCGTTCATGCCGATGCACTTTATATTCTTGGTGACTTGTTTGAAGTCTGGATTGGCGACGATAACCCCTCGCCTTTGCTCACTCAGGTGGCGAATGCACTTCAACTGTTAGCTGCTCAAGGTGTGCAGTTATATTTTTGCCACGGCAACCGCGACTTTTTACTTGGCAAGCGTTTTGCCAAAAGAGCTGGTTTTCAGTTGTTACCCCCTGCCACTGTGGTGGATTTATACGGCACCAAAACCCTGCTGATGCACGGTGACAGCCTCTGTACCCTTGATTTGCAATATCAAAAGTTTCGCAGTTGGTGGGACCAACCCTGGTGGCAATGGCTGATTTTGTCGACGCCACTTTGGTATCGCCAGCATCTGGCGCGAAAAGCACGGCGCATCAGCAAAGCCGATAAATCTGTCAAAACCGCCATGATTATGGATGTCACACCGGATGAAGTGCCCAGGGTGATGGCTTTGCATCAGGTGCAGCATTTAATTCACGGCCACACCCACAGGCCTGCGGTGCATAAGCTGGATTTGCCAGACGGCAGCACGGCTTATCGTTATGTGGTTGGTGACTGGTATCAGCAAAGTTCTTATCTGGAAATTACCAAAACGCACTGGCAGCTGCATTTTGCTGCTTTGCCTGAGGTCATTGCTAAGCCTGAAGCTGAAGTCAGGGTGTGATGGGGTTGGAACAACAAAGCTGACAGCACTTTTAAAAATTTAAAGGAGCTATACTCAGCTCCTTTTTTATTATTGACCTGCCTTGAATAAAGTTACTAAGCCATTTACAACAAAGAAAAATTTATTGTTGTCAGACTGGCACACCACTATGGAAACGAAACTCGGTGTCTGGCGAGAGAATTAAATCCCGCTCCACTTGCGCAAAAAAAGCCACCCGCTCTTCGATAGGTTTTTTGCTGTAACTTTGCGCCAGCTCCAGATAATCGCTGTAGTGCCGCGCTTCAGAGCGTAACAACGAAATATAAAATTTCGCCAGTTCATCATCAAGCAAAGGTGCCAGTGCAGCAAAACGCTCGCAGGAACGCGCTTCAATAAAAGCACCAATAATCAGCTTGTCTATTAAAGCTTCAGGTTCGTAAGTACGCACATGAGTCAGCATAGCTTTGGCATAACGCCCCGCTGGCATTGGTGTATAAGGAATGTCGCGGCTTTTCATCAGTTCAATCACCTGTTCAAAATGGTGAATTTCTTCCCTTGCCAGCCGTGCCATTTTCGCCAGAATATCGTCGTTCTGTGTGATATCGCTGATAGAGTTCAAAGCTGCTGTTAAAGCGCGTTTTTCCAGAAAATCCTGTTCGTGTAAACCGCCCTCTTCCACATCAATACACTGATAAAAATCCAGATTCGGGATCAGTTGTTTTTTGCCTTTGGGCAAACAATAACGGCGGATCATGCTGTGTGCCGTCATGGCAGCCTTTACTTCGCAGTTAGCGTGGTCAATTAACAAAGCACTGAGCTGTTCTGGTTCAGCCGCTTTTTGCAGCCAGGCATCCGGCGTACGGCAAGCCAAAAAACCGGTAACAGGCGCCACCAATAATGCAATTTCTTCAGAAAGGACCACTGCCACTACTTATACCCCACAAAAAAGAGCCATCATTATAACGACAGCCCAAGGTGTCACCAAGTTGGATTTGCGGCAAAAATTGGCTTTTAACTGCTAAATGTTCAGCTTAATCCGGGCAAACTTGACGGGATCCAGTCTGTTAGCCATAACTTAACTATGAGTGTTGGCTAGTCACTCAGATACCATTAGTTCAGCAGTCGACAAGGATAACAAAAAATGATTCTAAACCACTTATGGGGGCTGTATGCCCACCCGAAAGAAGAATGGCATACTATAGACGCTCGTCACGAGAGTCTGCGTTACAGTTTGATCCATATTTTACTCGTTGCGTTGATCCCATCGGTTTGTGCTTATTTTTCAGCAGTGCATATTGGCTGGAGTATCGGCGTTGGTGAGCCCATTAGCTTAACGTCAGAAAGTGCGTTGATGCTGGCTGTTGCTATGTATATCGCTCTTATTCTCGGTGTGTTTGCGCTGGCGTATCTGGCCCATTGGATGGCGCATACCTTTGGCTCAGAGCCAACCTATACCCAAACGCTTGAGCTTGCCTCTTACACTTCCACCCCACTTTTTATGGTAGGTATTGCTGCACTTTATCCTGAACTCTGGTTTGTGATGCTGGTGGGGCTGGCAGGTTTATCTTATTCGGTTTATCTGCTTTATGTTGGTGTGCCTATTCTGATGCACATCCCGGAAGAACGTGGGTTTATTTATGCAAGTTCGGTTGTGACCTGCGGCCTGGTATTGCTGGTTTGTGTATTAACGGCAACGGCCATTTTATGGAGTTCGGGTTTCCAGCCGGTGTTTACCCATTAGCGAGGTTAAATTCAGCATAAAACACAAAGGGAGCTTAAGCTCCCTTTGTTATTTCTCAAACTCTTGCTGAAAAGGCATCAGCGAAACAGTAACAACAAGTCATCTGCCAGGCTATGGTCAACAAGTGCGATCAGTTGCCTTCGTTATAAGTTTCCAGATTGCCGGCCATTAACGCTGCTTTACCACCTTTTTGGGCATCACTACGGGCAGCATCTAATTTATTCAGATATTCCTGTGTAATGTCATTGGTGACGTACACACCATCAAAAACCGAAGTTTCAAACTTTTTGATATCCGGGTTCTGGCTGCGAACTGCTTCTACCAAATCAGGCAAAGACTGGAAAATAAGGCCGTCGGCACCAATGATTTTACAGACACTTTCAGCGTCATGACCATGGGCAATCAGCTCGTTGGCCGAAGGCATATCAATACCATACACATTCGGAAAACGGATTTCCGGCGCAGCTGAGGCAAAATACACTTTGTTGGCACCGGCTTCACGTGCCATATCAATGATTTGCTCTGAAGTGGTGCCACGCACAATAGAGTCATCCACCAGCAAGACGTTTTTGCCTTTAAACTCCTGCCAGATGGCATTCAGTTTACGTTTCACTGACTTTTTACGCTGGCCCTGGCCTGGCATAATAAAAGTACGGCCGATATAACGGTTTTTCACAAAACCCTGACGGTAAGGTAAACCAAGTTCGGTGGCAATTTGCAAAGCCGCATCGTTACTCGTTTCCGGAATGGGAATAACCACATCAATATCCAGATGCGCCCACTCTTTTTTGATTTTTTCGCCGAGCTTTTTACCCATAGCAACACGGGACGCATACACAGAAACATTGTCGATGGTAGAGTCCGGACGGGCGAAATACACATATTCAAAAATACAGGGGGTATAGGTTGGGTTTTCAGCACATTGCTGGCTGTAAAGTTGACCATCTTCAGTGATATATACAGCTTCACCCGGCGACACGTCACGCAATACGGTAAAACCATCGGCATCCAGCGCTACACTCTCAGAAGCCACCATATATTCGGTGCCCTTGTCGGTTTCACGTTTGCCCATGACCAGCGGACGAATGCCGTGCGGGTCGCGAAACGCCACTAAACCATGACCGATAATCAAAGCCACCACAGCATAACCACCGCGCACTTTACGGTGCAGATTAGCAACAGCACGGAAAATAGCTTCCGGCATCAGTTGCATGGCACCATCGCCCTGCAGCTCATGAGCCAGAGCATTCAGCAGTACCTCAGAATCCGAGCTGGTGTTGACGTGACGACGTGCCACTTTAAACAGCTCGTTTTTTACTTCTTCAGCGTTGGTCAGATTGCCATTGTGTGCCAAGGCTAATCCAAAAGGACTGTTGACATAAAAAGGTTGGGCTTCTGCTGTGCTGGAAGACCCGGCGGTAGGGTAACGCACATGACCAATACCGATATTACCGGCAAGACGTTCCATATGACGCTCTTCAAAAACGTCTTTGACCAGACCATTGGCTTTGCGTAAACGCAGTCTGCTTTGATCAACAGTGACAATACCGGCAGCATCCTGACCACGATGTTGTAACACAGTTAAGCCGTCGTATAAGGCCTGATTGACCGGATATTTACCTACGATACCAACAATACCACACATGGAACCTTACCTCGTCAGCGCTGATGTCTGTTGCATAAAACTGGAATTGTCTTTCAGATAACTGAAAAACCATTCAATAATAAAATCAAATTCTGGGATCAGGACTGAGGCTTTCCACCAGTCGGATCCGGCTGAAGGCGTAAAAGCATCCAGAAAAAACAACAGCGCACTGACCACCAGCACACCACGCAGAGCACCGAATAACAGGCCAAGCAAACGATCGGTACCACTCAGCCCGGTCGAATGTACCAATTTACCAACAAGGTAGTTCAATAGGCCGCCCAGCAACAGACAACAGATAAACAACACGGCAATAGCCACTGCGTTGCGGATCAACAAATTGTCGATGTTGGAGAAAAAAGGCGATAGATAAGGATAATAATGACTGGCGACAAAAAATGCCGCGATCCAGACGATCAGAGAAATGGCTTCTTTTACAAAACCGCGGATCAGACTGATAACAGTCGATAATCCGATAATTGCCAGAATGGCATAATCAACCCAGACCATGTGCTTCCAAAGGCTGCTCGATGACGGCGCGCATTCTACCAAAAGGCGCGCCGCTTAGGCTAATTATTTTCAACGGGCTGGAAGGGAACCACCTTCAGTTTTGGTACATCGGCCAGACTTTGCAGTTGTGTCAGACTGTTTTCCAGTTTTTCTTTTTTTAAATCAGGACCAACCAACACACTGACCATGGTTTGACCCTGCGCATTCACCACTTTACGGCTAAAAGTGGCAAAACCAGCGGCACGCAGTTTAGTGATCAAGGCATTGGCATTGGCTTCTTTACCAAAAGACCCTACCCGTACTACCCAGGCCGCTTTACTAAGTGTTTGAGAAGTTTCGGTATTTTGAGTAACAACTTTTTCGGTTTTGTTGTTATCGGACACTGCTGGTACTGCATCTGCCGTCATGGGCGCTGGTTCAGTTTTGACGCTTTCCACAGTTGCTGCTTTTGGGGTATTAGTTTCAGCTGGTTTGAGCTCTGTTGGCGTGGCAGCTGTACTGTCGGTGCTCACTGAGGCATAAGTTTGATCAGGCAGGGTTTCGCCCTTTTGCTCTGCACCGGCATCACCAGGTTGTGGATCAGTGCCATCCGCCTGCTCTGTTGGCAATGCCATGGCTTCTGCCCTGCTGGCATCATGCTGATCCTGTGCAAACACTTGTTGCTGCGCAACTGAAGCAAATTCCGGACGCTCCGGAATAGCTTTAAAGTCGTCTTTATTCACTTGCTTCTGACCGTCGAGTAAATCAGGCAAAAATACAATGGCAGCAACAATTAAAATGGCACTGCCAATCAGACGGTTTCTAAATACAGCTGTCATACATTTCCCTGCGGCCAGAGTGTCAGAAACTGTGACACTGTGATAAATGAACCAAAAATCAAGACTAAATCGTCAGCAGCCAAAGTTGGCGCAAGTGCTGACCACGCATTTTGCATATTTTCATAACATTGTGAAACTGCAATTGCAGGCAATTGCTGCGAAAGCTGCTCTGCACTGGCGCCACGGGGGCCTGGCAAAGTCACCAGATGCCAATGTTGCACTAAAGGCACAAAATCACCAAGGCTCTGGCGCATATCTTTGTCCTTAAGCATGCCAACCAGCGCATGCACACAACGATAACGCGGCGCAAGCTTTGAGAGCTGCGCTGCCAGATAAGCCGCCGATTGTGGATTATGTGCTACATCAAGAATAACCGCCGGGCTTTTACTGAGCCACTGCATACGCCCTGCCAAAGTTAAAGCTTCCAGCACAGCAACAATCTTGTTTAAAGGTGGCAATAAAGAAAGGGCTTCAAGGCACGCCAGACAGGTTGCCATATTCTGTACCGGCAATGCCGGCACCGGCAAAGCGTTAAACTCCTGGCTTTTGCCCTGAAATGACCAGCTGTTGCCATCCGGGGCCAGCTGATAACGGTAATCTTGATTCACCAGATGCAGTTGAACATCAAGCTCGCTGGCCTTGTCCAGTACCGATTGCGGCACCGCTAAATCACCAACCACAGCAATTTTACCGGCGCGGAAAATACCGGCTTTTTCCCGGCCTATCGTTTCTCTGTCGTTACCCAGCCAATCCTGATGGTCCAAATCTATAGTGGTCAGAATACTGGCATCGGGTGCAATAATATTGGTGGCATCCAGCCGGCCGCCTAAACCTACTTCAATAATACAAACATCAACATTGGCCTCTTTTAACAAGGCAAAAGCAGCCAGAGTAGTAAATTCAAAATAAGTTAACGCGGTTTCGCCCCTGAGTTCATTGACTTTTGCCAGGGCTTCTGCCCAGCTCTGATCGCTGGCATCGATATTATTGATACGTAAACGTTCATTAAATTTCAGCAAATGTGGCGAAGTATAAACACCCACCGAATAACCCTGCGCCAGCAGCAGTTGTTCCAGGCAACGGGCACTGCTGCCTTTACCATTGGTGCCGCCAAGCAAAATTTTAATACCGGGAAGTTGTTGCAGCTGACCACGTTCTGCCACCTGCAGCACACGCTCCAGGCCCAGCTCAATACGATCAATAGGATGGCTTTGTTCAATAAATGAAAGCCAATCGGCCAGAGTCTGGCACGATTGGCTGGAAGATACCGCTTGAGAGTTCATAACGCCTTAGGCGACGCGATTCTCCGATACCGGAGCTGGCAGCCGCATGAATTTTGCTACTAATCGCGCAATTGTATCGCGCATTTGGCGGCGGTCAACAATCATATCGATAGCACCATGATCCAGCAGGAACTCACTGCGCTGGAAACCTTCAGGTAATTTTTCCCGCACTGTCTGTTCAATAACCCTTGGGCCGGCAAAACCAATCAGCGCTTTTGGCTCACCAATATTCACATCACCGAGCATGGCTAAACTGGCAGACACACCACCCATAGTCGGGTCTGTTAATACTGAAATATAAGGCAAACCTGCTTCACTAAGCTTGGCAAGAGCGGCCGAGGTTTTGGCCATTTGCATCAGCGAGAACAAAGCTTCTTGCATCCGCGCACCACCTGAAGCGGAAAAACAAACAAATGGCACTTTATGCTCAAGGGCAAATTCAACACCTTTCACAAACTTGGCACCGACCACAGAGGCCATAGAACCGCCCATAAAGCTAAATTCAAAGCTGGCAACCACTACAGGCATGCCCTTGAGCGAACCACGCATCACCACCATGGCATCTTTTTCGCCGGTTTCTTTTTGCGCTGCAACTATACGGTCTTTGTATCTTTTGGAATCTTTAAACTTCAGCACATCTTGTGGCTCTAACTCGGCCGCCATTTCCACACCAGTGTTGGTGTCTAAAAAACTGGCCAGGCGCTCGCGGGCGCCAATACGCATGTGGTTGTCACATTTAGGGCAAACGCCCAGCTGGCGATCCAGATCGGCCTTATACAACACTGCGTCACAAGCGGTACATTTGGTCCACACCCCTTCCGGAATGTTGCGACGTGCCGACGACGAGGTTCTGGGCAGGATTTTTTCTAACCAACTCATAAATATTCCTTTGTTCTCACTGTGCGATTTTCGCGCACAGATTTAGTGAATTTATGCAAAATTCAGCGAAAATACGGCAAACGGCGGTTATTAAAACACAAAGGTTGAAGAAGCAACATAAAAAACTGGTCGTAGCTGTCAGGCGCCAACAGGTCTGTCCAGATTGGCTGCAGTGCCTGTTAGCTCTGTGTTTTTGTGTTTTGCTACCAAAAAGGTTTGCTGTTTCTCTGACGCTTAATCCGGTAAAAACAGCGGACCCAATGCGCCTTGTGGAATGTCAAACTCTGCCGGGTAATCCACAGCCACCAGATACAAACCTTCGGCCTTGGCCGTTGCTGCTGCCAAAGTGCGGTCTTTCGCCGCCAGCAACTCTGCAATCCACTCTGGTGGTCGTTTTTTCATGCCCACTTCCAGTAAACTGCCGGTGATATTACGCACCATATGATGTAAAAAGGCATTTGCTTTGATATCAATGACAATAAAGTCCTGATAGCGTTCAATATTCAGATGCATGATGTTACGAAATGGCGTATTGGACTGGCATTGAATAGCGCGGAATGACGAAAAATCCTGCTCACCAAGTAAAGCCGGCGCCGCCTGTTGCATCAGACTCACGTCTAAATCCTGATGATAATGACTCAGCCCCTGCCCTAAAATAGCCGGACGGTATTTGCGGTTGTAAATGACATAACGATAACGCCGGGCTGTTGCCGAAAAACGTGCGTGAAAATCGTCAGAAACTGGTTTTGCCCAGCGCACTGCAATACCCACAGGTAAATTGGAATTCACGCCCATGATCCAGCCACGCATATCTCTATTGGCGGAACTGTCAAAATGAATCACCTGACCTGTGCCATGCACACCAGCGTCGGTGCGGCCGGCGCAGAAAATCTCAATGGGTTCATTGGCAACCTGACTGAGCGCGCGCTCCAGCTCACCCTGAATACTTTTTACTTCGCGTTGACGTTGCCAGCCAAAATAACCGGTGCCGTCATATTCAATACCCATTGCAATGCGCATGCACACTCCTTTTTTATCCGGCGCGAGTATAACAAAGCACAACACAATTCCCAATGCGGCTTCAACCGCATTAAAAACAAAACCCGGCATAGTCTGACACCAGGCCGGGTTTTATTGATTGGTTAGCTGCCGGCTAAATCCGGCCGTCAGCGCTTTGCAACTTCAGGGCTAAGTTTCAGCCCTTCAGCTATTTTGCAGGTGAATTGCCTCTTGTTTGACATGCGCAGGCGCATCAGACGCCAGAATTTCTTTGATCAGCTGTTGTGCGCTGTCACTGTCGCCAATTTCATTATAAGCCCGGATCAAATCCAGCTGACCGGCAAAACCAGCGTCAGCCTGATCCACATCACCCATTTCATCGGCCGCTATTAAATCTTCAAAATCGGCCAGACCAACGTCAATATTCAAACCTGGCGCCATTTCAGCCTCGATATCTTCTTCAGTGGCCGCCAACAATTTATCAATATGAACATAATCAGGCAGATCATGTTCCGCCATAGCGACAACCTGAGTCTCAGGCGCCACATCAGACCGAACGGGAGCTATTTCTGATGCTATAGCTTCAGCAGCAAAAACATCAGGCTCAAGCGCATCCAGCGCTGATAACATTTCGTCAAAGTTGGTGTCTTCGAGCTCAGACAACTCTGTCACTATTGGATCTTCGGCAACCAGCTCATCTGGTAACAGCGGATTTGTGGTGTTTGCCAACAATGTGTCATCCGGGAAAATCAGATCATCAGCTGCAAATTCTTCCGTCAGTTCCAGCTCAGGATATTCGTCCAGCACTTTACTGGGTCTTTCAACCGACGAGATAGACTCGTACAACCTGCTGACGGAATCATCATCCAGTTCTTCCAGATCCGGCATAGTTGCAGCAGCCTCTGAAGCTTCACTTTGATTCAAATCAGTGAACGTTGTATCCGTCAGGTTCAGCGCAGAAAATTCATCATCATCGAGCAAAATATCATCGGCATCAAAAGCGCTTTCTGCCGCTATCTGGGCTTCGTCGTTTGCATCAACTGTATTCAGATGATGCAAATCCGGCTCCTGCAACATCTGACTCACATCAGCAGGCGATAATTCGGCTTCGGCAAAATCCTGTTCTGCTTCTGTCACTGCAGACTGCGGTAAGTCAAGCGCTGTTAAACTGGCCGCCTGTTGGCTTTGCGCCCTGATTTCCGCCACTTCCGACAAAATATCGTCAAGTTCGCTATAAAGTTCACTTTCATCAGCTTCAAGCAGCTCGGTAATAGGTTCCTCGTCGACTCTTACCAACTCAGAATTCAGATTCTCTTGGGCGCTTTGTGGTGTCATGGCAGGCAAACGCTCTTCTGCCAGCGATTCAGCAAAGGCATCCAGCTCAGAACTGTCAAAATGCGGCACTTCAGCTTCGGCTGCTGTGGTCACAGCAGCCACAGTGCTGTTGGCGCTAAGCAGCGAGTCGATATCAAAATCATCTGTGTCTGAGACATCCGCAGTAACAGCTTTAGCGGGCTCTGGCATAGAAGGCGCCACTTGTTGTTGTGATTGTTGTGACGAAGCGACCAGCGCGTCGATATCAAAATCATCACCCAAATCAAAACTGTCATCATTGCTTTCTTTGTCAGCTGGAATATCAAGCTCAATTTCTTCCAGCAGTTCATCAAACTCGTCCGCCTGAGCTGCAGCGCTTTGCAAGGCCCCGGCCGACAGCGGTGTATCAGGTAACAAATCGTCATCAGTGAAGTTATCAGATGCCGTAACCTGCTGTGCTGCCATCGCATTGGCAAAAATAGCGTCTGGATCTTCGTCGGCACTTTCTGCGGCAGTGCTATCAAACAACGAACTTAACTCGTTATTGGATAAGATGTTATTTGGATCAAATTCGGTTTTGCCGGCAAAAGCCGGTTCGTCTTCGGCACTGGCAAATAACGACGATAAGTCGTCGCCTGACAAAATATTATTTGGATCAAATTCTGTTTTTGCCGGTGTTTTGCCTGGTGTATCAAAAGGCTCATCAAGCAAGTCATCCAAATCAAAGTCTGAACTGCGGCCAGCCGTTGGCGTTGGGGCAAAATCATCCAATAAATCGTCGTCGGTAAAGCTTTGTGCTGCTTTATTGTTTGATCTGCCAAAATTGTCTTCATCCAGTCGGATGCCCGATTGCACACGCTGATTCAACAAAGAATCATCGAGGTTGATCAGACTGTTTTCATCAAAATCCAGACTGTCATCTAACGGAGGTAAAGGTGAGCGGTAATTTGGATCCACAGCAGGCGCAGCAGTAGCAGCACTCACTACAGCAGCAGCCTTTTGACCACGACGGCGGATCACCGACACTATCACCAGCAGCAAAATCACCGCAGGTAAAGATCCCATAATGGCCCAGCCGACCGGACTACCGGCAAATTTTTGCCAGAACACGGCAAAATTAAACCCTTCTTCAGCCTTGCGGATTTGTTCACGTTGTTGTTCTAACAGTTCAGTTTGCTGTTGTAGCAATTGTTGTAACTGGGTCTGAATTTCACTGTCTTTATCCAGCTGGCTTTTGACCACTGTCAGCTCTTTCACCACAGTATTCAGCTGATTTTTCAGCTGGGTATTTTCCTGCACTATGGTTTCAACATTGGTCATCGAAGCACCAAGCCGTTCACGTAAATCTGACAACCTTTCGGTTTGCTCGGCTTCAACTCTGCTCAGTTCATCAGTAATCTCGCGGGTCGCTTTGGCCAAATCATCGGCCTTGGCGGTTTTATCTTCAGGTTTTGCCTGAGCTGCCAGCCGGATTTTTTCCGCCCAGAGTCTGTCGTCATTTTCAGATTTGCGTTGTGCTTCAGTGGCATTGACCGCCAGAATTTCACGTAAAGTGGGAATTTCCAGATAAGCGCCTGGTTTTAAATGATTAAAGTTGTCATCTAAAAAGGCGTCGGGGTTTTTCTGATAAATGGCATACATCACCTGATACATGTTCAGACGTTGATCAGGTCTGGCTTGCTCCGCCAGCCGCCATAACGTATCACGGGATGATAAAGGACCAAGCCGCGTCACTGCCGGCGCGTCAAATTCTTTGGGCCCACGCAGTTTTGCTGTGGTGTCCGCCCAGGCGACCGTCATAAAATTGACAATCAGCAACAGGATCAATAATCGCAGATGATGCATTCCAATATCCTTTACCGCTGAAGTGGCAGTTGAGCCCACTGAAAGATGCGGTGTCATCGCCTCAGCTTTTGATAATAAACTTTCCTGCAAGCATTGTTCCACATTCGCTGGCAGGCAAAAACAGCCGATCCTAAACCAGTTTGGCGCACAATGCGATCTGCGCTTTGCTGCAGTGATGCAATTTTATCTGCCGATCCGACTGAAACTTAACTTCAAGCGGGAATTAATTTAAAAGCAACTGCATCGCTGCGTGCGTTGTTGTTGCAATAACGCCTTATCCTACATCCATAAAAAAAGCTCCCGGTTGGGAGCTTTAACTGGCAAAGATGCTGCTTTACAGATAATCGCGAATAAGATGTTCGGCAATCTGAATACTGTTGGTGGCGGCGCCTTTGCGGATATTGTCAGCAACTATCCACAAATTCAGCCCGTTTTCGTAAGAAATGTCTTTGCGGATACGACCAACAAAAACATCATCCTGACCCTGAGCATTGCCCACCTGCGTCGGGAAATCGGCATTGTCTTCCAGCAGCGTGACACCTGGTGCATTAGCAAGCAAAGCTTTTACCTGTTCCACACTGATTGGATGACGGGTTTCCAGATGCACAGCTTCGGCATGGCCATAAAACACCGGCACCCGCACAGCTGTTGCATTCACTGCAATATGGTCATCACCCATGATTTTTTGGGTTTCCCAATGCATTTTCATTTCTTCTTTGGTGTAACCGTTATCCAGGAACACATCAATTTGCGGAATGACGTTAAACGCAATCTGACGGCTGAATTTACCTGTACTTTCAATAGGACGGCCGTTTAACAGCTGCGCTGTCTCCTGCGCCAGCGCTTCCACACCTTGTTGCCCAGCACCACTGACCGACTGATAAGTAGCCACATTAATACGGCTGATACCAACAGCGTCATGAATAGGTTTTAATGCAACCAGCATCTGAATAGTGGAGCAGTTTGGGTTGGCGATGATATTGCGGTTGCGATAATCGGCAATGGCATGGGCATTCACTTCAGGCACCACCAGCGGAATATCGGCTTCGTAACGGTAATGTGAGGTGTTATCGATCACCACACAACCGGCATCAGCAGCACGTGGTGCATAAACGGCAGACACGCTGCCACCTGCTGAAAACAAACCAATTTGTGCTTCTGACCAGTCAAAAGTTTCAGCGTCCAGCACTTCAATTTGTTTACCCTTAAAGGTGACGAAACCGCCAGCAGAACGACTACTCGCTAAAGGGATCAACCGTTTCACCGGAAAATCGCGTTGTTCAAGAATTTCAATCAGATGCTGACCGACTAAACCGGTTGCGCCTAATACTGCGACGTCGAATTGCTGCGCCATATCGTCTTTCCTCTTTTACTGGCTGCTAAAACCTAACTGCGTTAAATATTCTGGAATTGCGCCTTTTGGCGCTGTTAACCGCAACGAACTGAATTCACGTCGCGGTGGATAATGTTTTCTGAGCCAGTCAAACCCAT
Organism: Rheinheimera sp.; assembly: GCF_030824435.1. GTDB lineage: Bacteria > Pseudomonadota > Gammaproteobacteria > Enterobacterales > Alteromonadaceae > Pararheinheimera. The sequence goes on from NZ_JAVBXS010000016.1 coordinate 37,989, forward strand.
TGCCATTCAGATGATATCTGAATAAAGCATCATCACGGCGCACATCATATAACATACGGCACAAACTTTGGACATCTGAAAGTCTAAAATTTGCAGAAATTTGCAGCATTTCCATCACAGGCTTAGGGCAAAAATCATAGAGCTGATGTTGTGGTTGAATTTTTAATAACTGACAAAGCGCCTGATACAACATTTCGGTACCGCGGGCTTTGCCTTCAATACTATGACCGGCGATGTGAGCCGTCGCGATACGGCAATAAGGCACCAACGCTTTGAGCACTGAAGGTTCGTTGTCCCAGACATCCAGCACCAGTGGCCTTTGCGTGCCAGCTGTTTCAGAGCTCTGAGCACGGCCTTGTGCTTCCAACAGCAATGCCTGATTGCAGGTTACTTCACCACGGGATGCATTAATAATGGCGACATCAGGGGGTAATTCTGACAAATTGTTGCTGTTTAACAGCTGAAAGGTTGGGTGTTCACCGGTTTTCACTAAAGGCACATGAAAACTCAAGCCATCCACTTGTTGCATTAAATCCGCAAAAGGCACATGGGGAAAATCCGGCTCTTTTGCTTTGCGCAGCGGGTCGCACTGTAACACTTTCACTTGCAGCGCTTGTAACGCTTTCACCAGTCTTGCACCAATCTGCCCTACGCCAACCACACCAATGGTCCATTGCTGCAGTGGTTTTTGTTGTTGTTCGCTCAATAAAAATAAACTGCTGAGCACATACTCCACCACCGACTGGGCATTGCAACCTGGCGCGCTGGTAAAAGTGACACCGCGGTTTTGCAGATAAGTTTTATCAATATGATCAACACCAATAGTGGCGGTACCAACAAACTTTAACCTATTGTTTTGTGATAATAATTCAGCATTCACTTTGGTCACGGAACGCACCAGCAATACATCGGCGTCAGCCACCTGCGCTGGCGTCAGATTGCGGCCATCTACCAACTGTACCTGCCCAAAGCCTGCAAAAAACTGCTGCACATAAGGCATATTTTCATCAGCGTAAATTTTTAACATCAGCGATCCTGCAAGAGATTTTATGGGCGAGCTGTGGTCACAAGGAATACAAGGTCAGGCCGGCATTCTAAAACGCAGCCAAAAACAAAGCCACCTATTGGTGGCTTTGTGGTTGCGCTTTGCAGCCTGAGCTGCAGAAACACGCCATTAACCGCGATATTTTTGCATCACTAAAGTGGCATTGGTGCCGCCAAAACCGAAGCTGTTTGACATCACAGTGTTCAGCTGTGCCGGACGGGCTTCTGTGACAATATTTAAGCCTTTGGCTGCTTCATCCAGCTCACCGATATTGATAGATGGGGCAATAAAACCGTGCTCCATCATTAATAACGAATAAATGGCTTCATGCACACCGGCAGCGCCTAAAGCGTGGCCTGTCATAGCTTTGGTAGCGCTGATAGCAGGTGATTTACCGGCAAATACTTCCTGAATAGCACCCAGCTCTTTCACATCACCAACAGGTGTACTGGTACCGTGGGTGTTGACGTAGTCAATAGGTGCATCCACAGCCTGCATCGCCATTTGCATACAACGCACAGCACCTTCACCACTTGGCGCTACCATGTCGTAACCATCTGAAGTAGCGCCATAACCCACGACTTCACCATAAATTTTTGCGCCGCGGGCCAGTGCATGTTCCAACTCTTCAATCACCAGAATACCGCCACCGCCACTGATCACAAAACCATCGCGGTTAGCATCATAAGTGCGTGAAGCAATTTCCGGCGTTTCATTATATTTGCTGGACAAAGCGCCCATAGCGTCAAATTCCATCGCCAAAGTCCAATGCACTTCTTCACCACCACCGGCAAAAATAATGTCTTGTTTACCCAGCTGGATCAGCTCTACCGCATGGCCAATACAATGGGCACTGGTAGCACAGGCCGAACTGATGGAATAGTTCACGCCTTTAATTTTAAATGGCGTGGCTAAACAGGCAGAACAGGTGCTGGACATGGTTTTTGGCACCACATAAGGCCCAACTCTTTTTACGCCTTTTTCACGCAGAATGTCGGCAGCTTCCACCTGAGTTTTTGACGAAGCACCACCAGAGCCAACCACTAAACCTGTGCGCGGGTGTGACACCTGCTCTTCGGTTAAACCTGCGTCTTCAATGGCTTGCTGCATGGAGATATAAGCAAAAGCGGCAGCATCGGCCATAAAACGTAAGGCTTTGCGGTCAATCAGCTCGCTGGTGTCGAGTTTGATATTTCCCCAGACTTGCGAACGCAGGCCCAAATCGGCAAATTCCTGTGAATAGGTGATCCCTGAGCGGCCGGCTTTTAATGACGCCAATACTTCCGCCTGATTGTTACCGATACTGGAAACTATGCCCAAACCGGTGATCACTGCTCTTTTCATTCTGACTCCTGAAGCTGGTCTCTGACCGAAAAACTGTGGATAAAAAATTAACGAAAAACATTGTACGGACTTTTATTGCTGAACTGGTCCAATTTCAGCGCACAGTTGTACACTATTATCCAAACAAATGACAATCAGGTTAAACTGTGGCGTTTTTTTTCGAGAGTCCGTGATGCAGCCTATTCAAAGCGCCAGTATTTATTACAACGAGCAAGGCACACCGATGTCAACGCTGTTTGACGATGTGTATTTTTCCAACGAAAGTGGCCTGGAAGAAACCCAATATGTGTTTTTGCACAAAAACGGCTTACCCCAACGTTTTTTAAATCACGAACGTAGTTATTTTCATATTATCGAAACTGGCTTTGGCACCGGATTAAATTTTTTGCTGGCCTGGCAAAATTTTCGTCTGGCACAAAAACAAGCACCTGCCGCTTGTTGTGAACGACTGTATTTCAGCACTTTTGAAAAATATCCGATTTGCCATGCCGATTTGCAAAAAGCCCTGTTGCACTGGCCTATGCTGGCAGAACTTGCCGCTTTATTGCTGGCGCAATACCCCAAGCCTCTGCCGGGTTGCCACAGATTAAAATTTGACGATGGCCGCGTGATTTTGGATTTATGGCTGGGTGATGTGCACGACTCTATGCCGCAGCTCAGCAACCAAAACAGCGCGGACGCCTGGTTTCTCGATGGTTTTGCGCCCAGTAAAAACCCACAAATGTGGCAACCTGAGTTGTTTGCCCAAATGGCGCGGTTAAGCCGGGTTGGCAGCACAGTGGCCACTTTTACCTGCGCCGGTCTGGTGCGTCGTGGTTTGGCTGAGGTTGGTTTTAGCGTGAAAAAAACCAAAGGTTATGGCCGCAAAAGAGAAATGTGTATTGGTATTTTTCAAAGCCCGTTCCCACAGCCGGAAGAATCAGGCGCCAATACCAGCACTTTAGCTTCAGACACAACCAAGTTAGCCACAGCTGGCGCTGATTTGTGCAGCCTGCCTCTTGCTGTAAATACGGCAGATTTAACCCCATCAACAGCGCATCACCACACAGACCACAAGCCTGTGACTATTGTCGGTGGTGGTCTGGCCGCTATTTGTCTTGCATTAAATCTGATCAAGCGTGGCCGGAAGGTCCTGTTGCTCTGTGCCGATAAGGATGTGGCGCAACAAGCCTCGCATAACAGACAAGGCGCTTTATACCCACAACTTCAAGCCAGCTGGACGCCGGTTTCTATGTTGCATGCTTTGGCTTTTGGTTTTGCCGGGCGTTTCTACCGTGAACTTCAACAACAGTTTGAATTTCCGGTCGATTTTTGTGGTGTGTTAACTTTGGCCTGCAACAACACACTTAGCACCCGCCAGCAAAAAATGGCGGCAGAGCCTGCTTATGGCGCTGCTTTATTTACCGCTTTGAACGCCGTTGAAGCCTCAGAAGTTGCAGGTGTGGCTTTGCCTTTTGGCGGTTTGTATTACCCCGCCGGTGGCTGGATAGCACCGCAGCAGTTTTGTCAGGCAGCTTTGGCTTATCTGCAACAACACAGCACTTTTGAAGTGTGTTTTAACAGCAAAGTGAACAACTTAGCATGGCAGGCTGAAACCGGGCAATGGCAACTTAATGGCGAAAATAGCCTCAGCCAACAACCTCAACAATGGTTAACAGACACGCTGGTGCTGGCTTGTGGCAGCCACATTCACCGTTTTGCGCAAAGCAATTTTTTACCGCTGAATCTGGTGCGTGGTCAGGTTAGTCACTTTCGGTCAGAAAAAATGGCGGCTGTTAAAACAGTCATTTGCCATCAGGGTTACATCACACCAGCGCTCGACAATGTGCATTGTGTTGGCGCTACCTTTGACCGCAGTCTTGCAGAGCCGCTGGAGCTTGAAACTGACAATATTGCCAATCAGGCGCTGGTGAATCAGGTATTACAGCAGCCGTTGTGGTTTGATGATGTGAAGCTAGATTCTGCCAAAGCCGGTGTTCGCACTACAGTGCCGGATCATCTGCCGGTGGCTGGTGCTATAGCGCCTGAACTTTATCTATTGGGCGGCCTGGGTGCGCGGGGTTTGTTATTTGCCCCTTTATTGGCCGAACAACTGGCGGCGCAATTATGTCAGGAGCCTGAGCCTTTAAGCGACGCGCTGGCGCATCTGGTGACTCCGATGCGGTTTGCCAATATGAGGTTTACCAAATAAACAAAGGCGCCCCAGAGCGCCTTTGTTTTGATGATTCAGCTGTGGTCACACCGCCTGAAATTACAAATGAGCCAGCTGAATAACGGCCCTGCGGTTAACACCACGGCCACGCGGCGTGTCGTTAGGCGCAACATGGCGTTTTTCACCCAAACCTTCAGTATCTATCAGACTTTCATCAACACCGGCTTCAACAAAAAAGGTTTTTAAAGTTTGTGCTCTTTTGCGTGACAACTCTTCGTTGATCCAACGACCACCATAACTGTCGGTATAAGTGTCAATGCGCACTGATGCGATGTTTTTATCATGTTTCAGATACTCAGCAATTTGTTTCAGCCGTGCCGCTGATTCACGTGTCAGCTCATCGCTGTTGGATTGATAATTCAACACTGTCATCGCTATATCTTCAAAACTATAACGTAACAGGCTCGCCATACACTGGTTAAATTTCTGATAAGGCCCGTCAAAATGCACCGGACTAACAGCTGCTGCAATTTGATCAAAAGGGCTGTGCCAGTCGGCAAAATAAAAAGTTGGGCTAAAACCTTGCTCAAGTTCAGTCAATAAAGTCCAGGCTTCTTTTTTGGCTAAATCACCATCAAATTGTTTTAACAGTGCAAAATCAGCAATAGCTTTGGCTTGTTCACCGGCACGCCAGGCCGGCGGCACCGACAATACTTTAGCTAAACCATAATCATCCGGCAGCCGGGTCATTTTCAGCGCAAATAACAAATTTAATTCTTTGCCAGACTGACTGACAAAACTCACTTCACCAAAGTTTGGAATACTGTGACTCAGCTCACACTGCAAAGCGTTGGAAGTTTTTAACGCCCAGTTGGCCTGTTCAATAGAGGCAACATATTGCCGCACGTTCTGCCGCTCTGCCTGCAACTGTGATTGTTCACTGTTTGCGAAGACCATTGCTGAAAACAGGCCCAGACACAGATAAACACAGAATTTCATTGGACCTCCGGCATCAAAATGCTACACACCACCATGGGTATCCTCAGCTTAGGTTCGATTATAAGATTTTTCCTGCAAAGCCTGTGCCGCAACAAGACGACTTGCATTTTTTTTGGCATACTGCGCGTCCGATAGTCAGGCTGGTTTGGATATGACACAAGCGACAACATTACTCTCTCAACGATTTCGTGGATATTACCCTGTAGTTATCGACGTCGAAACCGCAGGCTTTAATGCGCAAACCGACGCTTTATTGGAAATAGCCGCAACTTTGCTGACGATGAACGACAATGGTGAACTTTGTATCGCCCAAACTTTGCATTTTCATGTGGAACCTTTTGAAGGTGCAGTGCTGAACCCAAGTTCATTGGCATTTAATGGCATCGACCCCTTCAACCCGCTACGTGGTGCGGTTTCTGAACGTGAAGCCCTGACCGAAATTTTTAAAGCAGTGCGCAAAGCACAAAAAGATGCCGGTTGTCAGCGTGCTGTGATGGTGGCGCATAACTCGGCTTTTGATCAGGGCTTTTTAAATGCTGCAGTTGAGCGTAACAACATTAAACGCTCGCCTTTTCATGCTTTTGTGTCTTTTGATACCACAACTTTGGCGGCTTTGGCTTTAGGGCAGACCGTATTGGCAAAAGCCTGCAAAGCTGCCGGCATTGCTTTTGATAATAAAGAAGCTCACAGCGCTTTGTACGACACTGAGCGAACTGCTGAGCTATTTTGTTACATCATTAACCGTTGGCATTCGCTTGGCGGCTGGCCGCCACCTGTATTTGTTGATGACAGTGTTGATGACGAAACAACAGACCAAAGCTCGGATTCAAACGACGCAGCCTGAGCATTTCGCAATAAAAAAGCAGCCACAGCTGCTTTTTTATTGCTGCTGACGCCTATTCACACAACAGGCGCACAGCGGATATGGTTATTCTGCGTCTGGCGTTTTGTATTTAGCCGCAGTTTCTTTAATCAGCGGCTGTAATTCACCACGCTGAAACATTTCCAGCATAATGTCACAACCACCAACTAACTCACCTTCTACCCACAATTGTGGGAAAGTCGGCCAATTGGCAAATTTTGGTAATTCAGCGCGGATATCCGGGTTTTGCAGAATGTCGACATAGGCAAATTGTTCACCACAAGCAATCAGCGCCTGAGAGGCCTGAGCGGAAAAACCGCAGCTTGGGAATTTTGGCGAACCTTTCATAAACAGAATAATTGGGTTGTCGGCCAGTTGTTGTTTGATTTTGTCGATAGTTTCCATGAAAGCCTCTGCTTTACAGCACAAAAAAGTTAAACGATTTTACCAGAGGAATTGTGGTCGGCCACTTGAGTTTTCAAGTTTCGCCCCAAAAATTAATGCCAGCAGAAAGACAGCATCAACAGGCAATCAAGCCGCCAAAAGCTCAGGTTAAACTTGAGTATTTTAGTCAGGTTTTGTAGTCTACGCGATGCAGAAACCATAAACAACGTCAGTGGAGAATTAGAATGGCCTTTGAATTACCAGCATTACCTTACGCAAAAGATGCGTTATTACCGCACATCTCCCCGGAAACTCTGGACTACCACCATGGTAAACACCACAACGCTTATGTGGTTAAACTGAACTCTCTGATTGAAGGCACTGCATTTGCCGGTAAATCTTTGGAAGACATTATTAAAACGTCAGAAGGCCCGGTATTTAACAACGCCGCGCAGATCTGGAACCACACTTTTTACTGGCACTGCCTGGCTCCAAATGCCGGTGGCGAACCAACAGGCGCTTTAGCTGCTGCTATTAATGCCAAATGGGGTTCTTTTGCCGCTTTCCAAACTGCGTTTAACGACAAAGCAGTGAACAACTTCGGTTCAAGCTGGACCTGGTTGGTGAAAAAGGCGGACGGCACTCTGGACATCGTCAATACCAGCAACGCCGGTACACCACTGACTGACGCCAGCCTGACGCCAGTATTAACCGTTGACCTGTGGGAACACGCTTATTACATCGATTTTCGTAATGCTCGCCCAACTTACCTGAATGCATTCTGGGCTCTGGTTAACTGGAAATTTGCCGCAGAAAACTTCGCTAAGTAAGTTCTTACTCTGGCGTAACATCTGGTTGCCAATCATTAAAAACCCGGTTTTTGCCGGGTTTTTTTATTCTGCTCAACACCTTCCCACTTCAACTACGCTTGTTGCCAATCGGGCTGAACTTGCAAAACGCTTTGTCGAAAATTGCATAAAATTCTGTGAATTAGCCAAGCAAAGCGCAGTTTTAATGTCTAACCTTGAATAACAGCATCAGTTCAGTCTCAAGTTTCTTTGACAAGGTTGCGGAGGTGCATATGGGCATTTTTGAGCACTATAAGTCTCGTTACGAAGCGGCAAAAGAAGAGGAATACAGCATTTCTGAATTCCTGACTTTGTGCAAAAACGATAAAAGCTGTTATGCCAGCGCCGCTGAGCGCTTATTAATGGCCATAGGTCAGCCTGAGTTTATTGATACTGCTCAGGATCCCAAATTAAGCCGGCTTTTTTCCAACAGGGTGATTGCCCGTTATCCGGCTTTCTCCGAGTTTTATGGTATGGAAGATGCGATAGAGCAAATAGTTTCATATCTGAAACATTCGGCTCAGGGACTGGAAGAGCGCAAACAAATTTTATATCTGCTGGGGCCTGTTGGAGGTGGTAAATCTTCATTGGCAGAAAAACTAAAATCTCTGATGCAACAGGTTCCGGTGTATTACCTGCAAGGTTCACCGGTTTATGATCATCCGCTTTGCCTGTTTGATGGCCTGGAAGATGGCAATATTCTGGAACAGGAATACGGCATTCCAAAACGTTATTTAAAAACCATTATGTCGCCATGGGCCAGTAAAAGGTTGCATGAGTTTAACGGCGATATCAGTCAGTTCCGCGTGGTGAAAAAATATCCGTCCATTCTGGATCAAATCGCTATCGCCAAAACCGAGCCCGGTGATGAAAATAATCAGGATATTGCGTCTTTAGTGGGTAAAGTAGATATCCGCCAGCTGGAACATTTTGCCCAGAATGACCCTGATGCTTATAGCTATTCCGGTGCTTTATGCCGCGCCAATCAGGGTATTATGGAATTTGTTGAGATGTTTAAAGCACCGATTAAAGTGCTGCATCCGCTGCTCACCGCTACTCAGGAAGGCAATTACAACGGTACTGAAGGTTTAGCTGCCCTTCCCTTTGAAGGCATTATTCTGGCGCACAGCAACGAATCTGAATGGCAAACCTTTCGCAATAACAAAAACAACGAGGCTTTTTTAGACCGGGTTTATATCGTTAAAGTGCCTTATTGCCTGAGAGTATCGGAAGAAGTCAAAATTTACGAAAAATTACTGGAACATAGTGAGCTCAAAGTAGCGCCTTGTGCACCAGGCACCCTGACATCTCTGGCACAGTTTGCAGTGTTATCGCGGTTAAAAATGCCTGAGAACTCAAGTCTTTATTCAAAAATGCGTGTCTATGACGGTGAAAGTTTAAAAGACACTGATCCGAAGGCAAAGTCTTATCAGGAATACCGTGATTATGCTGGTGTTGATGAAGGTATGACCGGGCTTTCTACCCGCTTTGCTTTTAAAATTTTATCCAGAGTATTTAACTTTGACAGTACTGAAGTGGCTGCAAACCCGGTGCATTTATTTTATGTGCTGGAGCAACAGATTGAACGGGAGCAATTCCCTGCGGATGTTGCAGAACGCTACCTTGAGCATCTGAAAGGTTATCTGATCCCCAAATATGTTGAATTTATTGGTAAAGAAATTCAGACCGCTTACCTGGAATCTTATTCAGAATATGGACAGAATATTTTCGACAGATATGTGATTTATGCTGATTTTTGGATCCAGGATCAGGAATACCGCGATCCGGAAACAGGTCAGTTGTTTGACCGCTCTGCACTTAATGCTGAGTTGGAAAAAATTGAAAAACCAGCAGGCATCAGCAATCCAAAAGATTTCCGCAATGAAATTGTTAATTTTGTGCTGAGGGCTAAAGCGAAAAATAACGGCAAAAATCCAACCTGGACCAGCTATGAAAAACTGCGCACAGTGATTGAGAAAAAAATGTTCTCCAGCACCGAAGAACTACTGCCTGTTATTTCGTTTAATGCCAAAACCTCGACTGATGATCAGAAAAAACATGATGATTTTGTCGATCGAATGATGGAAAAAGGCTACACCCGCAAACAGGTGCGACTGCTGTCAGAATGGTATCTGCGCGTTCGCAAGTCTCAATGATGCAAGGGTTTAGCCGGAGGTTTTATGGCGCATTTTATCGATCGACGCCTGAACGGCAAAAACAAGAGTGCGGTGAACCGGCAACGGTTCATCCGCCGCTATAAACAACAAATTAAACAAGCAGTTTCTGATGCTATCAGTAAACGCAGCGTCACTGACATCGACAGTGGCGAGTCTGTGTCTATTCCGGGTCGCGATATTACGGAACCTTTTTTTCATCAGGGCAAAGGCGGCCACAGGGAAATGATCCATCCGGGCAATGATCAGTTCAGCCCGGGAGATCGCATCAAAAGACCCTTGGGTGGCCAGGGGGGCGGCTCAGGCCAGGGCGAAGCCAGCCAGGATGGAGAAGGTGAAGACGAATTTGTGTTTTCTATTTCCAAAGACGAATATCTGGATCTGCTGTTTGAAGACCTGGAACTACCAAACCTAAAGAAAAATCAATTAGATAAGCTCGTTCAATATAAAAGCGTGCGTGCCGGTTACCGTTCAGAAGGCGTGCCAAGCAATATTGATATTGTACGTTCGTTGCAGGGTTCACTTGCCAGACGTATTGCCATGAGCGCTGGCAAGAAAAAAGAATTAAAAGAGTTGGAACTGCAAATTGCCAAAATTGAACAGGATCCAGTGCCGGATCAACGTCAACTGCAGCTGCTCAGAGCCGAAGTTGAAGAACTGAAAAAGCGCATTGCTGCCGTCCCTTTTATCGACAGCTTCGATTTGCGTTTTCGCAATTTTGCCAAAAGGCCGGAGCCAACCAGCAGAGCTGTGATGTTTTGCCTGATGGATGTATCGGGTTCTATGGATCAGGCCACCAAAGATATGGCGAAGCGGTTTTACATCTTGCTGTATATGTTCTTAAGCCGCAGCTACAAGAATGTTGATGTGGTCTATATCCGTCACCACACTCAGGCAAAAGAAGTTGATGAGCAGGAGTTTTTTTATTCGCAGGAGACAGGCGGCACCATAGTGTCCAGTGCGTTAAAGCTGATGGCGGAGATTGTCAAAGAACGATACGACCCAACCCAATGGAATATTTATGCGGCTCAGGCTTCTGATGGCGACAACTGGGCCGACGATAGCCCGCAATGTGCGACTTTGTTGGCCGAAGAGCTGCTGCCCTGGGTACGGTATTATGCTTATATCGAAATTACACAGAGACCCCATCAAAGCCTGTGGCAGGAATACGAAAGGCTTATGCATAGTTTTGATAATTTTGCCATTCAGCCGATCCGTCAGGTCAGCGATATTTACCCGGTATTTCGCGAATTGTTTCGCAAAAGTGTCAACAGGCAATCGGCCTGAGATGGTGCAAGCTTTTGAGAATGCAGGCGGCCGCTGGCTGCTAAGGAGTGCGCTATGACTGCCAAACGAAAAACAACAACAGCTGCTATGCAGCCGTTGTCAGATGGCCCGGACTGGACTTTTGAATTGTTAACCCAATACCAGGCCGAAATTGAGCGTGTTGCCAAATTTTATCAGCTTGATTATTACCCAAACCAAATTGAAATTATCACTGCCGAACAAATGATGGATGCATATTCCAGCGTCGGGATGCCAATTGGTTATAACCACTGGTCCTACGGCAAAAAATTTATTCAAACCGAACAAAACTATAAACGTGGTCATATGGGGCTGGCTTACGAAATTGTCATCAACTCCAACCCCTGCATCGCTTATCTGATGGAAGAAAATACCATCACTATGCAGGCGCTGGTCATGGCACACGCTTGTTATGGCCACAACTCTTTTTTTAAAAACAATTATTTATTCAAAACCTGGACAGACGCTTCTTCTATTATCGACTACCTGGTATTTGCCAAAAAATATATCAGCAATTGTGAAGAAAAATATGGTTTGAGTGAAGTTGAAGATATTCTCGATTCTTGTCATGCCCTGATGAATTATGGTGTCGACCGTTACAAAAGGCCGCAAAAAATTTCGATGGATGAAGAACAACGCCGGCAAAAAGATCGTGAAAGTTATTTGCAATCTCAGGTGAATCAACTGTGGAAAACCATTCCAAATAAAGAACAACAGGCTGTAATGCAGGAGCGCCATTTCCCCGCCGAGCCACAGGAAAACATTCTGTATTTTATCGAAAAAAATGCACCATTACTGAAACCATGGCAACGGGAAATAGTGCGCATAGTCCGTAAAATATCGCAGTATTTTTACCCACAAAAACAAACTCAGGTGATGAATGAAGGTTGGGCGACTTTCTGGCACTACACCATATTGCAACATTTGTATGGTGAAGGCCTGGTCACCGACAAATTTATGCTGGAAGTACTGCACAACCACACCAATGTGGTGTTTCAGCCCTCCTATAATTCAAAATATTATTCGGGTATTAATCCGTATGCGCTGGGTTTTGCCATGTTCACAGATATCAGACGGATCTGCGAACAGCCAACCGCAGAAGACAAACAATGGTTTCCGGATATTGCAGGTTCTGACTGGGTACAAACTTTACATTTTGCAATGCAAAACTTTAAGGATGAAAGTTTTATCAGCCAATATTTATCACCAAAAATAATCCGTGATTTTCACCTGTTTGCCATTGTTGACGATGACAAAGAAAACTCGCTGGAAGTTGCTGCTATTCACAACAACGAGGGTTATCAGAAAATCCGCCAGATGTTATCGGCCCAATACAACCTGAGCAATATAGAACCCAATATTCAGGTGTGGAATGTTGATGTCAGCGGCGACCGTTCTTTGACATTACGTTTTATTCCAAATAACAGGGTGCCTTTAGCTGATAGTTATCAGCCTGTGTTAAAACATCTGCACCGGCTTTGGGGTTTCACTGTGCGGCTGGAACAACTGAATGAAGACAATTCAATTACCCAACTGATGATGGTGCCTGTCTGAGGGCAGATTCAGTGCTGTTGTTCAGCGCTGTCACTGCATCTTTGACCTGATAAAAAAACACCGCTGAAGCGGTGTTTTTTTATCCATTTATCATTGCTACCTGTTACGGCAATGTGGCGAGTTGACCACTACAAAGAGTCACCTGATTACGTCCATTAGCTTTTGAGGTATACAGCGCTTTGTCGGCGGCCTCCAGCCATTGCCGGTGCTCCAGCATAGGCGCACTGTATTCAGCAATACCAACACTGACTGTCACTTTCAGCAGCTGCTGATTGTATTCAATCGCCAGATTCTCTACCGTTTTTCTGAGTCGTTCGGCAAAAAACATGGCCTGATCTTCAGTGGTGTCTACCAACAACACCGAAAACTCCTCGCCACCATAACGACCAGCGACATCGGTTTCACGCAGATTCTTTTTCACGGCCTGAGCCACGGCTTTAATCACGGCATCTCCTGCCGCATGACCAAAGGTATCATTAACTCTTTTAAAGTGATCAATGTCACACATTAATAAACTGCTGCGATGACCACTGCGTTTCAAACGTTTAAACTCGTGCATCAAAGCATCTTCCCAGTGCCCTCTGTTGTTCAACTCTGTTAAAAAGTCAGTTTTTGACAACTGTTTGAGCTGACCATTCATCGACTCCAGTTCAAGTCTGCTGATAGCGACGTCAGTCACGTCGTAAATAATCATACAAAGGTGAGTAACAACACCACGCACGTCGGTAATAGGGAAAATAGTGCTGTTTTGATACATATAATCCGCAGCCCCGGTAATAGGACGGTAATTGCGGAACTTAAAAATATAAGGCCTTTGCTCCCAAATGGTAAAAGCACGGTTTTTGAGCAGGATCACCGGATCACACTTGCGTTTTAACCAACCTTCATCAATTTCAGAGAATAAATCAAAGAGATAACGATCCCTGACCTGACGCGGTGTCAAACCGCTATGGTTTTCCATAAAACCATTCCAGACCTGAATTTTATAGTCGACAGTCAAAACCACCAGACCGACATCAACGGTCTGGAACATATCTAATAACCAGTGAACTTCAGCAACATCAGAGTTTATTTGTGACATAACTACTCTTCTAACAAAAATTCGACTTTATAATTCAGCGTTTTAATGCTGTCTTCCGTGAAAAGCAGCAGCAGATCACAATTAATATTGTAGTTTTCAATGCCATAGCTGATCTCAATGGCAAGTGTTCTTTTCCAGCGTTTGGCATTGGCTTTAATCATCTCGCTGACAGGTGCATGTTGCCCCAGCACCACGGGGTGCCCCTGACTAAACGACATATCAATTTGCTCCGCCAGCCCTTTTAACACTGCGCCAATCAGAATGTTGCCAATATCCATTAACAATTCAAGTTCTGCTTTGGTATTGAGTTTGCCTTCGTAATTCATCAATTTGGCAATATCAACAAAACTCGAATCATTGAGGATCAACAGTGCTTCTCCGGACACACCGCCGCCAATAAAACCCTGACACACAGCAGATGTGGTTTCTTTTTGCTCAACGGATGCAATGGCCATATGCAGCTCGCTGACTTCAATCACATTGACATTAGGAATGGGTAATTTGACAAACACTTTTAACAGACGCGCCAGCAGATCGCCAGCCTGCCCCATGGCCACATTTGTCAGTTCCTGAAATACGTCACGCAACACAGGATCAAGTACAAAGGTATTTGAGGTCTGATTGAGCTGGATGGCTCTATCCTGCACCTTTTTGCTATCGGCCACTGAGTGTTGGGTTTCAAACTGCACCAATACTTCAGTTAATTTATCTGCTGCAACAGGTTTACGGATAAAATCCAGAGCACCAAAGGCCATAACCCTTTCCCGGGCTTCAGGCTGAATATCCCCCGACACCACCACCACTTTTACCGGGATTTTCTGTTCACGAATCGCTTGCAGCACTTCATAACCATCAAGGATAGGCATATTTAAATCAAGAAATAATAAATCTATGGGTTGACGCTTCAGCACCTCCAACGCTTCCTGACCATGACCGGCAAAATAAATTTTATCCTGCCACTGGGCAGGCAGACTCCGGGCCATTTGTTTGCGCGCCAGATTGGAATCATCACAGATCAATACCGCTGCTACCATTAGACACCTGATTCACGTATTGTTAAAACCAGTGTAGCGCTGAACCTTTGAATGTGCGAATTAAAACAACGGCTTTCTGGTCCAGAATCATTGATATAAGCGATTGTATTTAAATTATTTTCAGCAACAACAGGAACAATAAATGATAAAACTGAGTTGTTTATTCAATTACAGCCTGCTACTGGCAGCAGTGATCAATACTGCAACAGCAGCAGATTTAACCGCCAAGTTGCCGGTTCGTTTATCTGAAGTAAAGGCAGGCGAACGTCCGCTGGAATTACAAGGCACTCCGGCGCAGTTACAGCAACAGGCGCCAGAATTTAAAGTCGCTGATCAAAGCTTTAAAGCGGTGAAACTCAGTGATTTTGCCGGTAAAACTGTGTTGCTCAGTGTAGTCCCCAGCATCGACACTGGTGTTTGTTCTATTCAGACTAAAAAGTTTAATCAGCAAGTGGCAACTTTGCCAAAAGATGTGGTGATCCTGACAATTTCTACTGATTTACCTTTTGCACAAAAACGTTTTTGTCAAAAAGAACAGGTCGATAAACTGCAGGTATTATCTGATGCAGTCTGGGGGGATTTTGGCAGCAACTATGGCCTAAGAATTAAAGACATGGGCATTCTGACCCGGGCCATTTTAATCATCGACAACAAAGGCACCCTGGTTTATCAACAGCTTGTGCCTTTATTGTCACAAGAGCCGGATTACACTGCGGCAATGAACAAACTGAAAGAACTCAGCAAAATTTGACAAAAAACGCAGGCAGAAGTCAGTTTTTGCCTGCTGCAAAAATTTTTAATCTTCCCCCTCTTGAAAGCAAATTTAACGACCTTATTTTATTTAGCAGGACGCCTGATAAGGGTCCGCTCCGGCAGGTTTCATGCGAAAACTTCCATGTAAACAGTTACTTAACTAATTTGCTTCAAAAGAGGAATTGGACATGACTACTTTAGATTTTTCTCCTTTTTACCGTTCTTTTATCGGTTTTGATCACCTGGCATCATTGATGGATGCTGCCGCCCGTAATGAAAAACAACCGGCCTACCCACCCTACAATATTGAAGTCACAGGTGAAGACCAATATCGTATTACCATGGCGGTGGCAGGTTTTGAACAACATGAATTATCGCTGGAAACTGAACACAA
The DNA here is from genome assembly GCF_030824435.1 of Rheinheimera sp. Classification (GTDB taxonomy): domain Bacteria; phylum Pseudomonadota; class Gammaproteobacteria; order Enterobacterales; family Alteromonadaceae; genus Pararheinheimera. Next base: position 53,918 of record NZ_JAVBXS010000016.1, read on the forward strand.
TACCCTGCTGGTGAAAGGGCAAAAAGCCGACAAAACTGAAGGTCGCCGTTTTGTGCATCAGGGCATTGCCGAGCGCAACTTTGAACGTAAATTCCAGCTGTCGGATTATATCCGCGTGACAGGCGCCAATGTGCACAATGGTTTGTTGCATATTGAACTGGTGCGGGAAATTCCGGAAGCACTGAAGCCCCGCAAAATAGCGATTGGTCAGGCGCAACCCACCAGCTTGCTGAACCAACAACAAGCCGCCAACTCTGAACCAGCTGTGCTTACCGTCGCAAGCAATAGCTGACCGCAGTTAAAAGCCGGGTTCAGCCTGGTGCGGCAGCCCGGCTAAAAACGCCACAATATGCTGATTGACTAAATCTACGGCTGTCACCGGACCCATATGTCCTGTTGGCAGCCTTGTTATTTGGGCACGAGGCCAGCTGTTGGCTAAAAGTTCTGACACCCTTAATGCCGATTGACGACTTTCGCTGCCACACAACAACAACACCGGCATTTTTAGCGCGGCGTAATCTGTGGTTGTGGCGGGTTCGTTTATCAAAGCAGAAAAATCCTGTGGTACTTTCCATACCTGCGCCGCCATTTGTTGTTGCATTCGTGCTGGCAAGTGCCGGAAATAATCCGCCTGCTGCCAATAATCAACAAATAACTGCGCAGCCTCTGTGGCATTCAAAGCCGGCATTTGTTCAGACAAATCCCGCACTTCTGCGGTTAAAGCCACAGCCTGCACATCAGACTCTGCTGCAAGTAAATGAAAAGCAACAGGTTCAAATAACAGCAGCGCTTTGACCTTTAATTTGCCAGTGCGCGCCAGATGTAACGCCAAGGCAGCACCAAAAGAATGCGCAATGATAATAAGCGGGGTATTTTTTTGCTCTGGTGTCAAAGTAGCAAGCAGCGCTTCGGCTTCATCGGCCAATGACCAGACGGGGTTTTGTGAAAAAACAACCGCGCTGTTGCGACCATACCCCTGTAAATCAGCTAACCACAAGCTGTAACGCTCAGACAATAAAGCCGCCAGCGGCAGCCATTGTTTATGGCTACTGAGTGAACTGTGCAGCAGCAATATAGCTTCGCCCTGCCCCGTGACTTTGAGCCGCTGTTCAGGCTCTTTTGCCAAAGCGGACTTATCTGTTCTCATCATCAAGCCACTAAAAATACAGCAGATGCCAATAAAGCAACAAAGGTGGATACCATGCCAATAAACCTGGGTGCTGAAGTGCCCTGGGTTTTGTTCAGGCCAATGGCATGCAAAATACGACCAACCAATGTCAGGCCACCAATTAAATGGAGCTGCCACAAAGGCGCCTGCTGAATTTCCAGCAATAACAGCAGCACCAGCAACAAAGGTACATATTCAGCAAAGTTGCCGTGCACCCTGATAGCAGTCACCAGGCCTGGTTTTTGCCCATCACCTAAACCCACCCGGTTTTTAAAACGTTGCCGGATCACCAGCACCGCCAGCAATACATAAAAAACCGCCAAGGCAGCGGCATAATAAGGCGTAATAATAAGTGTCATGTTACCAACCCTGTAATTGTTGTAATACCAGCTGCTTAAACAGCTGAATATGGCAAGGCGAATCGTTTAACGCCTTGATGTATTGATAATCTTCACCACCAGCATGCAGAAAAACCTCGCAGTTTTCTACCGCTATTTCTTCCAAAGTTTCCAGACAATCGGCCGAAAATGCCGGGCATAACACCTGGAGTTTTTTAATACCTTTACCCGGCAACTGCTCCAGCAGCTGGTCGGTATAAGGTTGCAACCATTTTTCTTTGCCAACTCTGGATTGAAAACTGACCAGCACCTGATCTGTTGCTAAACCTAAATCGGCCGCCAGATTGCTGGCAGTTTCGCGGCAATGACGCTCATAAGGGTCACCTAAACGCACAAAACGCTCCGGAATACCGTGAAAGGACAACAATAACGCATCGGCCTGGCCATGTTGCTGCCAGTGGGCCCGCACTGAACCTGCTAAAGCCTGACGGTAGCTCAGTTCATGGTGATAATGTTTTATTAAACGGATTTCTGGGATCTCGCGTTGTTTCATCAAATACAGCGCCAACTGATCTGAAATCGCAGCAGTGGTGGTGGCAGAATATTGTGGATACAGCGGCAATATCACAAAACGTTCCACCCCTTGCGCGCGCAGTTCATCCAGCACAGAGCTGATGGACGGGTTGCCGTACGTCATGGCATAACACACTTTGACCGGCATACCCGCCATCATCAAACGGGAAGCAAGGGCAGCAGTCTGACGCTCAGTGATCACCCGAAGCGGAGAACCGTCCTGCCACCAGATGGATTGGTACAGTTTGGCCACCCGCCTGCCGCGAAAAGGCAAAATAATACCCCGCAAAATAAACTGCCACAGCACGGCAGGATAATCGACCACTCTTTTGTCCGACAAAAACTGTTTTAAATAACGCTGAATAGCAGGCACTGTAGGTTCATCCGGCGTGCCCAGATTCACCAGTACCACTGCGTATTGCTGCAACGGCAAACTCAGTTGTGTCGACGTCATAAAATGGCAATTCCCTAGAAATCAAATTGTTGCGAAGTTTAGCACTATGTGAAGTGCAAGCGTTGGCAAAAAACAAACTGGATGACGCTGTTTTCAGCGATAAAAAAACCCACCTGAAGGTGGGTTTTGCCGTGCAAAGCTGAATTAACCCAGCAATGCGGCTAACTGGTTGCTGACAGCTTCTACCTGCGCTGTACCATCCAGATGGTGGTATTTGGTCAGACCCTCGTCGGCTTGTTTACGGTAATAACCAACCAGCGGTTCAGTTTGCTCATGATAAATAGCCAGACGCTTACGGACTGTTGCTTCTTTATCATCTTCACGGATCACCAGCTCTTCGCCAGTCAGGTCGTCTTTACCTGCCACTTTTGGCGGGTTATAGCTGATGTGGTACACACGGCCAGAAGCAGGATGCACACGGCGGCCGCTCATACGTTCAACAATCACGTCGTCCGGCACGTCAAATTCAATCACATGGTCAACCACAACACCATTGTCTTTCATGGCATCGGCTTGTGGAATAGTGCGTGGGAAACCGTCCAGCAGGAAACCATTGGCGCAATCTGCTTTGGCAATACGCTCTTTGACCAGGCCGATGATCAGATCATCAGACACCAGCTGACCGGCGTCCATCACTTGTTTTGCCGCCAGACCCAAAGCTGTGCCTTCTTTAATCGCAGCACGCAGCATATCACCGGTCGAAATTTGTGGAATGCCAAACTTATTCATCAGAAACTGTGCCTGAGTTCCCTTACCGGCACCTGGGGCACCCAACAAAATAATACGCATACAAAAAACCTCGAATAGCTGCGGTTTGATCCAATAGTCCTAAGCTTCGGATCTTTACACAATGTCCGTCATCAGACAAGAAATTTGTCGCCCTGAAGCTGCTCATCAGATAAGTCAAGCCAACTTTAGTCTTAACCTTATGAATAAAGGGTTTAGCATTGATTATGCTGGAAACTAACTGTTTTTCATTATTTAAGTGCTGATCCAGATCATCTTATTCGACCAAAGTACAGACTTTCTGTGCCTTCATAAGCAGAAGCAAAATAACTGATTTAAACCAGATTGTAGCGATGTTTAATTTGCAACCAGACCAAAAATTGAAAAACATTCAGATAAAACAAGTAAAATCAAACGATTACAGTAAATCTTATTCAAAAATCTGACAAGACATTACAAATATTTGTAAAAATACCCTGTTTAGTTAAAAAAAAGGATGAGTGCTATGACTCATCCTTTTTGCTCGAACAACAACAGGCGTTATTTTGCCAGGCTTAACAACAAACTGTTTAAGCGGCTGACAAAACCAGCCGGGTTTTTCAGGCTGCCACGTTCTGCCAATAAGGCTTGATCAAGCAACACTTCGGCCCACTGTTTAAAGCGGCTTTCGTCTTGTTCATCGGCAATATGTTTCACCAGCTGATGTTCAGGGTTCAGTTCAAAAATAGGTTTCACTTCAGGCACTTTCTGGCCAACAGACTCCATCAGTTTGATCATCTGAGTGCTCATATCAAACTCGTCTGTCACCACACAAGCCGGGCTGTCAGTTAAACGGTGGCTGACTTTGACATCTTTCACCTGCTCCGCCAAAGCGGCTTTAAACCGAACAGCTACCGAGGCAAACTGCTGTTCAGCTTCAGCCTGGGCTTTTTTGGTTTCTTCATCATCCAATTTGGATAAATCCAGACCACCTTTGGCAACAGAACGCAGTTTTTTACCATCAAATTCAGTCAGATGCTGCATCAGCCATTCGTCAATACGCTCTGACAATAACAGCACTTCAATGCCTTTTTTACGCAACACTTCCAGGTGCGGACTGTGTTTAGCCGCTTCATAACTATCGGCCACCAGGAAATAAATCTCGTCCTGACCTTCTTTCATCCGGCTGATATAAGCTTCGAGCCCGACTTTTTGTTCACTGCTGTCTTCATGGGTTGACGCAAAACGCAGCAGTTTGGCAATGGTTTCTTTATTGGCAGCGTCTTCCGCCGGGCCTTCTTTGATCACCTGACCAAACTCATTCCAGAAGCTCTGGTATTCGCTTTGATCTTCGGCTTTGGCCATTTTTTCCAGCATTTTCAGCACACGCGAAGTGCAGCCTTTACGCAGGCTTTGCGTCACTTTGGTGTCTTGTAAAATTTCACGCGATACGTTCAATGGCAGGTCGCTTGAATCCAGTACACCTTTGATAAAACGCAGGTAACTTGGCATAAACTGTTCAGCGTCGTCCATGATAAACACACGCTGCACATAGAGTTTCAGGCCATGACGGGCTTCACGGTTCCATAAATCAAAAGGCGCTTTTTTCGGCACATATAACAAACTGGTGTAGTTGCTGTTGCCTTCCACTTTGTTGTGGCTCCAGCTCAGCGGCTCTGTCCAGTCGTGCGAAATATGTTTATAAAATTCCTGATATTCGTTGTCTGACACTTCAGATTTGTCGCGCATCCAAAGGGCAGTGGCTTTGTTCACTGCTTTCCAATAGCCTTCGGTTGCCGGAATTTTTTCGCCGTCTTCGCCATCACGCTCTGGCGTGCCCTCTTCCCACATTTGCACCGGAATAGAAATATGGTCGGAGTATTTAGTAACAATACTTTCCACTTTCCAGCTGGTTAAAAATTCGGTTTCGCCTTCGCGTAAATGCAGAATAATGTCGGTACCACGGCTGTCTTTGACAATAGGGCTGATACTGTATTCGCCTTCACCTGCCGATTCCCATTCCACCGCGCTGTCTGCTGCTGCACCTGCTTTGCGGGTACGGACTGTGACTTTGTCGGCGACAATAAAAGCCGAATAAAAACCAACACCAAACTGACCAATCAGCTGGGAATCTTTGCTGGCTTCGCCGGATAACTGCGAGAAAAATTCTTTAGTGCCAGATTTGGCAATAGTGCCTAAGTGACTGATCACTTCATCCCGCGTCATACCAATGCCGTTGTCGCTGATGGTGATGGTTTTGGCGCTTTCATCCAGGCTGATACGAACCCGCAGTTCGCCGTCATTGTTATATAAGCTGCTGTCAGATAAAGCTAAAAAGCGTAATTTATCGGCGGCATCAGAGGCGTTGGACACCAGTTCACGCAGGAAAATTTCTTTATTTGAATACAACGAATGGATCATTAACTGCAGCAGTTGTTTTACTTCAGCCTGAAAGCCATGCGTTTGTTTTTGTGTTGTTTCAGTCATGTACCGCTCCTGTTTAACATTGTTGTGCCAAAGTGCACGACAAAATCCGGATCATCAGAATTAAAAAGCAAAGATATAAAACCGCTGTTGCTGATTGTTGTCATTCAACAGCTAAAGGTTTTGGGCTGACTGCTATATGGGGGAGCGATAAAAAAGTTTCAAGGGGAAACCCTGTTTTTAGCAGGGATAAAGCCATGGCCAGAAGCTATGGCTTAATATTATAAAATTAAAGATTCAACAACTGCTTAAACGTGTTTTCAGAAAGGTTTACGGCCACTAAAAGCGTAAGACAAAGTGCTGCCGTCAACATACTCTAACTCACCACCAACCGGCATACCCTGCGCCAGGCGCGACACCTGAATTTGATGTTTTTTACAAAGGTCCGCAATGTAAAAAGCAGTGGCATCGCCTTCAATAGTCGGGTTAGTCGCCAGAATGACTTCCTGCACCGAACCTGCTGCAAGCTGTTGTGCCAATAAATCCAGGCCAAGCTCCATCGGACCTATACCATCAAGCGGTGACAACTGGCCACGCAACACAAAATAACGGCCGGAAAAAAGGCCTGTCTGTTCAATGGCATATAAATCGGCGGCGCTGGCAACCACACAAAGTAGCGGACTTTGGCCGCGCACCGGGTGACGGCACAAATCACAAATGTCGCTTTCAGAAAAAGTACGGCACTGTGTGCAATGCCCTACTTTTTCCATGGCCTGACCCAGCACTTTGGCCAGCATCACCCCACCTTCGCGGTTACGTTCCAGCAGCTGATAAGCCATCCGCTGGGCCGATTTAGGCCCAACAGAAGGTAAAACCCGCAGCGCATCAATAAGTTGCTGCACCAAGGGTGTATGTTTTGCCATACCGGAACGTCCTTCTGAAACAATAAACTGAATTAAAACGGCATCTTAAAGCCTGGTGGTAATTGCATACCGCCGGCAACGCCAGCCATTTTTTCTTTGCTGGTTTCTTCGACACGGCGCACAGCGTCGTTAATAGCTGCCGCAATTAAGTCTTCCAGCATGTCTTTGTCATCCTGCATCAGGCTGTCGTCAATGCTGACACGACGTACATTGTGATTGCCAAGCATAGTGACTTTGACCATACCGGCGCCGGCTTCACCCGTGACTTCCAGCTTGGCGATTTCGTCTTGTGCACGCTGCATTTTTTCCTGCATAGCCTGCGCCTGTTTCATGATGTTACCCATGCCACCTTTAAACATAATTGTGCTCTCTTTTGTTGGTTCAGCCTGCTTGCTGCTGTTTTGTCTGTTTGCAGCTACCGCTAAGGCAGTGCAGTGGACTGCGGGGCAACCAGTGCCCAGCCGTTGTCATAGTGGCGACACGATAATCAGAATGCACTGAAAATACAAGAGAGGCTGGGTTAAGCGTTGTGTTTTACGGCAATCTGCCGGCTTAGCCAAACAGAGCGCACTATGCAGCTGCAACCTCAAGCTACAGTCCCGGCCACAGCGCTTAACCAACTGTCAGCGTGTCAGGCAATAATTCAGCGCCAAACTGCTGCTGCATCGCCTGCACCAATGGATCTTGTGACAATACTGCGCTGACGTAGCGCCTGCGCGCTTCATCAATCCGCTGCTGAATAGCCAGCGGGCAATCTGGTACCACATCAACAAATTCAACAGTTAAGCTAAGTTCCACACCAAAAGACGCCGACAACACCTGCGCCAGCGTCTGGCGGTTTTTGTCGTTATCCAGATGGCGCTGACTGCTGCTGACTTTCAGCAACAGCTGGTGATCCTGTAGCTGCGGGCTGGCGTGCAGCAGGAATAACCGCATCAAACCACCGATAGCAAGCTGATCGATACGGGCCGCCCAGCTATCGACCTGACTGGCAAAACGCACGGCAAAATTATGGGCGCCAATCACACCATCAAACTCCATCACCTGCCCAAGGGCTTCGGCCGATAATTCAGGTTGTTCAATGGCCTCAGCAGAAAAATCAGTATTTTCTTCAATTACTTGCAAGCTATCTAACAAAGCATGACGGATAGGAGCAGCAGTGCCACCTGTCGCTGCGTCTGACGTTGGTTCTGTCGATGCTGGCTCTTCTGCCGCCTGATATTGTTGCCAGGCCCAGTCACCACCAGCACTGTCTGCGACTGGATCAGGTTCGTCGTCTGAATCATCCTGATGAACCACCGGAGCCAAAGCAGAATGTGACCTGATCTGAGCTTCTTCATCAGCACCTTCTTCTTCTAACGCAGCTTGGGTATGCCATTCATCCAGCGGCACATTTTGGCACTCTGCAGACGCTGTGCTAAGGCTTGCCATCAATAGCGGTGTTTCTATAACCTGTTGCGGCTCTTGTGAAAGTGCGGGCTGGCTCTGCACGGACGGCGCAGTTATTGTACCTTTTACCTCTGTGACACTTTGCCCTTCGCTGGCTGTCGCTGCTGCATGACTATGTTGCTGCTGAGCTAACGGCGCTGCTGTTCTGTGGTTTTGAACAGCTTGTGCTGGCGCCAGCTGGCGCTCAGACTTTTTTCCACCATCAGCTCCAGAGTCGGCTGCGGTAATTGTCGCGGCGCCAGTGGGCGGCAGCGCTGAAGACATACCACGGCGCGCCAGAATACTTGCTGTAACAGGGTCCACCGCCGGGCTGTTGCTGCTTGTATTTGTCGTTATTGTGCTTGTTGTGGCAGCCTGTGACGTTGCTGTATTGACCACAACATTGTGTGCAGCGGCATCAATCACCGCAGTGGCATGATGTTCTGATGCAGGTGCCAAAGTCTGAGCTGTTGCAGCTGAAAGTTGTGCAACTGCACCATGTATAGAGCCATCTTCGACCGCCTGCGCTGTGACATGGCCGGCAGAATCCGCCGTTAAAGGTGTTGCCGCTGGCGCAGCAACAACAGCATGTTGTGGTTTTAATTCGACAGCCACTGTTGTTGTCATGGCCGGAATACCTGCGGCACTGAGCGCTGCGGCTCTGCCACTTTGCTGTTGTTCCTGCGGTAATTCATGACCAGTCGCTGGCACAAAAGCAATAGCGCGTAATAACGCCATCTCAAGGCCAATACGTTGATCCGGCGCATAAGCTAAATCTTTTTTGCCACTGAGTAACAGCTGGTAATACAGCTGAATGCTTTCAGCTGAATGGGTTTTGGCAACTGCCCTGACAAAAGCAGATTCGGTCAGAGCCAGTTCGGCAGCATTCAGCTGGAACTGGCACAAAGCCGCCAGATGTAACAGCGCCAGCATATCGTCCAATACCGACTGATATTGGCTATGCTGCGCTATCAGTTGCATCAGATGTTGTTGCATCATAGCCAGGTCGCGGTTCAGCACGTCCTGCAACAGCAGTTCTGCCCAGGATTGCTCCAGCAAACCCAGCATTTCCCGCACCGGCCCAAGTGCAATCTGACCATTGGTTTGGGCTATCGCCTGATCGGTTAAACTCAGCGAATCGCGCAAACTGCCTTTGGCAGCACGTGCCAGCAAAGCCAAAGCTTCATCTTCAGCCTGAATATGTTCTTGCCCCAGGATATAGGCCAAATGTTGTTTGATCTGGCTTTGGCTTAAGGCTTTTAAACTAAATTGCAAACAACGCGATAACACCGTAATAGGCAATTTTTGTGGATCTGTGGTCGCCAGTAAAAACTTCACATGTGGTGGCGGTTCTTCCAGCGTTTTCAGCAGTGCATTAAAACTGTGTTTCGACAGCATATGCACTTCATCTATCAGATAAACCTTATAACGACCGCGGCTTGGCGCGTATTGCACATTGTCGAGTAAATCACGGGTGTCTTCTACTTTGGTGCGGGACGCTGCGTCAATTTCCAGTAAATCAACAAAATAACCTTTGTCGATTTCAGTACATGCACTACAGACACCACAAGGCGTGGCAGTGACACCTTTTTCGCAGTTTAAACTTTTAGCAAAAATGCGGGCTATGGTGGTTTTACCAACACCGCGGGTACCGGTAAAAAGATAAGCATGATGCAGGCGGTTTTGGTTTAGCGCGTTAATTAAGGCAGCTTTGACATGATCCTGCCCCACCAGCTGGGCAAAATTCTGCGGCCGCCATTTACGCGCTAACACCTGATAACTCATCTGCCTTCCTTTATTGCCTGAATGACATTAAGGCGCATAAAGCGCCACGTCAAAACCGCTTAATGACCGGCAAAATCAATCAGGGCGTAAACCTTTAAATGTAATGCCGCCAGACGTTTGTCACCGCCAAGGTCGGGCAAATTCACGACAAAAGCCGCATCCGCCACTTCACCACCTAAACGGCGCACCAACTGTGTTGTGGCATCAATAGTACCACCAGTTGCCAATAAATCGTCAACTAACAATACTTTATCACCGGGAACTATAGCGTCGGTATGAATTTCCAGCGTGTCTTCACCGTACTCCAACTGATAACTCTGAGCAATACGTTCACGGGGCAATTTACCCGGTTTGCGTACCGGCACAAAAGCAACACCCAGCGCATAAGCCAGCGGCGCACCAAAAATAAAACCGCGGGATTCGGTACCAATAATTTTGGTAAAACCCTGATTGGCATAATGTTGTTTAAAATTATCGATGACTGCAGCAAAAGCCTGAGGATCTTGCATCAGGCTGGTGACATCACGGAACAAAATGCCTGGTTTTGGATAATCCGGCACTGCTTTAATGACTTTTTCCAGCATCCGGGTAAATTCTGTAGGCTTATTCATCAAACCATCACTCTCATTATTCAATTGTCATAAGGTCAAAAGTTGTACTGACAAAAAAACCGCCTAACGGCGGTTTTGCTGACTCAGGGTTCACTTAACCGAGAATTTGCAGCCAGCGTAAAATTGGCACCAGACACAACAGGCCCACAAACACTGCGATAAAACCTAAAAATTGAGCCACACCAAAAGACTCTTTAAAATTCTCGTCTGCCATTGTGTTTTCCCACTGCAAAAGGGCTAAAAGAAAGGCCGATATGGTAATGAATTTTAGTCCGCTTGGAAAGCTCGGATCACGCCTTTTCGCGCAAATCCGCTGAATAATTCAGCGACTCCGGCCATAAGCTCTGTAGCAACTGCATCCGGCATTAATTGTTGCAAGCCGGACACCACAGAGCGCAGTGTTAAACCTGCTGAATTTGCCAGTATTTGCATGGCACTGGCACTGAGTTGATTCAGGCTGACAAATTTCACTTCATCCTCAAGATTACGGTACATCAGTAAATAATAAGGACCTTCTGCCTTGGTTGGCTGAAATTCGCTGCTGATCTGCATCACCGGATATTGATAACAAAGCAGCAGCGCTAATGCAGAAAATTGCAGTGGTGTATCTGCTGTTATTTCTGCACAACAGGGTGTGCTTTCTGCTGTTGTGCTGGTGGCAAGGTAAAGCTCCAGCCATTCATAATGGGCCAGTTCTATGGCAAAAGCCGGATCTGTTGCAGTTAAAGCTTCTGTGCTGAACCATTGAAAAAAACCGGCTGCGATGTCGAGAAAATAAGGGCTTTCCAACTGACTGTTGGCAAAAAACCGCCGTAGTTTTTGTTGCCACTGCGCTGCCGGATATAACGACTGCAATACCGGAAAAGCACTGTTAACAAAATTCTGTACATTATTAAAAAACAACTCCTGATACACCGCCATTCTTGCTGCGTTCACTCCGGCAGGCGCAGTTTGCGCCGGATCCCGGATGGCGGCAGCAAACTGGTGTTGCAGCTGCTGAAATTCCTGTGTGGGTTTTGTCATGCCATCACCCTTTGCTGACAAGCTTTAATTTGCCAAAGCTCGGCCTCCAGCACCTGCATCGGCGGCAGATGAAAATCACGTTCCAGCAAAGTCGGAAATACACCATGACACTGGTATGCATGCGCCAGCAACTGCCAGACAGCTTTGCACACAGCGGCGCCGTGGGTGTCTATCAATAAAGATTCATCCTGCTGGTAATGACCGGCAATATGACCATACACAATACGTTTCGACGGCAAAGCGGCAATAAAATCACCGGCGTTATACCCGTGATTGATGCTGTTGACATACACATTGTTCACATCAAGCAACAAGGCGCAATCGGCTTGCTGCAGCACTTCGAGGGTAAATTCCAGCTCCGACATTTCCTGGCCTGGCGCCGCATAATAAGACACGTTTTCCACCACCAGTTGCCGGCCTAAAATATCCTGCACTTGCCTGATACGCTCTGCGGTATAACGGGCAGCTGCCAGAGTAAAAGGAATAGGCATTAAATCGTACAGGTGACCGCCTGCCGAACAATAACTTAAATGTTCGCTATAAAGTTTAATTTGATGTTGTTGCAAAAAGGCTTTCACAGCTTTGATAAAATCCAGATCCAGCGGATCCGGACTACCAAGCGACAAACTCAGGCCATGGCAGGCAAAACTATAACGTTCGGTCAGGGCGCGAAACTGCTTCGCGAGCGCCCCGCCGAAAGGTAACCAGTTTTCCGGTGCAACTTCAAAAAAATCAATCACCTCTGCTTTTGCTGTTGTGACAGAGCCCAGCATTTCCCGCCTAAGCCCTAAACCAACACCGGAAACTGTGTTCATCTCAGTTCATACCACCACATTTACCTTCACCACACTTACCTTCACCACATTTACCTTCTTTGGCTTTATCTGTGGTGGCTGCTTTGTCTGTGGCTTTGTCGGCCATTTTATCGCCACCACATTTGCCTTCACCACATTTGCCTTCTTTCGCTTTATCCGCTGTGGCAGCTTTGTCAGCGCCACATTTGGCTTCTTTGCTTTTATCGTCTGTTTTGGCCTTGTCGGCACCACAGGCTGCTTCAGCTGCACTTAACTGATAACCTGCTGCCAGTTCAGTGGCCTGAAAAGTAGTGGCACTGACCGCTGTTGTGATAGAACCCAATACTAAAACGCCTACTGCAGAAACAACTTTTTTATTAAAAGTGCTCATGATGAAATTCCTTATTGCCTGTTGGTTAAACAAAGGGTGGAAGTGTCAACCTGCAAGGTCAGCCACTGCAATGATAAAGACCCGGCAGTCTTCGTAAAAATTTCACTGCATAACAAGAAATATTTTATCTGCCATCTGGCAGGCCTGACACCAGATCCTTGCCGTTATTATTGTGCTTTTTCAGTAAGTTTTGATCTGTATCAGAGCATAGTGTAACGCCAAAGCTCAGAATGCAACGATGATACATGCACCTGACAGAGGTTTGTTATGCCACAGTCTTTGACACCCAGGCTCAGAGCCCAGCTACTGGAAGAAGTTCAGCAACAAAGAGCAGCTATATACCAATATCTGCAACATGGGCCACAGGCACAATACAGCGACTTATTGCTGAAACTGGAAAGTCATCCGCTCAGTCACTGGCCGGAACTACTAAGTCAATGGCTGACACCTGAGCTGGAAGCAAAAACCAGGCGGCTTGAAGCCATTCAGGCAGCATTGAGCCAAATGGATATGGGACTTTATGGGTTGTGTTGCGACTGCGATAGCAGAATTGAGCGCCATTTGTTAGTGCAGGACCCGGCGCGCCAGCGTTGCGCTCATTGTGAACAGAGTTATCAGGACAAAGAACATCACCGCAACAGGCTGAACTGACAGCAAGCAGATTTAATGGTAATTTGAGCTCTTTCTCGACGTTTTACGATGAGTGGTGTTATGTCGTATCAGATCCAGTTGCAACAAGCCTTTGCCGCTTTGCAAAACGGCCAGCTGGCACAAGCTTTTCAAACAGCCCAGCTGGTGTTGCAAAACCAGCCGGAACAGCCGGATGCACTGCATTTGCTGGCCCTGGTGGCCAGACAACAACAAAATCATGCAGCGGCGCTGATGTTCTTTAAGCGCAGCCTTCAAGCACAACCTAAACAAGCGGTGGTCTGGAGTAACTACGCCAACTTATTGCTGCTGATGCAACATCTGGACGAAGCGGAACAGGCGTATCAGCAGGCGTTAACACTTGCAGCCGATTTTGCCGATTGCTGGGCCAACGCTGCCGCTTTGGCATTGCGTCAACACAACATTGTGCTGGCGCTGGAGCGCATTTCCACAGCATTAAAATTACAGCCAGCATCGGTGCGCTTCCTCAGTATTAAAGCCGACATTCTGAAAGCTTCAGCTCAGCTGCAACAAGCACTTGCTGTTTATGACGAAGCTCTGGCGATAGCACCGGATAATTTTTATTGCTGGCATAACAAAGGGGCGTTATTGCGCCAGCTTGATAAGCCGGCAGAAGCGTTAGCCTGTTTTGCCAACATAGTGACACAAGGTCAGCATAGTCCTGAATATCATTTTAACCGCGCTTGTGCAGCGGCAGATTGTGGCGATTACTGCCTGGCAGAGTCCGAATGGCTGGCCGCACTGGCGTTAAAACCCGACTATATTGATGCCCATTTATCATTAAATAACTTTTATTGGGAGCATCAAAAAACTGCACAGTTTTTACAATCTTTCCAGAAAAGTCTGCAACAACAGCCCGATTCCGCCCCTTTGGTTTACCACTACGCCAGCCGGCTGATTAACTCGCAACAACAGGAAGCTGCAGAACAAGTGTTACGCGAAGGTCTTCAGCGCCTGGGGCCTCATCCTGAGCTGCTACACGCCTTGGGTGCACAGTACAGCAAAAAAGGTTTATTGGATCAGGCACAACAATTAACCCGTCAGGCCCTGGCACAACGGCCTGACCACAGCAGGTTCCGTATTGATCTGGCCAATTATCTGATGCAACAAGGTGACTATCAGCAAGCCTTAACAGAACTTGCCAAAGCCCAGCAGACAGAAGCGGATAATCAGGAGATCTGGGCTTATCAGGGCACGTGCTGGCGTCTGCTGGAGGACCCAAGGCATCATTGGCTTAATGATTACCAGCGTTTGGTACAGTCTTTTTTATTACCAGCTCCCCAGGGTTATGATAACCGCGAGCATTTTTTATCTGAACTGAATACTGCTGTACGGGCACTGCATACCAGCAGGCAACAACCTTTGGATCAGAGTGTGCGCGGCGGGACTCAAACCATAGGCCGCTTATTGGCGGAACCGGCACGCGCCATTCAGGATTTCCGCCTGCTGCTGGAGCAACAGATCAGGCAGTACCTGATGACACTGCCCAAAGATAACACTCACCCACTGTTGCGGCGTAATCAACAACAATTTCAAATTGTTGGCAGCTGGTCGGTGCGACTGCAACAAGCTGGGTATCACAGCAATCATGTACATCCGCAAGGTTGGTTATCAGCCTGTACCTATCTTGAAGTTCCCCCGGCTATCACGGCAAAAGATGAACAACGTCAGGGCTGGTTAAAACTGGGTGAAACCTGCCTGGGCCTGGGTGCCAGAGAGCAGGTTGCCAGAGCTATCTGCCCGGAACCCGGACTTGTGGTGTTATTTCCAAGTTACACCTGGCACGGTACTTATCCTTTTAGTGGCGATGGCAGCAGAATGACAGCACCTTGTGATATTTCACCAGGCTAAACAACAGGGCGGACTGTAATCACTGCCCCGCCCTGTGGCCGCTTTTTATGTCGTGTTGGGTCAAACAACAGCACAGGATGTGCAGTCCGGTTTATCCGGCAACTCCGGCTGAAAGAACTTTGAAGCCAAATTTTAATTTATCCTGTCGTCGCATTTAAATCGCCGCTATCGCTACCTCTGCTGACTCAGCGCTTTGTAACAACAAACATAAAAGTACCTTGAGCAACGGCCATTATTGCAGCTTTGCTAAACACAACCCGGTTGCAGCTGGTGGCGCTGGTCTATTGTTTGTTCTGTCTGGCGACTTGTCAGATCAGCCAAGGTACAAAGCTTCGGCAAATAACAAGCAAAAAAAAAACCAAACGCAAGCGTTTGGTTTTTTGTCGGGCCCGTGTCAAACAGGCCCTTATTGTCAGCGTAAATTAGAACTTCACAGTTACGCTGGCGTGTAAGTAACGACCTAAGGTGTCGTAGAAACCAGCAACGGCGTTAGCGTTGCTAGACAGCGTCAGACCAACCATTGGAGGTTCTTTGTCCAGTACGTTGTTTACACCGGCCAGTACAGCTACGTTGTCAGTTAAGTCAAACGAGCCTACTAAGTCCAGGTAGCTTTGTGAAGAGATACCGTCAGCAACTAACTTATCTACTTTCACTTTGCTGGTGTAATCAACAGCACCGAAGTAACGCCATTTAGCAGTAGCTGTCCACCAGTCACCAGTGGTGTAGCTTACTGATGCAGTGTGACGCCATTTTGGCTGAGCAAAACAGTCAGTGCTTACGTTGCCTGAACACTCGTAGTTTGCTCCAGCATCACCAGGTAACGGCGTGTAGTATTTCTTCATGCTACGGCTACCGATTAATTTGGTGGTTAATTTACCGCCAAATACTTCAGTTTCGTAGTTCATGCTTAAGTCAACACCACGCCAGTGACGGTTTGCTAAGTTGATGTTAGTTGCCTGAACAAAACCAGACTCACCAATCCACAGCGAACCACCGTTACCACGTTTTACGTTGTCACAGAATACAGCAGCACCAGTTTCAGCACATTTTTGCAGTGTTAAAGAAGCTGCAATGTTACCGATAACGTCTTCTAACTCGATGTTCCAGTAGTCAACAGAGAAGTTGAAACCTTCAAACGGGTTAGCAACCAAACCTACTGAATAAGTGTCAGCGATTTCTGGAGTCAGCTCTGGGTTACCACCAGCTAACTGGTTGTATTGACCGGCTGGGCTTGCTGCGATAGCACCGTATTGAGCAGCAGTTACACCAGTGTTAGCACACTGAGCAGCGCTTAATGCAGGAGCTGCACCAGCACATGGGTCGATACCGCCCCACAGACCGATGTTTTGTTCTGCGAACAGTTCACCTACGTTTGGTGCACGTACAGCACGGTTGTAGCTGGCGCGGATTTTCCAATCTTCGATTGGGGTCCAGTCCAGTTCAACTTTGTAAGTAGGCTCGCTACCTGAAGTTGAATAATCTGAATAACGACCACCCAGACCTACAGTGATGTCTTTGGCAATAGCAGCATCTTCAACCAGAGGAATGCTTAATTCACCGAACACTTCTTTAACAGTGTAACCACCGTTCAGGCTCTTGGTTGGGCCACCTTGACCTAACAGAGAACCTTGAGAGAATACTTCGTCCGCTGTACGGCCGAAACGCTCTTGACGGTGTTCTAAACCTAATACAGCAGCTACTGGTAAAGAATGAGAAGGCAGGTTGAAGCCCAGGTCACCACTTACGAAGCCGTTTAATACTGTTTGTGAAGTAACACCACGTAAAATTGCAGTGCCTTTTAACGCATCAGCAGCTTCAGCAGTTACACCACCAAACTGGAACACATTGTATGGCAGGTCGCTGGTAACAGTGTTAGGTACACCGTCGATAGCTACAGCACCAATCGCCGGGCCGATACGTGGACCGAAGAAGTCGTTTAAGTATGCAGCGCTAGAAGAAGTTACACCGTGCAGGAAAGAAGCGTCATAGCTCCAGCTGTCGTTGATGATACCTTCGATACCAGTCACGATACGGAAAGACGTGAACTCGAGGTCTGATGCACGAGCACCACCTTCAGTGTTACGTTTACCGATCAGCATGTTGACTTGTTGTGTATCAGCACCGTACAGACTGCGGAACTGAGCACGTTGGGCATCAGAGAACAGTGGGTTATTGATATCCATTGTGTATTCTTCACCGAAGAAAGTACCTGACTCAGCGATCTGAGCGTTAGTACGGTCGTTCATGAAGCTTGTTTCTACATATGGACGCGCATATTCGTTGATTTCGTAGTTAGCGAAAGCACCAAATGTATAACGCTCATCCGGACGCATAAAGTGGTTAACTGGTGCATAGTTGTATGCATTATCAACGCTAGGAATAAACTGGCTACCGCTGTTTAAAGTCCAGAATTTGGTGTAATCGATACCATCGCCACCATCTGATTCAGCACGGCCAATATAGAAGTTAGGGTTAGGAGCTGTACCTGAACCACCACAAGCTGTGCCTGGATCGTTTAATGCACAAGAAGAATAATCGCGTGTACCTTGACGCATTTCGTCAACATTACGCCATGTAGCATAAGCAGTGATATGACCTTTAGTACCAATATCACCACCAACTGTCAGGTCGATGTTGTTGGTTTTGCCGTCAAAACCGCTGTCGCCTTTTGGATAGCTGAATTTACGTTTATCCATCAGGTCCTGAATGTATTTGTTGTCGTTGTTGTGCTGGTAACCAGACACACCAGACGTCAGCTCAATACCTTCGAAATCTTTTTTCATCACGAAGTTAACGACACCGGCAACAGCGTCAGCACCGTAAGTTGCTGAACCACCACCAGTTAATACTTCAACACGCTCAACCAGCGCAGATGGGATTTGGTTAACGTCTGGCGCACCAGCGTTATATACACCACCGGCCTGCAGACGACGACCGTTCACCAGTACCAGAGTACGTTGTGAACCCATACCACGTAAGTCGAGTGTCGCGTTACCAGATGCGCCGTTGGCCTGGAAAGAAGTTTCAGAAGCTTCGATTTGTGGCAAGCTGTTCATCAGATCTTCAATGCGGGTGAAGCCTGACAGTTTAATTTCTTCTGAAGAGGTAATTTGTACCGGGCTTGCAGTCTCAACATCAACACGTTTGATCCGTGAGCCTGTAATTTCAATACGTTCAACTTTTTTCGCAGCATCTTCTTCTTCCGCAGCAAAGGCGTTAGAAGCAGAGAACATCGCGGTAGATGCAGCGCCAAATGCGAGGGCAATGCGCACAGCTTTTGCAGTTTTATGGTTATTAAACATTCTTATCTCCCTGGATCACTTAATCGTGATTTTGTTGTGTAGTAAGTCACTTTCGCAGCCTGCTGCTGACGACTCCGGTTTGATCCCGGAGGTGGACTGCCCGATAATAAGGTGATTTTTTTGCGAGGGTCAATCGCTTTTACATAAATTCGTACAAAAAAAATGTTGATGGATTGAACTTTTTCCGACAACCCCGCACCAAGCAGCTCGTTTTTTCAGCAGCAATGTAAACAACGGGCCACTCTGTCTGCCACTGCCAATGCAAAAACTGTTTTCCTGATGTTCAAACATCCGGAATAAATATAAACAAAAACAATTAAAAACAATAACATAAAATCAGGCACCAACAAAAAATTGCTGGTCCGTATAAAAAAGCGTACATAAATTCCTGTTCTGTTAGCTGACACTCATCAGACCTGTGCCAAGTCATCAGAAAATCCCGTTTGCCTGTGCCGGCATCGCTTTGTACAATGCGGCAACTGTAAATTTATACAGAGTATTTATGCTCAGCAGCGCCAGCAAAAATCAAATCAAAGCTATTCATCAGAAGATCAAAGCCGCTTTACCCGGTTATCAGCCGCGGCCTTCGCAGAACAAGTTGGTGGCAGAAATGGCCAATATAGTGGCGGGCAGTTACCACAGTTATGACAAAATTGGCTTAATTGAAGCTGGTACCGGCACCGGAAAATCGCTGGCTTATCTGATGGCGGCCCTACCTTTGGCGCTGGAAAAGAAAAAAACGCTGGTCATTGCCACTGCAACAGTGGCGTTGCAAGAGCAGCTGGTGAACAAAGATTTACCTTTTTTTCAGCGTTATTCAGAACTGCCATTTGAATTTACTTTGATCA
This sequence comes from Rheinheimera sp., assembly GCF_030824435.1. Taxonomy (GTDB): domain Bacteria; phylum Pseudomonadota; class Gammaproteobacteria; order Enterobacterales; family Alteromonadaceae; genus Pararheinheimera. Next base: position 73,205 of record NZ_JAVBXS010000016.1, read on the forward strand.
AAGGCCGCCAGCGTTATGCCTGTATCGAAAGGTTAAATCAGCAAATTCAGCAGCCTGAGTTGTTACCGCAGTGGCTGGATAAAGCCAGCCCTGCCGATTTAGCCAAACTTGCTGCCGCCTGGCAAGAAAGGCGCTGGCTTGGCGACAGAGACAGTTTGCCATTTGCGGTAGCGGACAGCCTCTGGCACAGCATTCAGGCTGACAGCTACCATTGCCACAAACAACACAAAGCACATCGTCACTGCCCTTTTCATCTGGCGCGCGCAGAAATAGAAAACAGTCAGGTGCTGGTGGTGAACCATGCTTTATTGCTGGCTGATTTAGCTTCTGGTGGCAGTATTTTGCCAAAACCGGAAGATTGCATTTATGTGATTGATGAAGCGCACCACCTGGCTGACAGCGGCCGTGATTTTTTTTCCGGCAATGCACCGCTGAATGCAGATACAGCATTGTGGCAGGAACAGACGGAAAAATTGTATCAGCAACTGCAAAGCCAGTTGCCACAACACAGCGCCATTAAAGAAACGCTAAAGTTAGTCGATTTATCCCAGGATTTTATTGGCAGCTTAAAACCACTACAACAGCAGCTGAAAAAGTCCGCCAATGACTGGTTTGGCAAAGAACCTCATCATCGTTTTATCGACGCCGTTTTACCCGATTTATTTCAGCGCCAGGCAGAACAACTGGCAGAACAAAGCGGCAAATTGCTGTCTTGTATCGAAAAACTGTTTCAACATTTGTTGGATGCACAAAGCGACGGCAAACTAAAAAGTAAACAGTTATTACCTCTGCAGCATGAACTACAGGCGTTGGAGCAAAAATACTCAGCGCAAAATCAACTATGGCAATTGTGGTCGGTGCCGCAAACAAAGCATGTCAATCAGGCGCGCTGGATAAGCCGTTTTGAACAACAAATCCGCGGCCATGCCTGCCCTTTGTCGGTCAGTTTTCAGCTGGATGATTTGTTATTCAGTAAAGCCCACGCCGTATTGCTCTGTTCAGCAACACTCACTTCGCTGAATTCTTTTGATTATGCCAAAAGGGAGCTTGGCTTAATGGATCATCCGGGGGTGCAGACATTGCAGGTGAATTCGCCTTTTGCTTATGCCGAACGGGGGGTGATTCATATTCCGAAATTACGCACCGAACCCACCTCAGATTTGTTTACTGATGAACTGATTGAAGTGTTGCCCAAATACCTCGACACCACTCAGGGTAATCTGGTGCTTTTTGCTTCTTATTGGCAGATGGAACAAGTGGCGGCAGCACTACGTAAACAACAGTGGACCTTATTGGTGCAAGGTGAAGCCAGCCGGCAGTCGCTGCTGGATTTACATAAAATGAAAATTGAAGGTGGTGCTGGCAGTATTTTATTTGGCACGCAAAGTTTCTCTGAAGGCCTTGATTTACCTGGTAAACTTCTTACCAACCTGATTATCACCAAACTGCCTTTTGCGGTGCCGACCAGCCCATTTGAAGAAGCAATGGCAGAAGCCGTCAGCAAAAGAGGCGGCAATCCGTTTTTACAATTAACGGTGCCGGCGGCGGCGAAGAAACTGGTGCAGTCCTGTGGTAGACTGCTGCGCCAGGAGCAGGATCAGGGCCGCATTGTGATCCTCGACCGGCGTCTTGTCACCAAATCGTACGGCAGCGCCATGCTGAAAGCCCTGCCTCCTTTTCGCCAACAAATTGACGGATAACCATGGAATTTGCGCTTGATCCAACAGTCATGCTGCTGTTGTGCAGTGTGGCTTTTATTGCCGGTTTTATTGATGCTATTGCCGGTGGTGGTGGTTTATTAACTGTCCCAGCCTTATTAACCGCCGGTTTACCACCTCATCTGGTGCTTGGCACCAACAAACTGGCCGCTACCTTTGGTTCATTAACAGCTTCAGTCACTTATTACCGTAAAAGGTTGTTTGACCCTTATTATTGGCGCCATGCGCTTATCGCAACTGCAGTGGGCGCTTGTATTGGTGTGTTGGTGGTGGACCAAATCAGCAAAAGCACGCTGGAAAAGGTGCTGCCGGTGCTGATTTTAATAGCCGCAATTTATAGTTTATTTGCCAAGGTGCAGGCTGACGACCAGCTGCAACTGCCTTCTGACACCTCCAAAAACCGCTGGAGCCAGAGATTACAAGGGCTTGGCCTTGGTTTTTACGATGGCATTGCCGGGCCTGGCACAGGCTCGTTCTGGATGGTGTCGACTATGGCGCTTTATAAAATTAATTTATTGCTAACCAGTGGTGTCGCCCGTTCGATGAATTTTGTCTCCAACGGTTTTGCGCTGGTGACTTTTGCCGTACTTGGCCATATTCATTACCAGTTGGGTATTGCGATGGGGCTTTGCCTGATGGTTGGCTCTTATTTTGGTGCTCATACCGCCATCCGTTTTGGCAGCAAGCTGATTAAACCTTTGTTTATGCTGATGGTGATGGCGATTGCTTTGCGTCTTATCTGGCAAACCTGGTTTAGCCAATGAACAATCAACAACAACTGGCGGCGCTGGAGCAGCAACTCTTAAAACTGGCAAGTCAGGCCAGCCGTATTGACGAAGCAGCGCCTTCCTGGCAACGCCGCGACTGGTTTGACTCTGAACTCTTTCAGTGTCATTCACCGCAATTGCTTGATTATGTGCAGGAAGCCATGCAGTTGCTGAAACGTTTACAAACGCCGCTGCGTGGCCACTCTGAATATCAGTTGTTCCAACAACAAAATCAGCAGCGCCTTGCCATCAAACTGGCGGCGCAACTGGAAGCATTAAGCCGGGCTTTTAGTTGCCTGGAAGTACGGCAACGCGAAAACGGCAAATGGCGTAAAGCCAAAGTGGCCAAAACCGAAGCCACTGCACCAGAGCGGCACAGAGCTGGTCAGTTATTGGCTGAACTCGGTGGTTCACATCAAGCTTTGTATCAGAAGCTAAGCGAAACCCATGAATTTGAACGCCGTTTACAGCAAATGATCCACGAAGCGGCGCAACAGCAACAACAGCCTGAACTACAACTGGCGTTACATGCCCGCCTTGGCCGTTGCCGCAAAGCCATTAGTCAGCTTGAAGCCGAAATTCAGTGGCTGGAACAAAAAAGAGAACGCTGATGCACTGGCCTGCCCTGCTTTATCATCCCTGTTACAGTGAACTGCAACTACCGGATAAACATCGTTACCCCATAGGCAAGTACCAGGCTTTATATCAGGCGTTATTAGCTGCAGGTGTGCCGGAGCATTGTTTTGTAGAGTCCGAAGCAGCAACAGCAGCAGAGCTTTTGTTAGTGCATCAACCTGGTTATCTACAAAGCCTCAAAACCGGCAGCATTGATGCCAAAGCCATGCGCCGTATTGGTTTTCCCTGGTCACAACAGCTGTATCAGCGCAGCCTGATTTCAGTGGGCGGTACCATTAAAACGGCACAGCTTGCGCTGACTCAAGGCCTGGCGTTGCATTTAAGTGGTGGTTATCACCATGCTTTTGCCAATGAAGGCAGTGGTTTTTGTTTATTTAACGATTTAGCCATTGCAGCCCGGACGCTTCAGCAACAAGGCGTGGATAAAATTCTGATTTTTGATTGTGACGTGCATCAGGGCGATGGCACAGCGCTGATTTTCCAAAATGACCCGCAGATCATCACAGCGTCTTTGCATGGGGATAAAAATTTTCCGGCGCGCAAACAACAATCCGACTGGGATCTGGCGCTGGCCAATGCCACAGACGATGGCGCTTATCTTGAAGCTGTGCAGCAAAGCCTGGATTATCTGCTGGATTTACATCAACCTGATTTAGTGTTGTACGACGCCGGAGTTGATATTCATCAGAATGACGATTTAGGGCTGCTGCATATCAGCACCGCAGGGGTACTGGCGCGCGATAGTTATGTGATCAACAGCTGCCGCGACCGCAACATTGCACTGGCTGCGGTGATTGGCGGTGGTTATCAACGCGATTTAACTGCACTGACGGCTGTACACCTGCAACTTTTTAAAGCCGCTTTTAATAGCAGAAATTTACCCCATCAAATTCCCTGAAGCCCCTAAACTCTGGCTCGGGTAATGCTGCTGTTGACTGCACAGACAAAAAAGCCAGTCACCTCAAATTACAACAGAGGACTGGCTTTTTATTGCAGCAAGCTAAAACAACTTTAACCGCGTTCAGCACCTGCAAAATAAAAACCAAGCTGACGTTTTACCTGGGATGGCAATAGCGGCAGGCTGGCTTTGGGCACTAAAAAAGTCGCCATATTAAATAAGTCAGTGAAAATACGGTTTTTTTCTGTGGTGCGTTTTAGATAATCGTGACCTGAAGATCCGCCGGTGCCAATTTTGGTGCCGAGCATGCGCTGCACCATCATGGCGTGTTTGTAACGCCAGATGGTGAAGTTTTCGTCAATTTCGGTCAGACAAGTCAGCACCTGGAATGGCAGATTAAACACCGGCTCTTCCTGATACAAACTGATAAAAAGTGCCGCCAGCATAGCGCGCTGACTCAGTCTGAAAGTGCCATCCTGTTGTAATTGCTGATATTTGTCGTTATCCAGCAAAGCGGTAAATTTGGCGCGGGTTTTGTCAATTTCATCCAGCTGCATTTGTCTTTCATGTTCGGCAATCTGAATAATAGAACGTACTGTCAGCTCATCTTCATTCAGCATCTGCGCTGTGGTTTGCTGATACATCTGCCAGAAGCTGAAATCACCAAACTCCAGAAATGGCATACGCTCCAGCCACTTTTCCACTTGTTCAAATAAACTGGGTTGTTGCTCTAAACTTTCCAGAAACAAACGGTCTTTTTCATTGAGGCGGCTGTAAAAAGAATTTTTATCAAAGTCGATGCGATAACCACTTTTTAAACCCAGGCCAATCTCCAGCATTTTAAACTGCACACTCTGAAAACCTGAAGCCGGCACCAGATAATCACGAAACGACATAAAATCCTGTGGTGTCATGGTTTCCATCACACCAATCTGCTGATTCATCAGCTGCTGAATAGTGATGATCCTTTTCAGTTTATGCACCACACCAGTCAGTTGTTCATCTTTCACCACATCAGCGGCAAAAACGCCAAGCACTGCTTTTAATTCATGTAGCACTTGTTTAAACCAGAGCTCGTACACCTGATGCACAATAATAAACAAAGTTTCATCGTGGGCTTCAGCACCATATTTGGCACTTTCAGTGGCCTGCGCCGTCAGAATTTTATCCAGCTGCAGATAATCACCGTAATAACAGGGCGTGGTATTTTTTTGCATAACAATAGGTTCCGGCCCAAGGCCTTAATTTCGACTGCGCATTGTAGCAGCGGTTTTCATCAATTGTCAGCAAGACCGGGCTGTGGCATTTTGCCTTATTAGTGTTTATGCTTAGCCGAACAAAAAAACCAGTCAGGTCAAATGCTTTGACCCGGGAGCAGTGAATGAAACTACATGATGATATCCACAACTATTATGAAAAACTGATGCTGGACCACCTGATTGAACTGGGGCTGGATGAAGAGCATGACAATGAATATCTGGCCGATTTATGTTGTATTGTGTTGAACCAGCTGCCTTGTAAATATATTCGTTATGAAGTTGATATGGCGTTTTACCTGCCACAAACAGAACGTTTTGAGATGGTGACCCGCGTGAAAGACGCTGTGGCCAAAGCCCGCAGTTTTTTAGACAGTCCGGATAATAAAAAAATGCCGGAAGCACCGCAAGCGACTGACATTGAAGCCTGAAGAATCCCAAAAATCTGAAAAAAACAGCAAGCCTGTGCCGTTGGCGCAGGCTCCCACCGAAGTGCAACTGGCCGTTGATTTGATTATGTTATTGGAACAACAACAGCTGCCGCCTGCGACAGTACTTGCTGCACTTGCCATAGTCGAAAAAGATTTCCGCCGTCAGCTCATGCTGGGCAACAAAGAGAATAAAACAGAAAAATAATGACTGCCGGGCCGACGATTCAAGCCATGTTTTACAGGGGTTTCAGAGGATTCGAGAGATTTGGGTGGTAGCCTTACCAGCCACATCCCGGCACATACGTCATACGCTGCGGCTGCTTCCTTCCGGACCTGACCGGGTTCACGTACTAGTATTGCGGGAGGACCAATAAGGCCACCATAGTGTCGTCAGGCAGCGCTATACGGCTGGCTGACAATGCGGGCGCATTATGCTTAAAACTTGCCGCCTGTGCAAGGCATTATGCAAATTCCGGATTTTTTGCCTGCATTTGCTGAAAAAACAACCGCATCTGGGCGCAGTCTTGCTCAAAACTTTCACCCGGTAGCAGCACAGGCCCAAACACCAGTTGTTGTGTTGCAAAGTTAAGACCAAGCAACTGAATAGGCACCTGCGCCTGTTTGGCTATCTGCCAGAAACCGGAGCGGTATTGGCTGACTTTGCGCCTTGTGCCTTCAGGAGCAACTCCTAAAATCAGCTGCGGTTGCTGTTGAAACTCCGCCACTATTTGCCCGACCACACCATGGGCGCTGTCACGGCGCACCGGAATACCACCCCACCGCAATAACCAATTACGCAGCGGCCAGACAAAAATACTGTGTTTGCCTAAAAAAGATATTTTCACACCCAATGCCAGACTGGCCGCCATCGCAATCACAAAATCCCAGTTGGAAGTATGAGGCGCAACAGCCACGACAAATTTGGGCACTGCCGGCAGCTGCCCCTGAATACTCCAGCCTAGTTTTGTTAATAACCAACGACCAAATTGTTGTGCTTTGGCACTATGGTGACGTGGTGCTGTCAGCGGTAATTCCGGCCAATGTTGCATCAAATGACCTTAACCTTTTGCCAATAACGGCTGATAAGCCGCCAGCAACAGTTTTAAACGTTGTTGATTTTTCTGACCAAGCCGGATCATTTGTTTCGGTGCCAGACCAAGCTGTTCAAGCTCGGCATCAGCAAAAGAATATTGCACTGAATCAAGCACTAACATTGGGCCATCCGCCACTTCAGGCGCCGCCAGCAACACTTTAATGGCTTGTTGTACTCTGTCGCGGAACTGCTGATCCGGATAACCTAATTCCTGATACGCCGCCTGCATCAGCGGGTACAGTTGATTAAACAAAGCGGCAACCTGCGCTTTAGGTGCACTTTCCAGTAAATCCAGATACAGGTTGTAACGGGCGTAGTTGGTGCTATCCAGCTGATACTGAGCGCCATTTTTTACTACTTTAAAATCCTGTTTCAGGCCTTTAAAAATGCCTTGTTGGGGCACCAGCTGGCCCTGGGCAATATTGTCAATTTGCACCACAAAACGACGGATCATTTCTTCGTTGACAAAAAGTGCCGCCAAACCCGGTTTCCAGTTCAGCTTTAATAATTCCTGTTGTACCAGAGCGTCAGATTCATCAAGCGTTGGTAATTGTGGCAGTGCTGCCACTTCCTGCTCTGCCGGCAGAGTTTGCCCGTCCACACCGGCATCAGCCGCCTGAGCACTGATTTCATCGGCAGGTTCTGCAGTAGCAGTCAGCACATCGTCCGGCTCTTTGGCAACTTCAGGGGTTTTAACCACTTCAGCCGGTGCCTGTACCACAGGCGCAGGTGTCAGTTCTGGCATTGGTTTTAAAAAATACCAGGCAGCACCTGCAATAATGGCCAGCACCACCACAGGTGCCAGCCAGTTTTGTGTGGTTGTTTTGCTTTCGCTTTGTTGCTCGCTCATAAGATCCCCTTTGAAATACAATGAAAATTCGCGGCCATCAGTGTTACTTTACCCGAAGCAGCCTGCCCTTACCACGGCGGACTTTGGCGAAGTGGCTGGTTGTGGTAAAAAAGCAGACAAAACAACAAACTCAGGCTTAACGACTGCCGTTGCTTTGTCCGGCAAAGTCAGTAATAGTTAACAGATAACTCTGCCGCCGTCAGGCCATTTTGTACAGCTGTATGACTGAATCAACCACAAACAAAAAAGTTGCGTTATTACTGACCGGTGGTGGCGCCAGAGCGGCCTATCAGGTTGGTGTGCTCAAAGCCATAGCCCAACAATTCCCGCGTAACAGTAAAGTACCCTTCCAGATCATTTGTGGCACCTCGGCTGGCGCCATTAATGGCACCGCCGTTGCGTGTTACGCCAGTTGTTTTCATTTGGGGGTGCGAAAACTGGAATGGGTGTGGAAAAACTTTCATACCAGTCATGTGTATTATTCCGATTATCTGCGCGCCACTTACCATTTGGCTCGCGGCTTTTTAAGTGCTTTTCAGGCAGATTATGCCAATCATAAACCCGTGTCTTTACTCGATAACAAACCGCTGAAAATTTTGTTAAACGAGCTGCTGGATTTAAAACGGCTTGACCGCAACATTATGGGTGGTTATCTCGACAGTGTGTCAGTCACAGCCAGCTGTTATAACAGCGGTGATTCCATTACGTTTTTCCAGTCCAGAAATGCCGATGAATGGCAACGTTCACGCCGTTGTGGTCAGCGCACCTTGCTGGGCATTCATCATCTGATGGCTTCTGCCGCCATTCCGCTGGTGATGCCGTCAGTGCGGATTAACCAACATTATTACGGTGATGGTTCAGTGAATCAGTTGTCGCCGCTGAGCGCCCCTATTCACCTCGGCGCCGATAAAATTCTGATCATCGGCCTGGAACAACCCCGTAAATATGACGGCATGCAACAATTGCCACACCACCCGAACCTGTCCACTATTGCCGGTCATCTGTTGGACAGTATTTTTTCTGACACCCTGACAGCCGATCTGGAGCGTATGGAAAGGGTGAATAAAACCATCAATACCCTAAACGAACACCAGATAAAAAGTGAACTCAAACCTATCCAGAGTTTATTAATTAATCCGTCTACTAACTTCAACCAATTGGCCAGCGAACATTTTCTGGCTTTGCCGATGGCAGTGCGGTCTTTATTGCGGACCATCGGCATTAAACAGCACTCTGACTCCAGCCTTGCCAGTTATTTGCTGTTTGAAAAGTCTTTTACCCGCCGGCTGATTGAGCTGGGTTATGAAGATGGCATCAGGCAAATTGACCAAATCATGGCGTTATTAACAGCAACGCCTGCAGATAACAAAAACGACAAACAAAACGGGCAGTAAATTGCCGTCAAAAAGCCGTCTGTTGTGAAGCCTTTCCCAAGCGAAAGTGCTAACTACCTGTATTTGATAGCCATTACAGAGTGGCACAAAACCTGCTTTGTTCAGATATCATTCTGATCACAGGAGCAAGCTGATGGATTTGTTCAGCTTCAGCGACATGTCGTTAGACCATGTCCCAAGTTATGCCGGCATTACCTCCAAGCCCGTCTGGTCCCAGTTGACCAGCACTGTAGGCCCTGGTTTGGTTGAGCAACTGCAAACCAGCCTGGATCTGGCACAACAACTACAGATTTTTTCGATGGCCGCCGGCAAAATTCTGCCTATTGCAGCTTTAGAAATGCATACAGCCGTAGGCGTTTTTCTGGCACCGGGGTCTTTTACCGCCAGCCATGAATACCGCAGCATGCTGGTTTTAAACGAACAATGTCTGGCCGAGCTGGTGTATCAAAGCGACAGCGCTTTTAGCCCATTAATACAAAGACGTTTACTGGAGCTGGAAACCCAGTGGTTATTTCCACTTCGAAACGCTTTAGTGGTGACCAGGCTGCAACAACTGGCTTTAAAAGACACTTTAACTGGTCTGGGTAACCGTCGTTTTTTTGACGATTCCTTTAGCAAAACCGTATTGTTGGCCGAGCGTAAACAACAACCCTGCGCTTTGATTTTACTGGATTTAGATAATTTTAAACCGGTGAATGACAATCACGGCCACCATGCCGGTGATGAAGTGTTATTGGCTGTTGCCGATGCCATGCGAAGCACTTTGCGTATCAGCGACAATCTGTTCCGTTTTGGCGGTGATGAATTTGCCGTGTTGTTAACAGCCGAAGACGCTTACAGTGCTGAGCTGGTGGCACACCGGCTGGTGAAAGCCATTTCCCAACACCATATTTGTGAAAAGTTTGGCGTGTCAGCCAGCGCCGGTTTAGCCCAACTTCATTTGAACGAAGATAGTAAGTCGTTGTTTACACGAACAGATCAGGCGTTATATCAGGCCAAACAAAGTGGCAAAAACGCAGTGCGCCAGGCGCCGTTACAACATGTAGCCAACCCGATGGCAGAGCAGATCAAAGCCTGATGGCGCTTGCTGAGCGCAGGCATAACCAACTTTGGGCCTGGTCTTGTGCACAACAACCGGCATAACCTGCCACCACCATTATTTGCTGCCCGGCAATGATTAACGGCACGGAGCCACGTTGCCAGGGCGGCACCTTCCACAGCTGCAACCATTGTTTAAGCGGTTTACTTACCGCAGAGCCAGCCGGCTTAAATTTATGGGAAAAACCGACTAAAGCAGCAAAATCAAGGGTTAACTTTGCAGTCACAGGCAAAGCTAAAGGCCACTGACAAAAACCGGGCTGATGTGCAAAAGCTTGTGTTTGCCAGAGCAACACCCTGCCATCCGGTAAAGTGAACTCTGTATCAGCTTTCAGTTGCTGCGCTGTTGTTTGCTGCAGCTTGTGTTGCAGCTCTGCTTCCGCTTGCAGCTCTGCTGGTGTCAGCAGATACAAGGTGTTGGCAAAACGCCGTAACTGATAATCGCCAAGACAAAGCTGAGGTTGTGCATCCGCTTTGGCTGCTATCAGATTTTCAAATAATTCGCCAAGCTGCATTGTCGACGGATTCAGCGCAAACTGCTGCAAAAAAGCCCGTACCAATAACTGCTGCACCGGTAATGGATGTTGTTGCAGTTTGGCTAAATCAAGTTGCTGCGCACTTTGCATAGCGCTAAGCAAAGGCGCTAACAGATAATCATTGGCTTGCTGCAAAGCGCCCAGCTGCTGCATAGAGCGGCTGCTGGTTTTGGCAATCGCAGGAAAACGCTGCGCCAGAGTAGGCAGCACTTCCAGCCGTAAAAAGTTGCGGTCAAAGGCAGCGTTGGCATTACTTTCATCGATAATAAAAGCTATTGCGCTGGCTTTGGCAACAGCTTCCAGTTCACTGCGGTTAACATCCAGCAGTGGCCGCACTAACCAGCCTTTGGCAAAAGCTTTAGCCGCTGCTATACCGGCCAGGCCAGCAGCACCACTGCCGCGTTTCAGCGCCAGCAACAAGGTTTCTAACTGATCATCGGCATGATGCGCCGTACAAAGTGCGGTATCGCTGCTGCTGATGGCTGTAGCAAGCACCTGATAGCGCGCTTCACGTGCTTTGGCTTCGAGATTGTTGCTACCTGCAAGCTGCACCTTTTCCATCACAAAAGGCACTTGTAACAAAGCACATTGAGCGGCACAAAATTCGCCCCAGGCGTCTGCATTAGGGCTTAAGCCATGATGCACATAAATAGCGCTCAAGTGTCTTTCTTGCTGTTGCTGTTGCCACTGCTTAAGCAGATGCAATAACACCATAGAATCGAGGCCACCACTGAGTGCCAGCACCACTTTATTGCAGCCAACAGACGACAACTGTGTAGTCACAGCATTCAGCATTGAAGTGGCAACAGGCGGAAGTGGCACAGTCAGGAGTACTCTAAGGTAAAAAAGCCGCTTTACGCGGCTTTTATTTAGCAAAATTTATCAGCAATAACCGAAGGACATCAAACGTTTATAACGTCTGTCCAGCAGTTCAGGCACTGACAATTTGTCGAGTTTGGCTAAATCACGCAGCAATGCCTGTTTTAAACTGGCTGCCATTTGTTCGTGGGCCCGGTGGGCACCGCCTAATGGCTCGGCAATCACTTCGTCAATTAAACCCAGCTCTTTTAAGCGTGGTGCTGTAATGCCCATAGCATCGGCTGCCAAAGGTGCTTTTTCGGCGCTTTTCCACAAAATAGAAGCACAACCTTCAGGTGAAATCACCGAATAAGTGCTGTATTGCAGCATGTTGACCTGATCGCCTACACCAATGGCCAAAGCACCACCAGAACCACCTTCACCAATGACTGTACAAAGCACCGGCACTTTTAAACCTGCCATTACTTTTAAGTTGCGGGCAATAGCTTCACTCTGACCCCGTTCTTCAGCACCTATGCCAGGGTAAGCACCCGGTGTGTCGATAAAAGTAATAATTGGCATATTAAAACGCTCAGCCATTTCAAACATTCTGAGTGCTTTACGGTAACCTTCAGGACGTGGCATACCAAAGTTACGTTTGATTTTTTCGTGAGTGTCACGGCCTTTCTGGTGACCAATCACCATCACGGTACGTTCACCTAAACGGGCAGTGCCACAGACAATAGCGGCGTCATTGGCAAAAGCACGGTCACCGGCCAGTTCGTCAAAATCAGTAAAAATATGCTTAATATAATCCAGCGTATAAGGACGCATTGGGTGGCGGGCTAACTGAGCGACCTGCCAGGCGCCTAATTCGGCAAAAATCTTTTTGGTCAGTGTCAGACTCTTTTCTTTGAGCTTGTTCACTTCTTCTTCTAAACCGAGATCAAAATCTCCGTTACGGCTGACTTTGCGCAGTTCTTCTATTTTTGCTTCAAGTTCCGCAATCGGTTGCTCAAACTCTAAATAATTCAGCATCATCGACTGTCACTACCTACTTAATTAAATTCAAGTTGTATTGTTGCTAATTGTTTTAACTGATGCAACAAAGCGTCTGTGGGGGTCACCCACCATTCTGTGCCCAGTGCCATAGTTACCGCCCCTTCCTGGCGCTGATAACGCAACTGCACTGGTACTGTGCCGGCTTTAAATTCTGCCAGCACTTTTTGTAATCTGGGTAAATAATCCGGCCCTGTCTGCGCCGCATCCACGGTAATAAACAGCGACTTCAGGCATTTTTCCCGGGCCTGGGTGATCTCAACCACCTCGCGGCCGGTCATTGTAAGGCCACCGCTGAAATCATCAAAGCTGACCTGTCCTGAAACCACCAAAACCTTGTCTTTTTGCAGCAGATGCTCGAAGTTCTCGAACTGTTCGGGGAAAAAACGTACATCTAAGCGCGCTGATTTATCGTCAAGCTGCACTAAAGCCCAGCGCCGGCCTTTTTTATTAATCAAAACCCGCACCGACACCACTAAACCACAAGCATGCACTGTTTGGTCGCGCCGGCCCGGTTGCATTTCCACTAAACGGCAACTGGCGTAATGTGGCAATTCTGCCAGATAACGGTTAATAGGGTGACCTGTTAAATACAAACCGAGCGTTTCACGCTCCCCTTCCAGCCAGACTTCATCCGGCCAAATCGGCACCTGCTTAAAAGCTTTGGCAGACATTTGTGGTTCAGGCGACAATAAACCAAATAAGTCACTTTGCCCAACAGCTTCGGCTTTGGCGTGCTGCTCCGCTGCTTTCATCGCTTCTTCCAGACTTGCCATGGTAGAAGCACGGTGTGGCCCCAGTTTGTCCATGGCACCTGATAAAATCAGCTTTTCAATAACACGGCGATTGAGTTTTTTTAAGTCAACCTTGGCGCAAAAATCGAATAAATCAACAAAAGCACCTTTTTGGGTGCGGGCTTCAATAATGGCTTCTATCGGGCCTTCACCCACGCCTTTTATCGCGCCAATGCCATAGACAATATGGCCTTGTTCATTGACGGTGAACTTATATAAACCTTCGTTGACATCAGGCGGAATAAGCTTGAGCTTCATATGCTCACACTCATCCACCAAAGTGACGATTTTATCGGTGTTGTCCATATCGGCCGACATCACCGCCGCCATAAACTCGGCAGGGAAATGGGCTTTCATCCATAAGGTTTGGTAAGACACCAAGGCATAAGCGGCAGAGTGCGATTTGTTAAAACCATAACCTGCGAACTTTTCTACCAAATCGAAGATTTTCATCGCAAGTTCGGGGTCAACCCCATTGGCTGCCGCGCCGTTCTGGAAGGTATCGCGCTGTTTGGCCATTTCTTCGGGTTTTTTCTTACCCATAGCACGGCGTAATAAGTCAGCGCCGCCCAGTGAATAGCCAGACAACACCTGAGCAATTTGCATCACCTGCTCTTGATACAGAATAATGCCGTAAGTGGGTTCCAGAATGGGTTTGAGTGATTCGTGTTGCCAGGTGGCATCCGGATAAGAAATGGCTTCACGGCCGCGTTTACGGTCGATAAAGTTATCTACCATGCCCGATTGCAGCGGGCCAGGCCGGAACAGCGCCACCAGAGCTATCATGTCTTCAAAACAGTCGGGCTGCAGGCGGCGGATCAGGTCTTTCATACCACGGGATTCAAGCTGGAACACTGCCGTGGTTTCCGCTTTCATCAACATGTCGTAACTGCGTTTATCCACCAGCGGAATTTGGGTGATATCAACAGGCGGCTTGCCTTCTTTTTGGTGACGTTCGTTCACCATATTCACCGCCCACTGCAAAATAGTGAGGGTTCGAAGGCCTAAAAAGTCGAATTTGACGAGACCTGCGTATTCAACGTCGTTTTTATCAAACTGGGTGACAGGGTTATTGCCTTCGCTGTCACAATAAACAGGCGCAAAGTCGGTAATTTTAGTTGGCGCTATCACCACACCACCGGCGTGTTTACCGGCGTTACGGGTGACACCTTCGAGCCGGCGCGCCATATCAATCAGATCTTTCACTTCACTGTCGGCAGCATAAAGCTCGGGCAAACGTGGCTCTTCAATAAAAGCCTGCTCCAGTGTCATACCTGGGGTGGGTGGAATAAGTTTGGAGATACGGTCAACAAAACCATAAGGATGCCCCAGCACCCGACCCACGTCACGAATAACAGCTTTGGCAGCCATGGTGCCAAAGGTAATAATTTGCGACACCGCTTCGCGGCCGTACATGTCGGAGACGTGTTCTATCACTTCGTCGCGCCTGTCCATACAGAAGTCGACGTCAAAGTCGGGCATCGATACCCGCTCCGGGTTTAAAAAGCGCTCAAAGAGTAAGTCAAATTCAAGCGGATCCAGGTCGGTGATTTTCAACGCATAAGCCACCAGAGAACCAGCGCCCGAGCCCCGGCCTGGCCCCACCGGAATATCGTTATCTTTCGACCACTGAATAAACTCCATCACCACCAGGAAGTAACCAGGGAATCCCATCTGGTTAATCACGTCGAGCTCAATTTGCAAACGCTCGTCATATTCAACACGTTTTTCCGCCCGCACTTTTTCGTCCGGAAACAGAATTTGTAAGCGGTCTTCCAAACCTTCGCGGGATTTTAATACCAGAAAATCTCCGTCTGTCATGCCGCCCGTCGGAAATGCCGGCAGGAAATATTCGCCTAAACGAATGGTAACATTACAACGTTTGGCAATTTCAACGGAGTTGGCAAGGGCTTCGGGAATATCGGCAAACAGCGTCTGCATTTCTTCGGCAGAACGTAAGTACTGCTGTTCACTGTAGTTTTTTGGCCGGCGTTTATCTTCCAGCGTATAACCATCGTGAATAGCCACGCGGATTTCATGAGCGGAAAAATCGTCCGGTGTTAAAAACACCACTTCGTTAGTGGCCACCACCGGCAGGCCGGTTTCTTCAGCCAGGGTCACTGCCTGCTGAATATAAATCTCTTCATCAACCCGGCCGGTGCGGATAAGCTCTAAAAAAAAGCGCTCTGGAAAATGCTGCTGATAAAAGGCGACCAACTGCTCTGTGCTGCTTTTATTGCCTTTGATCAAAGCTTTACCAAGCGGGCCATCTTTACCACCCGACAATAAAATTAAACCGGCGCTGTGTTCCACCAGCCAGTCGTGGTCAATCTGAGGTTTATCAGCCACATGGCCGCGCAAATAAGCTTTAGAAAGCAACATCGTCAGGTTCTGATAACCTTCGTTGTCTGCGGCAAGCACCAGCAAACGGCAAGCTTCACCGGGGAACAGCGGGTGTTGCACAAATAAATCGGCGCCAATAATGGGTTTAATGCCGGCGTCATGGGCAGTGCTGTAAAAACGCACCAGACCACACATGTTCATCTGATCGGTCAAAGCCAAAGCGGGCATCAACTGCTTTTTGGCAGCGCCTACTATAGGTTTGATTTTACTTAAGCCGTCCAGCATCGAAAAATCGCTGTGAACGCGCAGATGAACAAATCCCGGTTCCATCAAACTACCTTTTTAAAAAGTTGTTATTGCACAAGCGGTCGAGCATCCATTTATGCTTCAGCGTCCGGCTGGCGCTCTATAGCGTCGCGCACCGGCTTATAACTGCGCCGATGTTCCGCCAGAATACCGTGTTTGGCAATAGCAGCCAGATGTTCGGCCGTTGGGTAACCTTTATGGCCGGCAAAATTATATTCAGGATATAACTGATGCAATTCTGTCATTTCGGCATCACGCGCCACTTTGGCCAGAATAGAAGCCGCACTGATCTCCGGCACTAAACTGTCGCCTTTCACCACGGCACTGCCTTTATGTTTTAAGCCGTCCGGTACTCTGTTACCGTCAATCAGCACCCATTGAGGCTGAATATGCAGACCATCCACCGCCCTTTGCATAGCCAGCATAGTGGCATGCAAAATATTAATGTCGTCAATTTCTTCAACTTCAGCCCGGCCCAGGCTCCAGCTTAAGGCTTTTTCGCGGATTTCAGCCGCTAATAACAGCCGCTTTTTTTCACTGAGTTTTTTCGAATCAGTTAAACCCAAAATAGGTTTGTTTGGATCAAGGATCACAGCTGCTGTCACCACAGCACCCACCAGCGGACCACGCCCTACTTCATCAACACCGGCCAACAGTGCCACATCTGGTCTTTGGTACTCAGACGGCGATTTAGTTACATTCAGTTCAGACATCTAACAGCTCCAGCACGGCAGCGGCCGCTTTGGCGCTGGCATTACAACTAATTTGTTGATGAATAACACTAAATTCAGCGCGGGTGGCGTCCGCTTGTTGGCTGAGCAGCGGTGTCATAGCGTCAATAAGTGCAGCTTCTGTCACTTGATGCTGCAAAAATTCCGGCACCAGAGCTTTTTTGGCCAATAAATTGGGCAGGCTGAAATAATCCACTTTCACCAGTCGACTGGCAATTTGATAGGTCAGCCAGTTGGTTTTATAAGCCACCACCATCGGCGTTTTAGCAAGCATCGCCTCCAAAGTCGCAGTGCCTGAGGCGATAAACACCGCATCTGCTGCTGTTAAGGTTTGCCGTGCTTTGCCAATCAACAAGCTGATTTTAAGCTTCGGTGTTTGCTCTGCCAAAATAGCGTTAAAAATGTCGGCTTTGGCCTGGGTCACCATATTACAGACCAGCTGCAAGCTGGGGTTTTGTTGTTGCAACTTTGCCGCTGCACGCAAAAAATCCGGGGCTAACAATTTGATTTCATTGCTTCTGCTGCCAGGCATAATGGCCAGCAAGGGTTTATCGGCAGTAAAACCCAAAGCCACTTTTTCGGCAGTTTTATCAGGCGACAACGGCATTTGGTCGGCCAGTGTATGGCCGACAAAGGTACAAGGCACCTGATGCTGGTCATAAAAAGCTTTTTCAAAAGGCAATAACGCCAGCACCATGTTGGTAGCAGCGGCAATCTTAAAAATACGTTTTTGCCGCCAGGCCCAGACCGAAGGGCTGACATAATGCACTGTTTTAATACCGGCAGCTTTGAGTTTTAACTCCACCGGCAGGTTAAAATCGGGGGCATCAATGCCAATAAAAACATCAGGTTGATGCTTGTTAAAATGCGCCAGAATATCGCGGCGTACTTGTAATAAGCGCGGCAACCGGCCAAGCACTTCCACTATGCCCATCACCGCCAGCTCTTCCATATCAAACACCGCCTGAAAACCTTCAGCGCGCATGCGTTCACCACCAATACCGTAAAATTCGGCATTGGGTAGTTGCAGTTTGAGCGCCCGGATAAGATCTGCGCCCAGAATGTCACCCGAATGTTCACCTGCGATCATCGCAATGCGGACCGGCTTTGTTGTTTGCATCAAAATTACACCAGAATTGACGACGGCTTTATGGCAAACGTCTGAAAAAATGAACAGGATATTACCCTTCTTTGTGGACAAAGGGCAAAAGATTCAATGGTTTTGCCATCCATTAACACAGCTGAACAAAACGGCGTCAAAAGACGCCGTGTTGATACAAAGATGACTGTCAGTGCAGACGTTTAACGGATAATGCCACGCGGTGACTGCACAATAAAATCAGTAAATACTTTAATTTCAGGTATTTGCTCCGCTTTATCGGCCAAAGCTGCTACGGCGTCATTCACCATCAGACCCTGACGGTACAACACTTTATAAGCCCGTTTAATTTCAGTAATGGCTTCACTGCTAAAACCACGACGTTTAAGTCCTTCGCTGTTAATACCATGCGGCACTGCGTGTGAACCATGCGCCATTACATAAGGCGGCACGTCTTTCACCACAATAGAACCACCGCCGATAAAGCTATGGGAACCAATATGGCAGAATTGATGTACACCACTCATACCACCAATAATCACCCAATCGCCCACATGCACATGGCCTGCAGTTGAAGCGTTATTGGCAAAAATTACATTGCTGCCAATGACACAATCGTGCGCCACATGGGTGTAATTCATAAAGAGGTTATTGCTGCCAATAATGGTCACGCCTTTGTCCTGAATGGTGCCACGGTGGACTGTGCAACCTTCACGGAAAATATTGTTGTCACCAATCTGCAGTTCTGTCGGCTCGTTTTTGTACTTTTTATCCTGGCAGGCTTCACCAATACTGGTGAACTGAAAAAAGTGGTTACCACGACCAATGATGGATGGCCCTTTGATCACCACATGAGACTCAAGCACACAATCGTCGCCAAGGGTCACGCCGGCGCCAATATAACAAAAAGGGCCAATGCGGACGTTGTTGCCAATACGGGCACCAGCTTCAATAACGGCGGATGAATGGATCATAATCAGAGTTCTCTTCTGGCACACATCAGTTCGGCCGTGCAAACCACCTGGCCATCGACTTTTGCTTCACAATAAAACTTCCACATATTGCGACGTTCTTTTAAAAACTTCACTTCAAGCACCAGCTGATCGCCTGGCACTACCGGTTTTTTAAAGCGGGCTTCATCAATACCAGCAAACAAATACAGTTCGTTTTCAGCACGTTCAGAAACGGTTTTAAAACCCAGAATACCAGTGGCTTGTGCCATAGCTTCCAGAATTAATACCCCAGGGAAAATAGGTAAACCAGGGAAATGACCGGTAAAAATAGGTTCATTAATAGTGACGTTTTTAATGGCGGTCAGGGTTTCACCTGGCGTGTAATCCAATACCCTGTCTATTAATAAAAACGGGTAACGGTGTGGCAACAACGCCATAATTTCCTGAACTTCTAAGCTATTTAATGAATTCGTCAAAATGAACCCTCTGACTATTTAAAGCTGAAAAACACGAACACCAGCGGCAAAGTTATTCTGCAGCCGGCGCTTTCAGTTGGGCCAGCTGTTGCTCAAGATCCCGCAGACGCTGGTACATCTGATCAAGCTGGCGATAACGGGCGTTATTTTTGCGCCATTCCAGATTCGGACTGGCAGGCACGCCGGATGAATAAATACCTTTTTCGGTAATACCTTTAGTAATCATCGACATACCGGTAATTTGCACACCATCGCAAATTTCAACATGGCCTGTGATAGCGCAAGCGCCACCAATAATACAATAACGGCCAATTTTGGTACTACCAGCCACCACAGTACAACCGGCAATGGCCGTGTGGTCGCCAATCTGCACGTTGTGGGCTATTTGTACCTGGTTATCAATAATGACATTGTAGCCAATGATGGTATCAGCCATGGCGCCGCGGTCTATGGTGGTATTGGCACCAATTTCACAGTCATTGCCAATCACCACGCCGCCAACCTGTGGAATTTTCAGCCACTGGCCACGTTCGTTGGCAAAACCAAAACCGTCGGCACCAATCACAGCACCACTGTGCACAATACAACGTTCGCCAATAGTGACACCATGGTACACCGTCACCTTTGGCCAAATCTTGGTGTTAGCACCAATTTTTGCGCCTTCACCAATAAAACAACCGGCGCCTATTTGCACATTGTCAGCAATGACAACATCTTTTGAAATCACCGCATAAGGACCGATATGGGCACTGGCGGCAATTTTGGCTGAGGGGTCTATCAGTGCAGTGGTATGTACGGCACTTGCAGCTGCTGGCGTGGTATCTAGTAACTGGGCAACTCTGGCAAATGCGACATAAGGGTCATTCACGACTAAAGCATTGACCGGACAATATTCCAGATCTTCAGCTTTAATCAGCACCGCTGTTGCTGTGCTTTGCTGCAGGAACTTGCGGTATTTGCTGTTGGCAAGAAAACTGATGTGACCAGCACTGGCTTCTTCAAGTGTGGCAACGGCGCTGATGATTGCAGCGCCGTCTCCATGTAGCTGAGCGCCAAGCTGCTCAGCTAACTCTGTCAAATTGTACTTTGACATTATTTCGCTTTACTAACCTGAGCAACCACAGCAGAAGAAATATCGTACTCTGGTTTGGCATACACAGCGGCTTCAGCATTCAGGATCACGTCGTATTGCTCTTTGGCAGCAATAGCGTCGATAGCGGTTTTAACCAGACCCATCAGCTTGTTGTTTTCTTCACCCTGACGCTGACGGTACGATTCTTCTAAAGAACGTGCCATTGGTTCATACTGCTGCTGTTGTTTTTCAATAGCTGCTTGTAATTCTTTTTTCTGTGCTTCGCTCATGGTAGAACCATCACGTTTATATTTTTCAATATTAAACTTCAGGTCACTTTCCAGTTTTTGCATTTCAGCAAATTTGGCACCAAATTCAGTTTTCAGGCTTTCCTGAACTTTTGTCGCTTGTGGCAGCTGAGAAAACACAGCACGTACATTGACAAAACCGACTTTCATTTCTTTTGCAGACACAGCACCAGCCATCAGAACGCTGGCCAGTAATACTGCTGTTTTGGTAAAGCTTGGCTTAAACATAATGTCCTTTTACCTCAAAATAATTCTTAAAAAGTTGTGCCGATATTAAAGCTGAAGTTTTCCTGCTCGTCGCCATCATATTTTTTGATAATTTTGGCAAGGCTGAAAGTCAGTGGGCCCATAGGCGAAATCCACTGCACTGTTACGCCCGCAGAGACCCGAATCATACCCGCATCCGAATAATCCAGCAAACCTGTTTGCAGATAATTTGGATCCTGATATTGCGTTAATTTGGCATACCTGTCGATGTCAAATTCAGTATCCCAAACGTTACCCGCATCCACAAACAAACTGGTACGGATAGAGTTGGCATAATCTTCTTTCACCAGCGGTGTTGGTGTAATCAGCTCAAGAGTCGCAATAGCCTGAGCGTTACCACCAAATGAACGTTGTGAAATACTGTAACTGTCAAAGTCTGGTGAAGTTGGTAAAGCAACACCTGAACCTGCACCATAAGGATCTGGTAAACCCGGAATGCTGTTTACAAAACGATAAACGGCGCGCGGGCCTATCACGCGGTTTTCAAAACCACGGAAGTTCTGGCCACCGGCATAAAAGTTGTCGTTAAATGGCAGTGTATGGTCATAACCACCTTTACTACCATAACCATTACCATAACCCAACTCCAGCTTGCTTAAGAACGACCAGCTGTGGTCGTTACTGAGCGCTATATAATTTGCCGCTTCAAAATTGGTTTTGAAATACTGCAAATCTGAGTTCGGCGTGGTGATTTTACCACTCAGTGACAATCTCAGACCATCTGTCGGGAAGGTGCCCCGGTTTAAGGTGCTGCGTACCCAGCCGATGGCCAAGTCATAGTTAGTAAACTCGTATGAACTGTCAGGTTTAGCCGGATCGAGCAACATAGCGCGGAAATGGCGCAGTTGATCAAATTCCTGAATATAACTGATGTCATTAACACTGACGTTGGCGCCAAAATTTAATCTGCTGTATTCGTTAATAGGGTAACCAAAATTAACCCCAGCGCCATAACTACGCTGATTGTAAGCTTCCAGACCGGCTTTACTGCCATCAAAGTCAGAGAAGAATACAGAGCCGCCGAGGCTGATGCCATCGAGCGTAAAATACGGATCTGTATAATTCAGATTGATTGATTTCTGGTATTTGTTGGTATTAAAACTAATACCGGCAGAGTTACCTGAACCGAGGAAACTTTGTTGTTCCACACCCAGCTGGAACGCCAGCCCCTGATAACTACCAAAAGAAACACCGGCATTAAAGCTGCCCGATGGCCGTTCTTTGATAGTGAAGTCGATATCTACTTTATCTTCGACGCCAGGCACTTCTTTGGTTTCAAATTCTACTTTTTCGATATAAGGCAGACGCTGCACCCACAGTTTGGATTTTTCCAGGGTGTCATTCGACAACCAGGCACCTTCCATCTGACGGATTTCACGGCGAATCACTTCGTCTTTGGTTGAAGCATTGCCCTTCACTGAAATACGGTTGACATACACCCGCTTGCCTGGCTCAACACTGATGGTTAAAGCCACTTCTTTGGTGTCGTCATTAATATTGGTGCTGGTACGGACTTTAGAATTGGCATAACCAAAACTTGCCAGAAACTTAGCGATACTTTCTTCGGTATAAGTCACCAGAGCGCCGTTATATAACTGACCACTTTTCAGCGGCAGCATGGCATTAATAAACTCTTCCTGACCAATCAGATCACCAACAAAATCAACGCCGGTAATGGTGTATTGTTCACCTTCTTTCACCTGCAAAGTGACATAAACCGACTCTTTATCCGGGCTGACAGCCACAGTATTGGCTTCAATATCAAAACGCAGGTAACCCCGGTCGAGATAATAACTGCGGATTTTTTCCAAATCGCCTTTTAAGGTTTCTTTCTGGTAACGATCTGACGACATAAAGCGCCACCAGGGCAAATCCACCAGCGACTCAGTGTCTTTTAAGATGTCTTTATCGGAAAATAATTCGTTGCCGACGATGTTGATCTGACGAACAGAAGCAGCATCCCCTTCTTTAAATTCCAGTTTCAGGTTGACACGGTTACGTGGCAGATAAGTCAGCTTAATGTCTACTTTGGCGTTGTATTTACCCACACCGTGATAAAACTCAGTTAAACCGTTTTCAATTTCACGGATAATGGTTTTATCCAGCTGCTCACCCACAATGATTTTCTGGTTGGTGAGGCTTTCATTCAGCTGTTCTTCTTTGATGTCTTTGTTACCATCAAACTCAATAGCATTGATGGTTGGACGTTCTTTTACCCGATAAACCACAGTCTGACCGTCACGGTATACTGCAATTTCATCAAAATGGCCGGCGGCATATAAAGACTTCACGCCTTTAGACAAAGAATACTCTGTCACTGTATCGCCGATATTAAATGGCAGGTTATTCAGGGCCGCGCCTAATGCCACGCGTTGTAAGCCTTCTACCTGAATGTCTTTTACCGTAAATGATTGTTCAGCGAGCACCGAGTTGCTGGCAGAGGCCAGCAACATCGCAGCTACTAATCGTTTAATTGTCATTGTTTTGGACTACTTATGATTAGTTTATTACAAACGAGAAATATCGTTGAGCAGCGCAATTCCCATTAACATCAGCAGAACGAAGGCTCCGATTTTAAAACCTGTCTCCTGCGCTTTCTCAGAGACCGGCCTGCCGGTGAGAAGTTCCACCACAAGATACATTAAATGGCCGCCATCCAAAATAGGCAGCGGCAGTAAATTTACCACCCCAAGGTTCACACTGATAAGTGCCAGGAAGGATAAAAATGCAATCAGCCCCAGGCCAGCACTGTCACCGGCCCCTTGAGCTATCGAAATAGGGCCACTTAAATGTTTGACCGATACATCCCCAAAGATCAGTTTTTCGACCATAGAAAAACTCAGCCGCACCAGTTGCCAGGTGCGAACCACACCTTGCCACATAGCTTCTACCGGGCCATAACGTTGGTCAAAAAACATTGAATCATCAAGAGGTTGCACCTTAGGCGCCACCCCTAAGAAGCCCTGATGAAAACCATCGCTGGTTACACGACTTTCTGGGGTAACATCAAGCTCAAGTGTTGCGCCATTGCGCTCAATCAACATAGGTACAGCTTTACCCGGGTTATTCTGGATAATACCGACCAGGTCGTTCCAGTGTTTTAAACTGACGCCGGCAGCAGCAATAAATTTATCACCCTGTTGCAGCCCGGCTTTGGCGGCGGCGGAATTTTCACTTAAGTTGCCGACTTCTAACAGCGGCAAAGCTTGTTTTGGTATAAAACCCAGGCTCTGAAAAATTGAGTCTTTATCCGGATCAAAACGCCAGTCTGTTAAATCAAGCTGATAATCAGTAACAGCGTCGCTTTCAAGCGGTTTAACACTGACAATCACACTATCACGGCCAATCTGGCCTATCAGCATCAAACTGACCGCCTGCCAGTCACGAACTTCTTCACCATTCACTGCAACAACCTGATGATTGGCGGGTAATTGTGCCGTTGCGGCAATAGAGTTAGGCAACACATCAGCCACCACAGGTCTTAAAGTGGGTACACCAATGATGTACATCAGCGCCAGCACAAAAATGGCAAAAATAAAATTCGCCATTGGGCCTGCCACTATCACCGCCATACGTTGCAATACGCTTTTATTGTTAAAAGCCAAATCGGAAAATTCCGGCAGCACAGGGTCAATACGCTCGTCCAGCATGCGCACATAACCACCCAGCGGTATCGCAGCAATGACAAATTCAGTGCCTTGTTTATCACGCCAGCTGTATAAAGTTTTACCAAAACCAATCGAAAATCTTTTCACCAGAATGCCGTTTTTACGCGCCACCCAAAAGTGACCAAATTCGTGCACCGTCACCAACAAACCCAGCGCCAGCACAAAAGACAATAAATTCCAGACAAAAGCACTCACGATAAACTCCCAAGCTCAGTCTCTGCATAAAGACGGCTTTCTTGATCAAGCGCCAGAATATCATCCAGCGTTTTTGCACTGTGACTGGCAAACCGGCTCAGTGCCCGTGCATTAAGCCTTGCTATATCGGTAAAACGGATTTGTCCGTTTAAAAAGGCTTCCACCGCAATTTCATTGGCGGCGTTCAGCGCTGTTGTTGCGCCCTGACCATGCCGGCAAGCGTCGATGGCAAGCTGTAAACAGGGGTAACGATCAGCATCTGGTTTGCTGAAAGTAAAATCGGCCACTTCAAAAAAATTCAGCGCTTTGACATTGCTGGCAATACGATCCGGGAATGCCAGAGCGTGCGCTATTGGCGTGCGCATATCCGGGTTACCCAACTGCGCCAGCACTGAGCCGTCGCTGTATTGCACCATAGAGTGGATAATACTTTGCGGGTGGATCACCACCTGAATATCATCGGCTGTGCAGTTAAATAACCAGCGAGCTTCGATAAACTCCAGGCCTTTATTCATCATAGTGGCGCTGTCGACCGAAATTTTCCGGCCCATGCTCCAGTTTGGATGGGCTACCGCCTGCGCTGGCGTAATGGCGTCAAATTCAGCCAACGGGGTTTGCCGGAAAGGCCCGCCGCTGCCGGTCAGCAGAATTTTGGCAATACCGGCTTTTTGTAAATCACTTTGATAACAACCGCCTTGCAAGGCAGCCGGCAAACACTGAAAAATAGCATTATGTTCGCTGTCGATGGGCAACAAAGTGGCCTGATGTTGTTTTACTGCATTGATAAAAAGTTCACCACTCATCACCAAAGCTTCTTTGTTGGCCAGCAGTACAGTTTTACCTTGTTGCACAGCGGCCAAGGTTGGCAATAAACCAGCAGCACCCACTATCGCGGCCATCACGATGTCGGTATTTGGATGGGCAGCTAAATCGGCAAAGGCCTGGGCGCCATACAACACCTGAGTGGCAGAACCTGCGTCACGCAGTTTTTGTTGCAGTAACTGAGCGTCATTGGCTTCCAGCACAGCAGCATAAAGTGGCTTGGCTTGCAGGCACTGGGCAAAGAGTTTGTCAATTTGCCGGCCGGCAGTCAGTGCAAACACGCTAAAACGCTGTGGATGCTGTGCCAGCACATCCAGAGTGCTGCAGCCAATAGAGCCGGTCGAGCCTAAAATAACTACCTGACGTTGCATCAGAACCGACCAAATAACGCAATAAAAAGCGCAAATAAAGGCGCAGTTGCGGTCAGGCTGTCGATTCTGTCCAGAATGCCACCATGCCCAGGGAAGATGTTGCCACTGTCTTTCAGGCCAGCCACCCGTTTAAACATACTTTCTGATAAATCACCAAACACCGACAACAAGGTCAGTAACAAAGCCGCCAGATACCAATAAACCACACCTTCAGGCCATTGCATAGTGGCGGCAACAGCTGTGACAAACAACATCACAAAAGCGAGACCACCCAGCATGCCTTCCAGCGTTTTACCCGGGCTTACATCCGGCAATAATTTGTGTTTGCCAAAAGGTTTACCAATCACATAACCACCCACATCAGCGGCCCAGACCAAACCCAAAAGCGAAAAAATCAGCCAGGCACCGGTAAAGCTGGATTGTTCATAATTGACGTTACGCAGCAGCAACAAAGCGGCAAAACTAGGCACTAAAGTGAACCAGCCCATCAGCGCTTTCAGTAATTTATTGTGTTGCCACAAATGTTTACTACGGCTAAAACTCAGCACCAATAACACCGCCAGCAACCACCAGCCAATGCCGGACCACAGTGCTAAATGTGTGGCCTGATTACTCTGAATGGGCCAGTGCAGATTCAGCGGCAAAGCCTGATAACAAATCAGGTACCAGAGTGCCGAGCCCAGCACAAAGCTGATGCGGTGCACCAGGCTGCTCCAGCCACAAAAAGCGGCCCATTCCCAGGCGGCAATGACAAAAGCAGCGCCTAAAAACAAAGCAAAACCAAGAGGTGGCAAATAAAACACCGCCGCCAACGCCAAAGGCGCCAGAACAAGAGCAGTGATCAGTCGTTGTTTAAACAAACTTATTGTCCTTCTGTGGAGCCTGCCGCCAGCTCACGGATTTGTGCGCCGGTGCAACCATAACGGCGCTCACGGCTGACAAAACTGGCAATAGCATCGGCAAACACCTGGTCGTCAAAATCCGGCCACAAGGTGTCAAGAAAACATAATTCGGCATAAGCGGCCTGCCACAGCAAAAAGTTGCTGATGCGGATATCACCACCGGTGCGGATCATTAAATCAAGTTCTGGCTGTTCATGCATCTGAATATGCTGACTCAGCATTTGTTCTGTAATGTCAGTAGGTTGCAATTGGCCACTGGCTACTTGCGCCGCCAGCTGTTGGGCTGCATTGGCAATATCCCAGCGCCCGCCATAATTGGCCGCCACATTCAGCGTTAAACCTGTGTTGCCGGCGGTCAGCGCCTGAGCTTTGGCAATACTTTCCTGCAACTTAGGGCTAAAACGGGACAAATCACCAATAATGTTCAGCCGCACCTGATTTTTGTGCAGAACCTTCACTTCCTGTTGCAGCACAAATAAAAACAGCTGCATCAGACTGGAGACTTCATCTTCAGGCCGGCGCCAGTTTTCACTGGAGAACGCAAATAACGTCAGCGATGGAATGCCTAATTTACGGCAAAAACTCACGGCTTTACGCACAGCGTCGACGCCTTTTTTGTGGCCCCAAACCCGTGGTTTTCCCTGGCGTTCGGCCCAGCGGCCGTTACCATCCATAATAATTCCGACATGTTGTGGCAAAGCGCTGTTAAACGCTTGTGTCTCTTCTGTCATCAATGCCTGCCTGCAAATATGGTGTCACACAAAAAACTTACCCGAACAAAAAAGCGCCGCGAAGTGGAGCTGCACGGCGCTTTGTTTACAAAGCAATGGCTGGAATTAAACTTCCATTAATTCTTTTTCTTTGGCTGCCAGTACTTCGTCGACTTTTTTCACCCAAGCGTCAGTGATTTTCTGAATTTCGTCAGCTGCACGACGTTCGTCATCTTCACTGATTTCTTTGTCTTTTAACAGTGCTTTAAAATCGGCATTGGCGTCACGGCGGATGTTACGCACCGCAACACGGGCGCCTTCCGCTTCACCACGCACTACTTTGACTAAATCACGGCGACGCTCTTCAGTTAAAGCTGGCAAAGGCACCCGAATAGAAGTACCGGCACCAATTGGGTTTAAACCTAAATCAGATTGCATAATGGCTTTTTCTACCGCCTGGATCATCGAGCGGTCAAACACTGTGATCATCAGGGTGCGGGCGTCTTCTGACGACACGTTAGCAACCTGACGCAGCGGGGTGTCAGAGCCATAATAAGAAACCTGAATGCCATCAAGCAGGCTTGGGTGGGCGCGTCCGGTACGGATTTTTGATAACTGATTTTTCAGTGCATCAAGGCTTTTTTCCATCCGGGTTTTACTGTCTTGCAGAATATCGTTAATCACCTGATTCTTCCTTTGTGTTGTATAAGGCACAGCATGCTGTGCCCGGGCAGGATGGCGGCTAGTTTACTGTAAATTTTCGGCGTGGTCGATTACCGTGCCTTCGGTCTCGCCCATAATGACGCGTTTTAATGCGCCCGGCTTGTTCATATTAAACACCCGGATTTGCATATTGTGATCACGCGCCAGGGTAAATGCCGCTAAATCCATCACTTTCAGTTCTTTATCCAGCACTTCAGCATAAGTCAGCTGGTTGTATAAAGTGGCAGCAGGGTCTTTCACCGGATCTGCTGAATAAACACCGTCTACTTTGGTGGCTTTTAAAACACAATCAGCTTCAATTTCAATACCGCGTAAACAAGCGGCTGAATCTGTTGTGAAAAATGGGTTACCAGTGCCAGCGGAGAAAATAACCACCCGGCCTGATTTTAATAAGCTGATGGCTTCTGCCCAGCTGTAGTTGTCACAAACGCCGTTCAGCGGGAAAGCGCTCATCAGACGGGCGTTCACAAAAGCACGGTGCAGCGCGTCGCGCATGGCTAAACCGTTCATTACAGTGGCCAGCATGCCCATATGGTCGCCTACCACACGGTTCATACCGGCTTTGGCCAAACCTTCACCGCGGAAAATATTACCACCACCAATAACGATACCAACCTGCACACCCAGCTCAACCAGTTCTTTAATTTCCTGTGCCATCCGGTCTAATACTTTGGGATCAATACCAAAGCCTTCATCACCCATCAGGGCTTCACCGCTCAGTTTTAATAAAATTCTTCTGTAGGTTGGTTTTGGACTTGTGCTCATGAGATCCCCATCAGGCCGGATTGAATGTTCATCTGTATACATAGTTGCGGTGTCCTTATTGGCAGGCACGCCGTGTCTGGCACTGCCGCTGCAGTCCGCACTGCATCAGCGATAGCTGTTGTTGCTCACTGTTGCTTCACAGCAGCTCAACAGCCTCAGGCAACCGGTACCGGCATATAAAGCTGGAACCGGTTGTTTAAATTTTGACGAAACCGATAGTTTCGCAACTTTCATATATAAAAAAACCGCGACTGGCAAAGCCAAAGTCGCGGTTATTTTAGCGGGTTTTAGCCATTAGCTAAAGCTCGCATTATTTTTTAGCAGCAGCAATTTGTGCAGCTACTTCAGCAGCAAAGTCTGTTTCTGCTTTTTCGATGCCTTCGCCTACTTCTAAACGAATGTAGCTAACAGCTTTAGCGCCGTTTTGCTTCAGGAAGTCACCTGTAGTGATGCTTGGGTCTTTTACGAACATCTGGCCAGTTAAAGAAACTTCGCCAGTGAACTTCGTCATACGACCTGCAACCATCTTCTCAGCAATTTCTTTTGGCTTGCCGCTGTTGATAGCGATTTCGATCTGAATTTCCTGCTCTTTAGCAACAACTTCAGCAGGTACTGACTCAGGAGTCAGGAATGAAGGGTTGTTTGCAGCAACGTGCATAGCAACGTCTTTTGCAATCTCTTCGTTACCGCCTTCCAGTACCACTAACACACCGATACGGCCTGAGTGCGTGTACTGACCAATCACGTCACCCTGAGCTACAGAGATACGACGGATATTGATGTTTTCACCAATTTTGGTAACCAGTGCAGCACGGGCTTCTTCAACAGTAGTGTCACCCAGCTTGGCAGCTGACAGTTCTTCAACAGTAAACAGTTTGTTGGCGTGAGCCAAATCAGAAGCTGCATTAGCAAATGCCAGGAAGCTGGCGTCACGGCCTACGAAGTCAGTTTCGCAGTTAAATTCGATAGCAACAGCATAACCGTTACCAACGCGAGTGATCACAGTACCTTCAGCAGCGATACGGCCAGCTTTCTTGGCAGCTTTAGCCTGACCGTTTTTGCGCATTAATTCAATTGCGCCTTCGATGTCGCCTGCAGTTTCTTCTAAAGCTTTTTTGCAGTCCATCATGCCAGCGCCAGTGCGCTCGCGTAATTCTTTAACCATACCGGCAGTTACAGCCATGGGAAATTCCTCGTTTCAATCAGGTTGAACAAACAGGGGCCGTAGCCCCTGTCCAGATTAAAAGGTGAATGCAGACGGTTTATGACAGTCTGCACACAGCTGTATTACTCAGCTGCAACGAAGTTGTCGGCTTCAGCCTGAACTTCGATGTTTTTATCACGGCCTTCAGCAATAGCTGCATTTACGGCGCTCAGGTATAACTGAATGGCGCGGATAGCGTCATCGTTACCTGGGATAACAAAGTCAACACCTTTAGGATCAGAGTTGGTATCAACGATAGAAACAACTGGGATACCCAGGTTGTTTGCTTCTTTGATAGCGATGTGTTCGTGGTCAGCGTCGATCACAAACAGAGCATCAGGCAAGCCGCCCATGTCTTTGATACCGCCTAAGCTCTTCTCCAGCTTTTCCATCTCGCGGGTACGGTCTAAAGCTTCTTTTTTAGTCAGCTTTTCGAAAGTACCGTCCTGGCTTTGTGATTCCAGGTCTTTCAGGCGCTTGATAGACTGACGCACTGTTTTCCAGTTAGTCAGCATGCCACCTAACCAACGGTGGTTTACATAGTACTGATCAGATTGCAGAGCTGCTTCTTTGATTGCTTCGCCGGCAGCGCGTTTGGTACCAACAAACAGGATTTTGCCTTTTTTAGCGGCAACTGACTGAATGAAAGTCAGAGCGTCGTTCATCATTGGAACAGTTTTTTCCAGGTTGATGATATGAACGCGGTTACGGGCGCCGAAAATGAATGGCTTCATTTTTGGGTTCCAGTAACGGGTTTGGTGACCGAAATGTACGCCCGCCTGGAGCATATCGCGCATAGAAACTTTTGCCATCAGAGTATTTCCTTTAATGGGGGTTAGGCCTCCATACATCCCATAAATCCGACCAATTTTAATTGGCACCCCGGCTTATGTGACGATGTATGTGTGTTATTTAATTAAGGTTGATTTGCAAATCCGGTGTTTTGACTGGCAGTATTTTCGAAAAAAACCACAAGCTATTTGCCAAATTGCGGCGCGCTTTATACCATAGGCGCCCCACAAACACAATGTATTGTGTAGTTTTGCAGCAGAGAGAGATGGCATGGCGGCGAACATTAAGACCCAGGAACAGATTGAAAAAATGCGTGTTGCAGGCCGTTTGGCAGCTGAAGTGCTTGAAATGATTGAGCCTCATGTCAAAGCGGGTGTCAGCACCGGCGAACTGGACCGGATTTGCCATGACTATATTGTCAATGTGCAACAGGCTATCCCTGCCCCGCTGAATTACCACGGTTTCCCTAAATCTATTTGTACCTCAGTAAACCATGTGATTTGCCATGGCATTCCGGCTGACGACAAGCTATTGAAAGACGGCGACATTATTAATATTGATATCACTGTGATTAAAGATGGTTATCACGGTGATACCTCTAAAATGTTTGTGATTGGCAAACCGAGCATTTTGTCGGAGCGGCTGATTCGCGTCACCCAGGAAGCTTTATATCTGGGTCTGAAAAAAGTGAAAAACGGTTGCCGGTTAGGTGATATAGGCCATGCCATTCAGGTGCATGCGGAAAAACACAATTATTCGATAGTACGTGAATATTGCGGCCACGGCATTGGTGCAGTGTTTCACGAAGATCCGCAGGTGTTGCATTATGGCCGCCCCGGTACCGGCGAAGTGCTCAAAACCGGCATGTGTTTAACCATAGAGCCAATGATTAATGCCGGTGAACGCCATAGCAAATTGTTAAAAGACGGCTGGACGGTTGTAACGAAAGATCGTAGTTTATCAGCACAGTTTGAACACACTATTGTGGTCACTGACACTGGTTGTGAAATCCTGACCTTACGCAAGGATGACACCATAGACAGAGTTCTGACGGCCGAATAACAAGCTGGCTGCACTCAAAGCGCACTGCGGCCACCAGGCTCAAAAGCCCGGCCGCAGCTATCAGCAAGGGTAATAAGTTATGAGCACGGCGCTCGCTTTTGATAAGACTATTCCGGGCCAGTTTACCCTCGACAGCTATAAAAAATACTTCAGCGACTTTCTGGAATGGCTGAAAGTTGCCGCCGACAGCCACACTGTTGCCAGTCTGGTTCGCTCCCGCGCCCATTTTATTGATGAAGTGTTGCAAGCTTTATGGCAACACTTTGATTTAGCGTCTCAAAAGCAACTTACTCTGATAGCGGTTGGCGGTTATGGCCGTGGCGAACTGCACCCTTTTTCTGACGTTGATTTGCTGATTTTAACAGGCGCTAAATTAAGCCCGCTGCAGCAGGAACAGATTGGTAAATTTATCACCATGTTGTGGGATTTACGCCTTGAAGTCGGCCACAGCGTGCGTACCATCAAAGAATCTTTAAGCCTCGGCCGCGACGACATTACCATTGCCACCAATCTGATGGAAATGCGTTACCTTTGTGGCAACTCCACTTTATTTAACGAACTGCAGCTTGAAGTCAGCAAAGATAACTTCTGGCCCAGCAAAGATTTTTTCCAGGCCAAACGCCACGAGCAACAAGGTCGCCACGCCCAGTATCACGGCACCGCCTACAACCTTGAACCTAATTTAAAAGCCAACCCGGGTGGTTTACGTGATATTCAGACCATTGGCTGGGTAGCAAAAAAACACTTCCGTACCCGCACCATGCACGAGCTGGTGGCACATCAGTATCTGACTGAAGATGAATATCAGGAACTGATGGAATGTGAAGCTTATTTATGGCAAATGCGTTTTGCCTTGCATTTAGAAGCGGGTCGCAACGAAAACCGCATTTTGTTTGATTATCAGCCCTCCGTTGCCCGTCGCCTGGGTTTTGGTGATGACGGCAAAGCATCGGTTGAGCGCATGATGAAAAGGTTTTTCCTGACTGTACAAAGGGTCAGTGAACTAAACGACATGCTGCTGCAACACTTTGAAGGCAGCATTTTAAAAAGCCACAGCAAGTTTAAGGTGCAACCGCTTGATGACTCTTTTGAGATTCAGGGCCATTTAATTTCGGCCACCGACAAAGCGGTGTTTGCCCGGCGCGAAAATATTCTGAAGTTATTCTGGCATATTGCCAATCACAGCCAGATTGACGGCATTCACTCAGAAACCATCCGCTTACTGCGCCAGGTGCGGCGCCGTTTAATGGGTGATTTGCAGGATTATGCCGGTTGCCGCCAGCTGTTTATGGCTATTATGCGTCACCCCAGAGGCATGGACAGAGCCATTACCCTGATGCACCGCCACGGTATTCTGGCGGCTTATTTACCGCAGTGGCGCAATATTGTGGGCCAGATGCAGTTTGATTTATTCCACGCTTACACTGTGGATGAACATACCCACAGGGTGCTGAAAAACCTGCACAGGTACAGCGAGCCCGAGTTTGCCGGCGAATTTCCGCTTTGCACCGACATCGTCAAACGGCTGGAAAAACCAGAGCTGTTGTATTTAGCAGGTATTTTCCACGATATTGCCAAAGGCAGGGGCGGCGATCACTCAGACTTGGGCGCTATGGACGCGCGCGAATTTGGCAAACTGCATAAACTCAGCGAGTTTGATACCAAACTCATTGTCTGGCTGGTCGAACAACATTTGCTCATGTCGGTGACAGCGCAGCGCCGTGATATTCACGACCCTTCGGTGATTGCTGAATTTGCCGAAAAAGTGCGCGACGAAACCAGGCTCAATTATCTGTATTGTTTAACTTTGGCTGATATCCGTGCCACCAACGATAACCTTTGGAACGACTGGAAGGGCTCGTTGCTGCGGGAATTGTATTTAGGCACCCAAAAAGCCTTTCGCAGAGGTTTGGAAAAACCGATGGATTTACGCGACCAAATTCGCGAACACCAGACGGAAGCTTTGCGTTTATTGGCCGAAATGGGCATCGATGGCGAAAAAATCAGCCCTTTGTGGAGCAAATTTAAAGCCGATTATTTTGCCCGTTATAACCCAAGACTGATTGCCTGGCACACAGAAAACCTGCTGCAACATACTGATTTTACAAAGCCTATGGTGCTGATAAGCCCCACGGCTTTGCGCGGCGGCACCCAGATATTTGTTTACACCGCCGACCAACCGAACTTGTTCGCCCGCATGGTAGCAGCGCTTGATAGTAAAAAAGTCAGTATTTATGATGCGCAAATCATGACCAATAAAGATGGTTATGCCATGGATACCTTTGTGGTACTGGAGCAAAATGGCGCCGCAGTAACTGCAAGCTCCCGCATCAACAGTATCAAAACAGCGCTGGAAACTTATATCAGTAACCAGCTGCCACCAGAGCGCAATAAAGCCAGACCGAACAAACAACTGAAAGCTTTTCATGTGCCGCCTAAAGTGGTGTTTTTGCCTGGCAAAAACAAACAACGCACCATGCTGGAACTGGCCGCTTTGGACACGCCGGGTTTATTGGCCGATATTGGCCAGGTATTTTCCCAGTGCGAAATAAATATTCACGCCGCCAAAATCACCACTATTGGCGAGCGTGCTGAAGACTTTTTTATGATTTCCACCCGCCAGGACGAGGCACTCAGCAGCGAACAACAAAGTCAGCTGCGCCGTGTTCTGGTAGACCAACTTACCCATGCAACAGAGGGCTGACGCATTATCATGGCTGATTTAAAAAGCATTATCGAAACCGCATTTGAAGACCGGATGAATATCACACCCACAACGGTCAGCAGTGATGTAAAAGCAGCAGTTGAAGCTGCTATTGCGCTGCTGGACAGCGGTCAGGCGCGGGTAGCCGAAAAGATTGCCGGTGAATGGGTCACGCACCAGTGGTTAAAAAAGGCTGTGTTATTGTCGTTTCGTATTAACGACAATCAGGTGATGAATGGTGCTGAAAATACCTTTTTTGACAAAGTGCCGATGAAATTTGCCGGTTACACGCACGAGCGTTTTGTGGCTGAAGGTATGCGTGTGGTGCCGCCAGCCGCAGTACGTAAAGGCAGCTTTATTGGCAAAAACGTGGTGCTGATGCCAAGTTACGTCAATATTGGCGCTTATGTTGGCGACGGCACTATGGTCGACACCTGGGCAACAGTGGGTTCTTGTGCGCAAATTGGTAAAAACGTACATCTGTCCGGCGGCGTAGGTATTGGTGGTGTACTAGAACCACTGCAAGCCAACCCAACCATTATTGAAGACAACTGCTTTATCGGCGCCCGCTCTGAAGTGGTGGAAGGCGTGATTATTGAAGAAGGCGCTGTGCTTTCGATGGGCGTTTATATCAGCCAGTCGACCCGCATTTATGACCGCGAAACCGGTGAAATCACCTACGGCCGTATTCCGGCAGGTGCTGTCGTGGTACCGGGTTCTATCCCAAGCAAAGACGGTTCACACAGCCTTTATGCCGCCATTATCGTAAAACGGGTTGATGCCCAAACCCGCGCTAAAGTAGGTATTAATGCGTTGCTGCGTAGTGTGGAATAACACTTAACAGCACTTGCTCCATATCTGACCAATATGCATTTTGTGTGGTCAGCGCATAAAAAAACCCGGCTTGCGCCGGGTTTTGCTTATAGGGAGATTAGCTTGCAGGCTTAGAAACGGCCGTCCAGGCCTAAACGAACATAACGTGGCGTCTGCCATGTGTAGTCAGCACCATACCATGGGTTGTAGGTACCTGCTGAACGACGGGCTTCATAGTGCTCGTTAGATGAAGTACTTTCCTGGATATTCAGGACGTTGAAGACGTTCACACTCACGCCCATTTCAACACCTGAAATTTCGAAGTTGTACCGTGCTGACAAGTCAACATTGAAGTTCCATGGTGTACGGCCAGCTGTGCCACGAGGCACCTTGCGGAACTGACGCTCAGCTGTCTCACACTTGCCGTTAGCGTTGGTGTCAGGACAACCAGTCACCAGATAGAAGGTATCGCCATAGCTGCCATAAAGCTTGGAGTCAGTGCTTGGGTAACCCTGACCAAACATGCTTAACGGACGACCGCTAGACAAGGTTGAGTTCACACCAACCACCAAATCTTCAGTCACATCGTAACTACCAAAGAATTTGAATACATGGCGACGATCGTTTGCCTGATAACCATCAGCACCGTCCATCAGCGCAGGGAAATCGAAGTCCTGTGTGATACCGGCATCCGCCTGGTTAATGTCAGACTTCACAGCACCTTCAAAGTTACCAGTGCTGCGTGACCAGGTGTAAATCAAGTCCCAACGCAGGGCTTCACCACGGAAACCGACCTGGCTCTGTAAGGCAACATATTCGTTTTCTGCCTCAGGTAAAGCCATATCTTCCGGGCTATAGGTTGTTAATGAACCTGGATCAGGGATGTTGTCTTCATCATCATCACTGTACCAGCTACCTGGTTTACCCGGGTTCACCAGAGTACAGAAGTGCTGGTTGGCTACCGGACCACAGAAGTCATCCAATGCCGCGCCAACAAAACGGTAAGTACCACGTACCGAACCGTAATACTCTTCGGTAAATTGCATTTCATAACCAAGTACCCATTCTTCTTTGTAGAAAGGATCAGCTTCCTGCGCCTGGAACAGTGCAACACTTGGCATTGCCGAAGAAGTAGAGTTCACCACCTGAGAGTTAGCAACAGAGCCGTTTACCGGAGTTGCACCAGTTGGAGCGCCGGTTTTTGGATCAAAGCCAGTGAAATAATAATAAGTTGTCGCGTCGTCAACACCAGATGCCGCACGGTAGTTGGTGTTGTTAGGCACCGGCAGGTAATAACGGCCCCAGGTACCAAACAACTTGGACTCGCCAGCACCTGTAGGGTCATAGCTAAAACCAAGGCGTGGTGCCACATCAGTTTTTAAGTCCACAAAATCAACACCGGTCGCACCAGTGTTAACAAACTTATCCTGACGCACACCGATATTCAGTGTTAACTGTTCAGTTGGTTGATATTGATCTTCAATATACCAGGCTGTCAGATCGCTACCAAAAGAACCACCACCGATGAAAATACGGTCTTCAACCAGATCAACAGGTTTGCCGGTGTTGTTTGTCCACAGCGTACCGTTATTGCCCTGAATGATATCGCCAGCTTGTTTGGTTGAGTAAGTGTAACTATGGCCACCAACCGGTGCAGTAGTTTTACGCGATTGACGGTCTTGCTGATCGTAACCAAACTTCAGTAAGTGGTTACCGTGGAACTCACCCAAAGCCCATTCAAAATCAAGACGGGTTTGTTTGTTGTCGTCGTAGTCTTCACCGATAGTACCGCCGGCACCACAACCTGTGATAGGGGTAGTAACAGCACGGCCATCAGCCACAAAAGGACAGTCAACAACAGAAGGTGTAGTACCATATTGAGTTTTGATATTGCCGTGCATCAGACTGACAGTAAAATCGTCTGTAATATTGCCGACATAACTCAGACTGGCTGCTTCGCCGCCCCTTTCATTCAGGAAATCACCTTGTTTGTTACCAATCACACCTGAATTAGGGTTATAGGCATAACGGGTTTCTTCAGAGTCGGTACGATCTGAATAAGCAAATAAACTTAAACGATGACCATCTGCAATATCCCAGTCAATTTTGGTACCCCAGAACAGGTTATCGCCACCTGAGGATTCGTTTATACGATAGCGGTTGTCAGCGTCATAGGGTAAACGACCACTGGTATCTGCCCATTTTGAGCTTTTATCACGCGGGTTCACAATGGCATAAATAAACAGTTTGTCTTCGATCAGCGCGCCGCTGGCAGAAAAACTGACATCTGATTCACTGAATTCATCTGCTGTTGTATCTTTAAACACCTGGCCTAAACGTACACCGGTGCCATAAGATTTTTTACCTTCAGAGCGTAATGAAGAAGGTTGTGTATTCGCTGTAAAAGCAAATTCCCACTCATTGCTACCTGATTTGGTTACAGCATTTAACACACCACCAGTGGTGCGGCCGTACATGGCAGAATAACCACCAGTTTTTACCTGGAATTCTTTGTAAAATTCAAATGGTACTGAACCACAACCTAAACCCTGACGGGTGTTGGTTACTTCCAGACCGTTGATATAACATGAGTTTTCAGAGATAGAAGAACCGCCAAATGAAGCAAAGCCAGCACCACCGGAAGCGCCGAACTTAGAGTCACCCAGTACTACACCAGGCGCCAATAAAGAAACGGCAGTGATGTTACGGGCGATAGGCATTTTGTCGAATTCAACTTCACCAAGTACCAGACCTGAGTCAGTACTGGTAACGTCAATAGCGCGAATACGGGCGCCTGTGACCTGAATCACTTCAGTATCACTGGATGCCTGCGTTAATTCAAACTGAGCTACAGCATTTGAACCTAAAGACAAACGAACTTCATCTTTAGCAACAACTTTGCCGCCATTGACGACTTCAACCACATAAGCACCGATAGGTAACTGGCTCAGACGGAAGTTACCTGAAGCATCAACTGCAACTTCACGCTTAAATCCGGTTTTTGGATCTGTCACCTGAACTTTGTAGCCTGCTGCGGACTGAACCCCTGAAATTTTACCGATAATATTTGAACTGTCTGCAGCATAAACAGACGCGGATAAACCGAGTACTGATGACACTGCAAGAGCGGCGAGGGACCGCTTAAAACGTGATGTTCCGAACGTAGATATCATTCTTATTCTCCAAATTGTTGTTTTGGACAGCTTTTTTTGTGCTGACTCAAAACCACTATAAACGCAGCGTGGATATTTTGTATACACCCATTGTGGCGAGTGGAGGAAAATTCGTGACAGGTCGGTGCAGCAGGAAATTATCTGAATAAGGGTTGATAAGGCTTGAA
This sequence comes from Rheinheimera sp., assembly GCF_030824435.1. Taxonomy (GTDB): domain Bacteria; phylum Pseudomonadota; class Gammaproteobacteria; order Enterobacterales; family Alteromonadaceae; genus Pararheinheimera. Next base: position 112,159 of record NZ_JAVBXS010000016.1, read on the forward strand.
GGAATAATGATTTATTCGGCCAAAAAGCGTCTTTTGCGCGTAACGTCGGCAAATTTCAGTAAAAGCTGGAATTTTTATAAAGTCAGATGTTGATAATGTTGATGTAACCAGGCAAGTGACGGCTGTTCGGGTAACAAGGTTTCTGTTGCATCAATACACAACATCTCAGCAATCTCATTGCCATTGAGTTGTAATAACAACTCACGCCATTGCCTGCCTGCACCACAAAAAGTATCACCATAACTGCTGTCGCCAAGAGCAACAATGCCCCAGCTTTTGCCTGTGAGCAGTGGAAACTCGTTATTTACCTGCAGGAAAAAAGGTAACAAATCATCGGGGATATCACCCTGCCCTGTGGTTGATGTGACAATCAGCCAGTGATCAGCATCAAACTGCCGCACTTCATTGAGCTTTGCCGGATAAAATAACTGGGCCTGATGGCCAAGCCCAACCAGACGTTGTTGTAACTGACTGGCAACTTCTAATGCACTGCCGTATACAGTGCCTGTCATCAGAGCTATTTTTGCCATGTTATCTCCTTAGTCTGCGGCAGCATCAAACCGCACAGGCAACTCAGCAGCATTTAAACCGGCCCAAAGCTGCTGATAATAATGCTCTGCCACAGGCCAGCCAAAACCATTAAACAATGGTTTTATATCATCTATACCAGCATCAAAATGCAACCACAGGCCTGTCACCGGGTGCTGAATAGTGAGTCTTTTGGCAACAAGCAATAAACGATGACAGGCAAAATGCCCGGCAAACAATCGGTTATGTTTACCGTCACCATGAGTGGTGTCCCCCACTATTGGATGAAATAAATGAGACAGATGCCGTCTGAGCTGATGTTTACGCCCGGTTTGGGGTTGTAATGCCACCAGACTATACCGCGCTGCCGGATAACGACCCACAGCTATAGGTAATTCAATTTGCGCCAAAGGCCAAATGGCGGTGCGTGCCTGTTGCGGCACTTTATCTTGTCTGGCTTTTTTATCTGCAACTTTGTCCAGTTGCTCTTGAAGCGCATAATCCAGCAACAACGGCTCTTTGACATAACCACGCACCACAGCCAGATAAAACTTGCACCAGCTTTCCTGCTGATGTTGTTCTGTGAGTAACCTTGCGATTTCAGACGACAACGCAAACAACAACACACCGGAAGTGGGCCTGTCGAGACGATGCACCGGAAACACATGTTGCCCAATCTGGTTACGTAAGGTTTGCATCACAAACAACGTTTCGTGTTTATCCAGAAATGAACGATGTACCAACATACCGGCCGGTTTATCCACCGCCACCAGATATTCGTCCTGATACAAAATGCGCAGCACTGGCGTGTTATCAGGTGCACTCGCAGTCGCCACCAACAATTCAGTCTCTTGCACTTTGTTGTACTCTTTGGCCACTGAGCAATTCGTCCAGATCAGCAATACGGTTAATTAAAGCCAGTTTGTCTGTTGTGATGGGTGCAAAAGCTTCTTCGGCCATAGGACAAACGGCAATAGCAGCTGGCAAAGGTAATCCACCTTCAACCAGCGCCATCATTCTGGGAATAAACACAAATTGCAGCCATTGCTGCAGCGGCATAAGATCACAACAAAATGGCGCCGAACTTTCAAATGCCGTTGCAGCGGGCGGTTGAACACTCCACAAATCCAGAATTTTCAGTTCAGTTTCAATGTGCTTTAACAACAAAGCGACTTGCTGGTGCATCAATGCCACCCCTCCGTTTTTTTCGGCGCTTATAGTAGCACGGCTTGCAAATCAGCACATTGAACCTCATCATCCTGTTGCTTAACGGAGAAAAATAATGAGTTCAGTAGCAGTTTTAATTTTATTGATGTTTATTGCTTATGTGTTTCTGATGCAACGTCGTCAGGACGAAAGAGCGACATTGCTGGCGAAACAACTGTGCCAGCAGCAACAAATTCAGTATCTGGATTGTGCCAGGGTGAGTCACAAACTGGTGAAAAAAGACGGGCACAGAGTGTTTCGTACTTTATATCAGGTGGAATTCAGCGGTGATGGTGAAAGCCGTTATCAGGCGCAGTTGTGGTTAAAAGGGTTAAGACTGGCAGCTTTTGAACTGCCGGCCTTTAAAACCTGAAGTCACTTAGTTTTTGGGTAACTGCGCCAGTTTATGGGCCAGTTGCCCGGTCAAAAAGTCTTTATACATCACCCAATCTGCCGCCAGACTGTACCAGGGGTATTGAAAAGTGGCGGGTTTATTGTGTTCAACAAAAAAATGCCCGACCCAGGCAAAACCATAACCTGCCAGCGGCAATAACCAGACAAACTGCCATAAACCACTTTGCACTAACCAGCCCAGAATAAGCAGCACCAGAGTGCTGCCACAATAATGCAAAACACGGCACAAAGGCTGTTGATGTTCAGACAGGTAATAAGGGTAAAACTGGGCAAAACTCTCAAATTTCTGCATAGAACTTCACTACTCTCCTTTTTGGCCTCTTGTCCGCTTTACTGCCAAGACAGTTATTTGTGCTGTTGCCTTGGCCGAAACAACAAGGTACCGCCCACAGTCTGGAAGTCAAGCCGGGCCACCTGATGGTATTCATGCTGTTGAAAAAGCGGTAAATATTTGTCCAGCGTGACAAAAACCCCAATGCCTTCTGAGCTTGTGTCTTCATCAACCCAATGATCAATGGCCTGTAAAAAAGTGCGCATGGCAGCAGGATGATGGTAACTGGGATTACGGGCCAGAAAAGCCAGCATGTGATAGCGTTTTGCCGGCATAGCCGCATGAATTTTTTGCTCTTTTTCCAACATTTGCCGCGTTGACAACAAACCTGCTGTTAATAACATTTTTAAGCGCCAATGCCAGAACCTGTCTCCGGATAAATCTGAAGCCGGGGTGGTAATACAGGCAACCCCCAATAACTGCTCACCTTGCAACAAACCCAAAATCGGCTGTCCGGCTTGCCAGAATGCCGCTAAATCTTCGCGGATAGCAGATCGCAGCCGTTTTTCATAATCAGTTTCAGTGGCGCGGAAAATTTGCATAAAAAGCGGATCGTCGTGGTACGCCATATACAAGATTGAAGCGGCCATTTTCAGTTGTTCGGCATTTAATACTTCAACTTTTAAGCTTTGATCAATACTGGTTTCGGGTGAAGAAATATCGCTCATCTTGCCTTTTCCTTTTTTATCATCAGTGGCTTATCCACCATAGCAGGCAATAGAAAGAGCGCAAATCAAGCCAACATAAACAACAAAACCGGCAAAAGCCGGTTTTGTTTTACACCACAGAAATTAAAGTTGCTGATAAGCTTTGTCGCCCCAGCCTACCAATAATCCACGTTTAAAAATCAGCGCAGTACATTCGTCTTTGCTGGTCATGCCATCACCATGACTGCGGTGTGTGCGGTAAAACAGCACTTCAACAGTTTCACCTTCTTTTTGAAAGGACTCGGTGAAATCAGGGGTACCCAGACTATTGCGCACAGAAGCGGCATCGGCACCGGTTTTCAGCTGATTAATATAATTCTGGTTATGTTGTTGTGTTTTTTTGGTTTTGCTCCAGTTGTCATCGTCCATATCGTCATTACCAACAGCAATGACACAACCGGATAATAAAGAAGTTAAAGTGGCGGCGGCGAATAATTTCATCAGAGTGTTCATTGCAGATCCTTTTTTAAATGCATCAATAAAGCGTTATGCGTTAGTTTGTTTTCGCCAAGGTCATAGCAAACTAAATGCCAATAAAACTTACCATTAAAAACAATAAGTTATCAATTAGGCGCTCGCTATCCATTTGTAACAAGTGGTAAATTAAACCACTTTTTAGCAAAAACGACTTTGCCATGACTCAGCTTTATTCTTTGGTATGCCAACTTGCCGCCGATCTGCAACGGGAAGGCAAAACCCCAAGCCTGGCGCTGGTTCGCGCCCGTGCCGGCAAAGGTGTCGATGCACCTGCACTTTTTAGTGCTTATCAAAACTGGCGGGCAAATCCGCCTGCCCCTGCCGGCAGCGAAGCCATCAATCAACACAAGGAGAACAAAGTGTTACAAACAGCAGCAGCGTTGCCGGCAGGTTCAGCCACTGAGATTGCTGCTTTACAACAAGATGTGCAGCGTCTGGAGCAAAAACTGGATCTTGTTCTGACCTTGTTGCAACAACTTCAGCAACGGAGTGACAACTGATGTGGGTCGCAGAGCTGCGGTTTCGTATTATTGCCGACACCAGTTATACAGAGGCAGAAGCTGCTATCCGCTGTTATCTGGAAAGTCTGATTTTTCAGGGGCAGATTTTGGGTCGCGAGTTCCCCACTTATCTGGCACAAGATGAATTTGTCAGCAGGGTGATATTACCAGCCACTGATGCCCTGCATAACCAGCATCACAGCAAACGAGGTTTACAGGCATTACAGGCACTTGGTACGGCCGGTATTGCTTATCCAAAGCTTGAGCTTCTGGGAGAGGATCTGATGTCAAACCATACAGATCCCTGTGCTGTTTCAGAGAGCTATATTTTGTATTGCCGTTTTGGTCACAGTAACTCGGTGTTGTATTGTGGTGAGCATTTTGCACCTGTGCCGCTTTATCAAGCTGATGCAACTTCGGCGTTGGATCATGAAGACCTCATTCGCTGGCAGCTGCAATATCAGGCTTTGGATGAAATTCAGATGCAGGAAAAACGGGTGCTGGATAAAACCGCTGAGCACAGCTTACAAAAGCTACACAGCTCGCTGAACCAACAAGGCAGGCGTTTTGCGCGCCGGCTTGAACAATCGTTACAAAAACCCGTGTATTACGCCCTGTATAGCGGCAGCAGCGTGAATTGTGCACTGGAAGCAAACAAATGTTGCCCGGGTTGCGGCAAAGGCTGGGCTCTTGCTGAACCTTTACATGAGCTTTTTGATTTTCAGTGTGAAAATTGCCGGTTGGTCTGCAATATCGCCTGGCAGTGCCAATAAAATATAAAACTTCAGAGCTGCCACTTTGGATCTATAGTGGCAGCTTGTAGCGCTGAGCCAAAACTTAAAATAACCGTCTAAGCGGGCAATGTCAGCGCCTTTAAAAATTCAGCCAGAGAATCTGCCAGCTTTTCTTTCACTTCGCAGCCAACGCGCTCCAGATAGACTTCGCCTGTGCTGTTTAGCAGCGACAACATCAAATCTTCATCGTCTGTCACAGCAAAAAAGATGGTAATTTGTTGTTTTAACCGCCTTTTCATCAATACATGACCAATGATGTTTTGTTGTAACCTTTCTGTGTCGGCCTGGTGCCATGGCATCAGCAATTCTACCGGCCCCCGCTGATGCTGCAGACGTAAACCGCCACCAAAAGCCGTGCTGTAAAACGCCTTCAGATCCGGGTGCAAACTTAGCTCAAGCCCATGCTCCAGACCGCTGAAATCAATGGCGGCATCGTTCAAGACCGGCCACCAGGCCACCTGGTCATCAACAACGTCGCCAAACTGGCAAGGTGATGGCTGTTCAGGTTCGGCATAAGCCAACCACTGCTGGCCGTTGGATTCGGCCGCTTGCCGGGCTTTTTTTAATAAATCAGTAAATCGCAGTGCAACTTCAGACATAACAGCACAACATCCTGTGATAAAATTGCCGCATTCTAACCGGTTCGAGCTTGCCATGACAAAACCTGATGAATCATTATTAGCCCACTTAAGTCTGGGCAAAACCACAGCTTATGCCGACCAGTACGATGCCAGCTTATTACAGCAGGTGCCGCGTCAACTGGGCCGTGATGCTATTGGTCTGGCCGCAGACATCAATCCATTGCCGTTTTATGGCCAGGATATCTGGCATGCTTATGAACTGTCATGGCTAAATCATAAAGGCAAACCTATGGTGGCGCTGGCCACTTTTGTGGTGCCGGTCACTTCTGCTTACCTGATTGAATCTAAATCTTTTAAGTTGTACCTGAACAGCCTGAACCAGACCAGATTTAAAGATATCAGCCAGTTGTATCAGACTCTGGTCAGCGATTTGTCAGAATGTGCCGGTGCCAAAGTTGAAGTGACCATTCATCATGTCAATGAACTTATTGCCTTCCAGCCCACCTGGATCCAGGGACGTTGTCTGGATGATCTGGATATTGAAGTGAATCAATATGAATTTGATCCAACTTTGCTGAAGCTGGCAGGCCCGGCGCATCAGGTGGAAGAAAAGTTACATTCACATTTATTAAAATCGAATTGCCTGATTACATCCCAACCCGACTGGGCCAGTGTATTTATTCATTACCGTGGTGCTGCTATTGACCACGAAAGCCTGTTGCGATACCTCATCAGCTTCCGCCATCACAATGAATTTCATGAACAATGTGTGGAACGGATTTATCTGGATATTCAACGCCGTTGCCAGCCTGAATTTCTGGCAGTTTATGCCTGTTACACCCGAAGAGGTGGTCTGGATATCAACCCGCTGCGCAGCAGTGAACCTTATATGCCCCCCAATATCAGGCTGACCAGACAATAACAGCTGTTGTTGGCGCTTCTGCCGCTTTGGCTTTGCACTAAAGGCACTTTCTCGCCAAAAAGTCTGAACGACACACTGAAAAACAAAAGGCCGCTATGCGGCCTTTTTCACTGAACAATTGTATAGCCGACGTTGTTATTTCGTTGCAGCTAAGGCCACACCTAACCAGGCTTGGTGATACTGCCGCTGCTGACGGTCAGGTTTTTTCATCGGCACAATTTTAGCTGGCTCAGCTGCCAAAGCGCCTAAAGTCACTGTTTTTTCCAGCAGACGTCCTTGCCGGAACAAGGTCAAAGTCAGTTGCTGCCCGGGTTTAAAGTCTTTTAGCCGCTCTGTCAGCGCCGATTTTAACTGCAACTTATTGACAGCTATCACTTCATCATCCGACGTTAAACCACCTTGCCAGGCCGGTCCGTCGCGCTCTACCTTATTGATCTTTTCCACACCGTTGAGAAAAGTACCAGTTACCCCAAGCCAGGCCTGTTGTTTTTCCGCAGCTTTATACACCAGGCCAGCGTCGGCCAATAAAGCGGTAGCATCCAGCTCCAGCGGCGTTTCTACCTGCTGTTGCCAGAATTCAGTTACAGGTTTACCGGTTAGATCCAAAGCTATTTGCTGAATGTCGGCAGCGGTAAAAGCGGTCGTTTTACCAAAACGCTGATACAACTCGTTGTGCAAAGTCCGGTAATTGGCTTTTAATCCTGAGTTCTTCAGCAGATGTTGATCCAGCATCCAGCTCACCAGGTAACCTTCCGAATAAATGTTCACACTAAAATTGTCAGCATGATCACCAGACAGGCTTATCCAGCTGTCAAAGCTGCTTTGTGCCACCGACTGCACCTGAGCTCCGGGCAAACGGGCAAATTTATCCAGTCTTTTGGCTAAATCTTCATAAAATTCGGCAGTTGTCATTAAACCTGCACGCAATAACAACTGGTTTTGGAAATAACTGGTGGAACCTTCCGAGATCCACAACAACTCAGTGTAATTGGGTGCTAAATAGTTGTACGGCACCAGTTCTGCCGGTCTGTACGCCTTGATGTTCCAGGTGTGCACCAGTTCATGGGCTGCGGTACCAAGAAACTCCAGATAATGTTTGCGACTGGCAAAACTGAATCTGTCACGCTGGATCACTGTGGAATTTAAGTGTTCAGTAGCGCCACGGGCACCGCCTGTAGCATGAATAATAAAAAGGTAGTTCTGGTAAGGGTAACCCTGCCAGATGCTCGGTGCCTGTGCCACCAGCTTTTGTAAATCTGTGACGATTTGTTTCGAATCGAAATTTCCCTCCCCCCAAAATACCACTTCGTAGTTACGGTTATCGACGACAAAACTAAAAGACTGGTGAATACCACTTTCAATGGGGGAATCTGACAGTACGTCATAGTTGGCGGCTTTAAACTGATGTGGGTTATCACCACGTGCCATACCAGAAGTACTGCGCCAGTTGGCCGGCACCTGAAGTTGCACTGTCGAAGGTTGTGATCGCAATTCATCACTAAACATCAGAAAAGCACTTGGATTGATATAAGCATGGGTTTCATCAATATGACGGCTGCGTTCCCCCAGCTGATTGGCATAAATCTGATAACTGACCACCACTTCACCTGCTGCCGGAACCTCCAGCACCCAGATACTTTTTTCTTTTTTATAAAACTTCAGCGCCTGACCTTTTTGATCCCGTGCCTGAAATAATCGCACACCATTGGCTAAATCCAGGATCTGATACTTGCCGGTACGCCATGCCGGCAGTTTTAATTCAACAGCACCTGCTGCGGCCAGATGAAACCGCATCTTTACATCTGCCAGGTGATGTTCAGGCTGATTGATATTGATCTGATATTGGGTCTGAGCCTTAACAGCTGTGGCACACAGCAGCATCAGCAAACACCAGCTTTGCAAAATAACTTTCATAACTTCTCCTCTGAAATTCAGCTCAAACTAAGCCAAATTCAACGGCGATTCCAGCGCTTTGCGTCCAAAGTGTACACTTTTGCTTTCAAAATTTATGAAAGTCATAATGAAACATTACAACCTTACTTTTACTTTCGTTTCGAAATATGGTTAACTTAGCAGCGTTGATGCCAGACACATCAACCCCAACCGATTAAATAGGACAGCTGAAATGACGACTCTGACCTCTGCTGAAGAACAATCCTGGTTACCCTACTACCTGACCAGGAAATAAAATAAAAGTCCGATACAGGACCATAAAAAACGGCAGGCTCAGCACCTGCCGTTTTTTATTGGCCAAAATTTGGCGCTTTGCGCTAAAACGACTGCGCTTTTGCCTTTATTAACGATATACTTAGCGCAAACGTCACTCGGTTCTAGCCAGGAAAACGTCAGTAGTGGACTCAGACAACAATCTCAAAACTCAACTTGCCTCAGCATTAAAAGCCCGGAAACAGCTCGAAGATACTTATGAAGGTCAATTTAAAATTCTGACCAATTTTGTGTCACGTTTGTCGTTGGTCAGCAAGGGGATAGATGTTGATCTGGACAACAAACTGGCCCGGCTGCGACAGGAACTGGCAAAAGGCATCGATCTGGAAAAGATCCTGCCTTTTATCGAAGCCACCACTGAACAACTAAAACTGCTGGAAGCCAAGCAGCAACAAGACGTAAAAAAGGCCCAACTGAGCTTAACAGAAGCCGGAAAACTCCTGCAAAAACAACGGGGGCTACCTGATCAACTAAGACGGGATCTGCGCGAACTACTTACTAAAGTTGACGAACCAACACCTAGTGTTACGGCGTTTTTGCCACATCTAACTCATTTAACTGAGCTTTATCAGTCCGCACTTTCGGCAAAACATGACATTGAGCAGCAGGGCGCAACTGCGTCAGCTGAAGCTGGTCGTTATGACGCTATTTGCCGGCAAATTTCGGTGGAACTGACCAATTTACTCAGTGAACTGGCTTTTGAAGGCCAATATGCCAAGTCTATTGAAGGCATTCGTTTAAGCCTGCTGACTGAGCTGACAATAGAAAAACTGCTGGAAGCCTGCCTGCAGACCATAGAAATTATTATTTCCAGCATTAATGACGAACGTCAGTCGGCACAACACTTTTTATTAAAGCTGAATGAAGCACTGACCAGTGTGCAGCATTCTTTAGTGTCGTCGCTGACCAGCAGCAATGACATTAAACAAAAAATGCAGGCGCTGAATGAACAGATTGAGCGTCAGATTGATTTACTCAGTAAAGAAACTAAATCGGCCACCTCGCTGGAACAGCTGCAAACTATGGTCAGCAGCAAACTGGGTGTTATTACCAATTCACTCAAAGACAAAGAACAGCTGGAACGACAAGAGCGTGAACTGATGCTGCAGGCGCTCAACAGCATGGCAGATCGGTTAAAAGAGTTGGAAGAAGAAGCCAATCAGTTTAAAAAACGTCTGGCCGAGCAGAAGTTCCGCAGCTTACAGGATGCACTGACCGAACTGCCGAACCGCGCTGCTTTTGATGAGCGGTATGAGCTAGAAGTCAAAAGAGCCAAAAGGTCCGGCAGACCACTGTCGATAGTGCTTGCTGATGTTGATCATTTTAAAAACATCAATGACAGTTACGGTCACAGTGCCGGCGACAAAACTTTAAAAGTCATTGCCAAAGCATTAAAACAAAGCCTGCGCGAAACCGATTTTATTGCCCGTTATGGTGGTGAAGAGTTTATTTTGTTATTCCCTGAAACGGACATCAAAGACTTAGTGACGCCACTCAATAGCATCCGGGAGAAAATCAAACGTATCCCGTTTAAATTTAAAGATACCAACGTGCCTATTACCATCTCATTCGGTGCCACTGAATTACGTAACGCCGACACCAACCGTGAAGCTTTTGACAGAGCAGATGAAGCTTTGTATGACGCCAAAAGGGGTGGTCGCGATAAAGTGGTGTTCAGGGATTAATACGGCATAAACAGGGCTGCCGCCAGGCTGGCCCCTCTTCGGGTCCGTGGCGTACAGCTCAGACGACAAGGAGAGACTAATGCATGTACAACTGAACCCACTGGGTGCAATGGATTTATTATCGCAGCTGGAAGTGGATCAACTCAAACAAAATTCCAATAGCGAAACCTTCCGTTTATTCAGAAATTGTTGTTTAGCTGTGCTGAATGTGGGTAGCCATACCGACAGTTCCGCCGAAATTTATCAACAATTTCAGGATTTTGCGGTAAACCTAATCGCCCGTGAGCGCGGCATTAAAATTGAGTTATTTAATCCACCTGCCAATGCTTTTGTCGACGGCCAGATCATCAAGGGTATTCACGAACATCTGTTTGCCGTACTGCGCGATATTCTGTTTTACCACACCCAACTGGGTTTTGATCAAAACCGTCTGGATTTGCATAACAGCGATCATATCACCCATACCGTCTTTGATATTTTGCGCAATGCCAGAGTAATAAGCTCAGCCATTGAACCCAATATGATCGTCTGCTGGGGTGGCCATTCCATTAACGAAGTGGAATACAAATACACCAAAGAAGTAGGTTATCAGCTGGGCTTACGTGGCCTGGATATCTGCACAGGTTGTGGCCCTGGCGCCATGAAAGGCCCAATGAAAGGCGCCACCATTGGTCACAGCAAACAACGTATCCGCCACGGCCGTTATTTGGGTTTAACTGAGCCAAGCATTATTGCCGCTGAACCACCAAACCCAATTGTCAACGAACTGGTGATTTTGCCGGATATTGAAAAACGGCTGGAAGCTTTTATCCGTACCGCCCACGGCATTATTATTTTCCCGGGTGGCGCAGGCACTGCAGAAGAGCTGTTATATCTGCTGGGCATTATGTTACACGATGAAAACAAAGATCAGGTGTTGCCGGTTATTCTGACCGGACCAAAACACAGTGAAGCTTATTTTAGGGAACTACAGGCATTTATCGCCAAAACCCTGGGTGAAAAAGCACTGGGACTTTTTGAAGTCATAGTGGACGATCCGGCTTTGGTTGCACAAAAACTAAAACAGGGCTGCGCTGATGTACGGGCTTACCGTAAAGCAACGGGTGATGCTTACCATTTTAACTGGTCGCTGAAAATCGACAGTGACTTCCAGCATCCTTTTGCACCCACTCACCAGAATATGGCAGCACTGGATTTACATCTGGAACAGGATAAAGCCAAACTAGCGGCCAATCTGCGTCGTGCTTTTTCCGGCATAGTGGCAGGCAATGTCAAAGATGAAGGTATTAAAGCCATTACCCAGCATGGACCTTTTGTTTTATCTGGTGAGCCCGAACTGATGCACCTGATGGATAATCTGCTGGAAGCTTTTGTGGCACAGGGCCGGATGAAATTGCCAGGCAGTAAATATATCCCTTGTTATAAAATCGCCCGCTGACAGCAGTTGGTCGCCCCTGCCCGGCATTAAACGGTTTTCAGCGGACAAAGCCGGCGTCAGCAGTTAACATCAGCAAAAGCCTGCAGTCTGGCAGGCTTTTTGTATGAAATCTGCAACTATCTGTTTGTAATTGTTGCAACGTCAAAAATCTGCTGCTGGTGGAGCTGACCTTTCAGCGGCAAGGCGCGACCCGGAGTTTTTATGAACAAACGGATCTGGTTGATCCTCGCATTAGCAATACCGCTGTATCCGCTACTGACCTGGCTGGTGCTGACGTTTTATCAGGACGATCCGTCCAAAATGATCTGGAATGACAGAGAAGCTTATAACCTGAAATATATCAGCCAACTGACCGCACAAAGCCCGCTGACACAGCCCCAGTTGATTGAAAAACTAGGTGGACCTGATATTACCGAAGCTAAAAAAGTCGGCACCGATATTTATCAGCTGATGTACTACCGCACCAAAAGAGAAATTTCCGACGGCATTACCACACGGCAAGAATGTACCGCCCTGCTGTTTAAAAACCATCAGCTGATTGCTTTAGCTGAACCTGCAGTCACCCTTTATCAGCAGGCGACAGCGGACGATGCATAAAGACTGTGCTGCGCTTTTCCAGTTATACCAATATCTGGATCGTTATTATCAGCAGTCTGCTCAGGCGGCTGTGCCGGATAAAACTGTATTAATCGCCGAGCAACTGGCAGGCGAATTTTGCAAACTGGCTGATTTACAGCCCCAGCTGCTGCGCAGCCAACTGGCATTAACACCGGCCGCCCAGAGCCTGGCCAGTCAGCTTGCAATAAAACAAGCGGTGTTGTTGCATAACATCGCCAAAGCGGCAAAATGGCCGGATATCATCACTGAAGAGCTGATCGCTTGTTGTTTTTTCCGGCTGACCGCTGTGCATCAGCCACTACAACAGGCAGAAAACTCTATAGTAGAACTACTGCAACAAGCCGGTTTATTCAGTCTGAAATTGGCTGGTAACAGCTTTACCCACCGGCAATGGCGTCGTCTGCTGCATGACAGCAGCCTAAACTCTTCACAAAAACCACTTTGGCAACAAAGCCCTTATGCATCCGCAATCAGGTTCTGCAGCCAGATAAGCGCGCAAATCACACCAGCACAACACCAGGTTGCAGTTGGGCTGGAAACCGCTTTGCAGCGTTTATTACAAAAACCCTATCAGCCGCTGGATTTGCATTTTGTGAATCTGCTGGCCCAGGACAAGGGTCAGCTACATCTGACTGGCCGTTTCTGCAGCGACGGCATAGGTGAAGTAGCCTTAATCACCGAGGTAACACCTGAACTAAAAGCTTATGCACTGGATCTATCGACAAAACAGCTTAAGTCCCAGCCAAGCCAACTTTATGACAGTGGCATGAAACTGCTGTCTCCGGCACGTTTAGCTGATGCCAGTTGGCTGGAGTTATTTGTTTCAAGCCCGGCAGTCTCTGCTGCTGAGCCTTTATTAACTTTGTCCGAGTTATATCTGCTCAACCCGCAACATTCAGTAAAACAACAAGTGGCCTGGCTGGAAAGCCAGCCAAAGTTAGCGACCACCCTTTGCCATCAGGCACGCCAACTCAGCAGACAACAACTGCCGATTCGTGATTTAACCCATGCCGTAGCTCTGGTTGGCGCCGACAATTTACCCTTATTGCTACGTCTGGGCTGGCTGGCACAACATCAACACAGCTGCAGACAACCTTATGCAACATGGTTTTACCAGTTGCAACAGTGTCTGGCAGCAAGTTTTACTGTGTTAGCAAAAGCCAGTTCACAGCTCGAACTGTTGCCTTTGCAAGCACAATTGCTGGCGGGTTGTTTTTGTTTAGTGCTGATGCAAGAAGACAATTGCCGCTGGTATCCACTACAACAGTCCAATCAAACAGTGCCACTGGCGTTATTTAGTCATCAGACCAGTTGGCAACAAACCGAATTTCCACGCCTGGTCAGTCAGTTGGTGGCCAGCCTTGGTTTTCATCGTTTATGGCAGGATGCTGTTTTGTCTTACAGTCAACCTTTGGAAATGCAAGCAGCTTATAGCCATCAACAAAGTGCTAATGCATTGATTCAATTAGGTTGGATCTTGGCTGAATCTGTTTTTTACCAACCGGATCTATTGGGCACACAGTGGCAGCAACAACAAAAATCTGCGGTAAAAGCACTGGATTTACCCAATATGTCCTGGGCAATATGGCAGCAGTCAGTGCTTGAACAGCATAATTGTTATTGGCCTCTGCAACCAGATCTGTAGTTTTATTTCATCACTTTTAGTTATTTTCGGTATTAATCTGCTGTATGGGTGATAAAGGCCCGTCAACTGGAAACGAATAACGAAAAATGCTATAGTCGCGCCGTTTCCGATGTTGCCAAAACCAGTCCTGTCCCAAGGCGGATAAGACGCCGGCCAACATCCCTTCCCTGCTTGCCACATTTAAGGAACCCGCATGAGTTCACAAACTATTACCGTCATTAAAGGCGATGGCATTGGTCCAAGTATTGTTGACGCCGCCCTGGCTGTGCTGGACAAAGCCGGCTGTAACTTCAACTATGAATTTGTTGATGCTGGTCTTACTGCTTTGGAAAAAACCGGTGACTTATTGCCACAAGCCACGCTGGACGCTATTGCCCGCAATAAAATCACCTTAAAAGGCCCGCTGACAACGCCAGTTGGTGAAGGTTTTACTTCTATTAACGTGACTTTGCGCAAAAAATTTAACCTGTACTCCAACGTACGCCCGGTGATTTCGTTTAAAGGCACCAAAGCCCGTTACGACAATATCGATATCATCACAGTGCGCGAAAACACTGAAGGTATGTATTCAGGCGCTGGCCAGGTGGTAAAAAACGAAGGTGAACTGGCCGAAGCCATGAGCGTGGTCACCCGCGAAGGTTCTGAGCGTATTGTTGAATTTGCTTTTGAGCTGGCGCGCCGTGAAAACCGCAAAAAAGTCACTATTGTGCATAAAGCCAATATTCTGAAGTCAACTTCTGGTTTATTCCTGAAAACAGCACGTGAAGTGGCTGCCCGTTATCCGGATATTCAGGCTGTTGAAATGATTGTTGATAACGCCTGTATGCAGCTGGTGATGAACCCACAACAATTTGATGTGATAGTGACCACCAACCTGTTTGGCGATATTTTATCTGACTTATGTGCCGGTTTAGTTGGCGGTTTAGGTATGGCGCCAGGTGCCAATATCGGCAAAGATTGCGCCGTATTTGAAGCTGTGCACGGCAGTGCACCTGATATTGCAGGTAAAAACCTGGCCAACCCAAGTTCAGTGATTTTGGCTTCTATCCAGATGCTGGAATACCTGGGTATGCAGGAGCAAGCGAAAAAAATCCTCGCTGCTTTAACAGATGTAATTGCCAGTGGCGACCGTACCACCCGCGATTTAGGCGGCACACACGGCACCACAGACTTTACCGCTGCCATGCTGGAACGTCTGTAACACAAAATTTGTCTGCTCCGGATAACTCTGGTGCCAACAATAATAAACACAAAAACCGCAGCTTTTGACTGCGGTTTTTTATGCGGTCAAAGCTGGCGGCTCTGCTTTGGCAAAACTGTCAGGGGGCGGACAAAACCCGGCATCACAGCAACAGAGCTGTTGCCCGCAATGAAAGCGTGGCAACACAATGCAGTTTTACCGCAAATATTCGTAAGCAAAACCCTGATACAGCTCAAGTCTGATTATTTTTTGCTATGGTATGCTCTAAAGCCAACTAACTGTATTTACAGAGGATGTCCTGATGGAGTGGTTTGCCAGCCTGTATACCAGTATCGAACGCACCTTCTTTTATAGTTTAAGTCGCAAAATAGCCGGAAACATCGGCTTTCTGATGGTCATTTTCTGGCTGGCGCTGTACGGCGCTTACCCCACAGAAGGCAATGCCAGTAGCGTTTGGTGGTCCACCTTAATACTGGGCACTTTTGCTTTTATTTTTACCATCTTTTACCTGATGTATTTAATAGTGCGGCCGGTGCAGGCGCTGGTGAAGGCTTTGCACGAAGCCAACAGCAAAGGCACAGATCTGGAACACAGATTGCCGGCTTTTACCTATGATGAATTCCGCAGTTTATCGGAAGAATACAATCAGTTTGTCAGCCAGCTCGGCCAGTTGCTGACAGGTTTACATCAGCAAGCGCAACATACCCACCAGATCAACGAACAGGTCAGTTCAGCAGTAAAAACCACCCGTCATCATTTGCAGGACACTGAACAGCGCAGCGAAAAAATCCGGGGCGAAAGTGATCATGTATTGGATCATTTAGCCAGCATTGTCAGCAACAGCGATCAGATGAACCAGGTGGCCCAAACCACAGTACAAAAAGCCGCTAATGCCAGTGTGGGCATGAGCACATTATCCAAACAACTCAGTGGTATTGTCAGTTTGCTGGAAACCTTTGGCGACACAGTGCAGGGTTTACAACAAAATTCGGAAAACGTGCGGCAAATTCTGCAAATGGTAGAGAACTTCTCCGATCAAACAAATTTGCTTGCGCTGAATGCTGCCATTGAAGCCGCCCGTGCCGGTGAAGCTGGCCGTGGTTTTGCCGTGGTCGCCGACGAAGTACGTACCCTGGCCGCCAAAGTAAATGACGCCACCAGACAAATTTCGGTGTTTCTCAATGACATGGAACGGCTGGTACGGGAAACCAAAACTGAAACCGAACGACTTAATGAACAGGCCAAAGGGGCACAACAGGATATCAGTAGCACCAGCGACGATTTTATCCAGTTGCAACAACAGCTGGATCAAGCACAACAAGGGGTGTTGCATATCACCAGTTCAGTGCTGGATTTGGAAAAACGCTATCAACAAACCCACCAGCATCTGACGGCGATTGAACAAGGTACCACTGATGCTTACCAGCAGATGTCAGCTATTGAAACCGCCGGCCAGACTTTATTGCAGGCAACTGCCGAAACTCAGCAGCAGCTGGGTCGTTTTGGTCACAGACAAAGCTCAGACCGTTCGCGCTGAAGATAAAGCATTTACCAGCTGCAAAACACCGGGGTGCGTTAGTTTGCGCTCCGGTGAAATGGCATAAAACACTTCCCGCACAGCGTCACTGCGACCTATCACCTGTACTTCATATTGCTGACAAATTTTTTGTTCTATCTGCGTCGGCGCAGAAAAAATGCCCAGCCCCTGCTGGCCAAAAGCTTTCATCATGGCGCTGTCGTCAAACTCAGCAACTATTTGTGGTGCTATACCCTGTTGTTCAAACCAGGCTTCCAGCCGCTGCCGGATAATGGATCTTTTACTTTGCAACAACATCGGCTGTTGGTGTAAACAGGCCGGAAACTGTTGTTGTGGCAGCTTTTTCAGCAGCTTTGTGCTGGCAAAAAAACTGGTGCCGGATTCAGTAATTTCGTGGTTATAAGCTTTAATGGAGCTGCCTGGTGATAAGGGTTCGTCAGTGAGCACCAGGTCCAGTTTATTGACCGCCAGCTCGGCCAATAAAGCATTCTGCTCCCCTTCCCGACAAATCAACCGAAGCTGTTGCGGCAATGAAAAAACCGGTTTAAGCAGTTCATAAATAAAAGCTTTGGGCAACACGTCCGTAATACCCACAGTAAAAGTTTGCCACTGCGTCACTGTATGGTGTTTCAGCACGGAACGCAGTTCATCACCAAGCTGAAAAATGTCTTCAGCATAACGAAATGTCACCCGCCCCATTTCAGTCAAAGACCACTTTTTGCCGGTTCGGTTAAACAAGGCGCTACCAGTACTGTGTTCCAGTGCACTGATTTGGCCGCTGATGGTTTGGGGCGTGATATGCAAAAGTTCACTGATCCTCGCGATACTGCCTTCACGCGCCACCAGATAAAAATAATACAGCTGATTAAAGTTGACAGGGGTCACACCTTCACCTTCGGTTTTAACGAACTTTTTGTTAGTTATATTCGAGTTTACCTTACAAAAGCAAGGCGGTATAACTGTCGGCAATTGTGCAGCAAACCATTTCCGTTAATTGAAATGGGAATCTTTAATCAAAAACCTGAGGGCATGACTATGGATACATTGCATCGTCAAAGTTATAGCGGTCAGCTTTTGGCCGTTGATACCAATAAAGTTTTACGCAACACCTATACCCTGCTTTCCATGACACTGGCATTCAGTGCCTTGATGGCCGGCCTCAGCAGCAGCCTGAATTTACCGCACCCCGGCCTTATCATCACGCTGGTTGGTTATTTTGGCTTGTTGTTTTTCACCACTAAGTTTCGCAACAGCGCTTTAGGCCTGGTGGGTGTGTTTGGCCTGACAGGTTTTATGGGTTACACCCTGGGTCCAATTATCAACCGTTATCTGGCCATGCCAAATGGCAGTGAAATAGTGATGCTGGCGATGGCCGGTACCGCCACTATTTTCTTTGCACTTTCGGCTTATGCGCTGGTGAAAAAAACCAACTTCAGTTTTATGGGCAGTTTTTTAACTGTGGGTATTCTGGTGGCTTTTCTGGCCGGTTTAGGTGCGGTGTTTTTTGAGATTGCTGCTTTAAGTCTGGCGGTTTCTGCCATGTTTGTGCTGCTAATGTCGGGCATGATCTTATGGCAAACCAGTGAGATAGTGCATGGTGGTGAAACCAATTACATCATGGCCACTGTCAGTTTGTTTGTGTCCATCTTTAACCTGTTCACCAGCTTATTGCAGTTGCTGGGTTTTATGAACAGTGACGACTAGTAACCTTTTCCAACTTGTTGTTTTATTGCTGATGTTCCCACAGCCCCTTGAGCGTAAAATGAATCCGCTCTTTGCCCCCGGTTTCGGGGGCTTTTTTTTGCTGTCATTTAACTGCTTGCCGGGTGCAGGTTATGCAAACCGGTTTTATAACAACTTTTGCAGATAATAACGTTTCCCACAAAGCGGATAATCTTCCTGCACAAACACCAACTGATAACCAAGCTGCTGATAAAAAGGCCGCGCCTGAAAATCCAGCGTGTCGAGCAGCACAAAACGGCAACCTCGGCTTCTGGCAATATTCTCAGCTTCCAGCATTAAACTTTTACCATAACCCTGACCACGACAACTGTCGTCCACCCACAAATAATCCAGCATAAACCAGTTACCAAAAGTGCGGCCCGATAAACCAGCCAGCAGCACGCCATTGCTTGCCGTTATTTTTAAACCCAGCGGCTGGCGCAACGAAGCATCCCAGTGTCTGGCATTAAATTTTACAATCTGTTGTTTTATCGCTTCGGCAAACTCTGGCGAATTATCCGGTTTAATAGGTACTGACATCATGCTCACTCCGGAAAATTTTTCTGTATAGAAGGTGGCAAATTTAAAATGTTGTGATGATGGGGCTGCAGCACACAACATGAGATTGCTAGTTTCACTGCAATAAAGCGGCACAATACGCAGTAAATCAGCAAAATACAAAAAATAAATTTAATGAAATTAAAGCGCTAAGCTGCTGAAAGTACAGCTTAATAATTAATTTTATTGATAAATACGCCTAACATTAAACAATCTTTTAGAAATAAAGTTTGACGCCCTGTTTAAAAGCTATACAATGGCGACAGTTTGAAAGTCAGTACCATATTTATGCACACCGAACAGTTACTGTTGTATTAGTACGTCCTGTATTCATAAGTCATAGCACCACTTCCAGCACCACCGCCTGATACCAGGCATATTAATTAAATAGATACAGGATATTTATCATGTCTAATACAACTACCGGTACAGTAAAATGGTTCAACGAAACTAAAGGTTTTGGTTTCATCGAACAAGCTTCAGGTCCAGACGTTTTCGCTCACTTCAGCGCAATCGCCAGCACTGGCTTCAAAACACTGCAGGAAGGCCAACGCGTGTCTTTCACAGTAACTCAGGGCCAGAAAGGTCCTCAGGCTGAGAAAATCGTTGTTCTGTAATTAGAACTCCGACTTTGGTAAGTTAACCTTACCAAACCAAATCAGGGCAACTCTTCGGATGTTGCCCTTTTTTATGTCCACGGAAGGACGGTATGCCGCTGTTGCAGGGAGCATTCAACGGCGATGTCCACGGAAGGACGGTATGCCATTGTTGCAGGGAGCATTCAGCGGCGATGTCCACGGAAGGACGGTATGCCGTTGTTGCATGAAGCACTCTTCACTTAGCGGCGATGTCCACGGAATGGATCAAATAAATGGGGTCAGAGTTTTGCTCTGACCCCATTTATTTTCTGTAATGCCTTCGGGCTGTTTATTTTTCATCAAATGCAGCCTGATGCTGCAGTAACACAGGATTAAATTGTGAGCAATTTAACATTTGCCAGTTTGGCTCTCCCTCAGGCGCTGGTCGAAAATCTGACCGGCATGGGTTACACCGAAATGACGCCTATTCAGGCGGCTTCTTTGCCGAAGATACTGAGCGGTAAAGATATTATTGGCCAGGGCAAAACCGGCTCAGGCAAAACCGCTGCTTTTGGCCTCGGTATTCTTGGCAAACTTGAAGTGAAACGTTTTCGTGTACAAAGCCTGGTGCTTTGCCCTACCCGCGAACTGGCTGATCAGGTTGCAGGCGAGATCCGCAAACTGGGCCGTAGTATTCATAACATTAAAGTGCTGACCTTGTGTGGTGGTGTGCCTTTTGGCCCTCAGCTTGGCAGTCTGGAACACGGCGCTCATATTATTGTCGGTACACCTGGCCGGGTGGAAGAGCATTTAACCAAAGGTTCGTTAAAACTGGATGATTTAACCACTTTGGTTTTGGATGAAGCCGACCGTATGCTGGAAATGGGTTTTCAACCCGCTTTGGACGCCATTGTTGCTTTTGCACCAAAACAGCGACAAACCTTGTTGTTCAGTGCCACTTATCCAAAACAAATTGAAGCCATGGCAGCTGCACTGATGCAAAACCCTGAGCTGATTAAAGTAGAGTCAAGCCATAACAACCTCAGCATCAGTCAGCACTTTTTTAAAGTAAACTCCAATGCCGATCGTCTGCAAGCGGTGAAACGACTGCTACTGGCGCATAAACCTGTCAGTTCAGTGGTGTTTTGTAATACCCGCAAAGAAACCCAGGAAGTGGCAGATGCACTGCATGATGCTGGTTTTAGCGTATTGGCATTGCATGGTGATTTAGAGCAGCGCGACCGCGACCAGACGCTGGTGCGTTTTGCCAGTAAATCAGTGTCGGTGCTGGTGGCAACAGATGTAGCAGCCCGTGGTCTGGACATCGACGCGCTGGACGCCGTCATTAACTATCAGCTGGCGCACGATGTTGACACTCACACCCACCGTATTGGCCGTACCGGTCGTGCCGGCAGCTCAGGCATCGCCTGTAGCCTGTTTAACGATCAGGACGGTTATAAAATGGGTTTATTAGAAGACATGCTGGGCGGCACCATTGAACCTGAAGCACTGCCGGATGAAGCTGTGCTGCAACAAATGCCACCAAAACCACCGATGGTCAGCCTGTGGATTGATGCTGGGAAAAGGCAAAAACTACGCGCCGGTGATGTGCTGGGTGCTTTGACGGCCGATCAACAATTGGGCCGTGATCACATCGGCAAAATCAGTTTATTTGATGACTGGGCTTATGTGGCTGTGCGGATGGACATCGTAAAAATTGCGCTCAGTATGTTCAGTCAGGGCATTAAAGGCCGCAATATCCGTGTGCGCCAGGTGAGCTAAGCCCCGGGGCTTTTTGTTAATTCTGCTTTTCTTGTTGGCTGTTGGTGGCGTTATCTGAAGATAACACTACCAACAGCTGGTCAAAATCGCCATTTATTGGTGACATCCTGTATCCCCCCACAACCAAATACTGCTAAACAACTGATTTATAATAAGAATATAGATGGTCTTTATTTTGCAGAAGCCTGATATCAATAAAGATACAAGGGGATGGTGATGAGTCTGCTTCGATTAATTTTTAATATCTGCTGGTTTTTAATGGGTGGTTTGCTGATGGGACTGGCCTGGTGGCTGGCTGGTCTTTTATGTTTTATCAGTATTATTGGTATTCCGTTTGGCCGCAGCTGTTTTGTCATTGGTCAGCTGGCGTTCTGGCCCTTTGGTCAGGAAAGTATCAACAGACGTTATCTGCAAAAATACGACGATATAGGCACAGGTGGTTTAGGCCTGCTTGGCAATATTATCTGGTTTATATTTGCCGGTTTTTGGCTGGCGCTGGGTCATCTGCTGCACGCAGTGGCTTGTTTTATCACTATTATTGGTATTCCCTTTGGCCTGCAACATCTGAAACTGGCCATGCTGACTTTAAGCCCTATAGGCCAGACTATTGTGGATAAAAGGACAGCCTGAACAACGCACACTTAAGTTACACCGGGAATTGATCCTATCGCTGAAACAGGCTGATCAATCAGTTTGTTACGGCAACAGCTGCGAAGCTGGTGTCAGTGCCCGACCCAATAAGGCAAAATAACTGAGCCAACAGTTGGCAAATTGTTGGCTCAGCATAGCTTGCGGATATAAACCCGCCCTTGCTGCTGGCCCCGTTAAACAACCAGAGACTAAAAAGCTGTTTTTAACTGGCTGTAGCTCCAGCATCTGCTCAAAAGCACGGGCGGCCATTTCTTCCGGCATAGCGTAATAAAACTGCTTATGCGCCAAATCAACATCGCGGCAATGGGCAAAAAAAGCACTCTCCCCCTGCCCCGACTGATGCAAAAACAATAAACTAAACGCCTGATGCAGATAGTTATTGAGCGGATGCTCAATAAAAGAGGGACGGGATAACCACAATTTACTGGCAAAGCTGTTGCGGGGTGCGTCTTTAAACATTTTGCCGGCAATATAATGATCAAAAGCATGAAACCATTCGTGTGCCAGACTACCACCGCCGGCATTTTTTGCCAGTGCCAGAATCCGGCCTTGTGGCTGATAATGGGCACAACTGCCAGGCCTACCGCCAATACCAAAAGTTAAAGCCAGGCTTTCATTCAGTGAAATTACCTGATTGGGCACCTGCAATAACAACTGCAAATCACACAAGGCATCAAAGAACAAATTGGCGGCTATTTGTTGTTCAGCCGCTGTTACCCAGCGGCCTATACGGATGCTCTGAAAACCAAAAATTTTTACCAGATCGGCAAAACTCACATCAGCACCGGCTCTGTGCTCTGGCCCATTACGAAAATAAGGCCTTGTTAATCTGCCGCTGACGCCAGCTTGTTGCTGCACTTTGTGGTTACCGCGCACTATATTAAGGATTAAGGCAATTTAAGCTGACGGCCACCATCCAGCGCCAGCACCCGGCCTGTGATATAACGGCTTTGCAGCAAATATTGAATGGTAGCCAGCACCTCGCCAGCGCCAGGCTCAATACCAAGCAAGGATTTCGCCAAAGCTTTTTGTTTATAGGCTTCGTCATCACCCTGGTTAAACATTAATAACGCCGGTGCTATGGCATTTACTTTAATTGTTGGCGCCAACAACCTGGCCTGTGAAAAAGTCAGGTTTTCCAGTGCGGCTTTAGATGCGGCATAAGCCTGATGTTTTTCACTGCCAACAGCAGCAACAAAATCGCTGATATGAATGATATCGGCCATGGCATCTGCTGCAGAATTAGCAAGCTGCGCCTGCAACAAAGGCAATAAAGCCCGGTTTAGCAAATAAGGCGTTTTGGCATGAATGGCCATCATGGCGTCAAAAACCTCATTGTCTGCTTCGAGCTGTGCTGCAAGATTGCCATCAGTCAGCAAAGGTTGGTCTTTTTTCCAGTCAGAAGCGTTATGAATAATGGCTCTGAGTGTTGGTGTCACAGCCTGAATAGCTTGAACTAGTTGCTGCACACTTTTGATGTCTGTTAAATCGGCCTGCAGACAAATCACACCGGCGTCTTCCAGCATATCCACAGCTGCATGTCTGGTACGGTAACTGATGATCAGCTGATAACCCTGCTGCTGCAGCTTTTGTGCACAATAAAGACCAACACGTTGTGCTCCGCCTGTTAAAAAAATTACGTCTTTCATCAACAACTCCAGATGGCTTGGGCGCAAGGCCTATTGTGCCATAGCTTGTGGCAAAACGGCTTTAGCCTTTGTATTGGCTGGGGCAATAAGCGCGGCTGATTTGTGGATTGCGTAGCTGAAGATGTTTAGTGACACGGCCACTAACCCGCGCCCGCCAACGCCTAAAGGCTGATGCGGTCAGATGGCGACGCATCAGTAACCTGAGCGCAGCTTCGTTCAGACCATACAAATGTTCAATAGCTTCAAAGGGGGTGCGATCTTCCCAGGCCATTTCGATAATACGGGACAAATCCGCAGCAGAAAAATCGGACCAAGTCATACTCATTTTGATGTTATTTCACGGGAAGTTACTGATTTTACGTTGCTTGAGCGGGACTGGATCAACCTTTGGACAAAGCTTTAACCAGAGTTGTTAAGCTTAGCCAGGCAAAAATAATAGCAAAAATGTCTGATTGATTTAGCAAGAAGTAAAACGAGCTGCCGCCTGCACAGCAGCTCATACTTAAGGCTGAATGTTTAAGCTGCTTTTACCCAGGCCGCACACCAGCCATTGTTATTCACCAGTTTGCCAGGGAAGATATTACAAGGGCGCCACTCGGCTTTGGCATCCCCTTTAATTTGCATACAGTTACTGCAGGTAGAACCTTCAACTGTGGATTTATGCACATATTTCATTGCAACTGCCAGCGGATCATCAAGCTTCACCTGCTCTTCAGCAAATACACGCAGGCTGGTGCCGCCCATAGTGACGCCAATCAGGGTGGCTGTGGACAATTTCAGAAAATTACGACGATCGAGTTGACTCATAGTGTTGCTCCTGTTGTTTTTTAGTCTTGCCAGCAGATCTACGTCTGCCGCTTGAGTATGGATGATTATCCATAGTTAGAAAGCGGAAGTTTTTGATCAAGCGCATAAAAACAACAGCTGCCCAGCCCAAAAGCAACAAAAATCAATCAAAGATTGCCCACCATAACTACAGCAAGTGGCTCCATATGCCCACAGCAGTCTTTGATGGTTGCTCCTTCTGCGTTAATACCGTTTTTTGCCTGGGATCAACAACACCAGACTCAACAATAACAGCAGCGGCACCAGCACCAGTTGATTAAATACATCTGCTTCCATACGCAGATTTAGCCACAACACAGCGCCCCACTGCATCAATAACGCTAATCCATGCCAGTAAGTCTGTTTCATAAAAGCTCCTTGTGAATGCTTGGGTGGACTTTCACTTTACAAGCTGAGGTGAAACGCCTAAAGTGGCATTAATGACATTAAAAAGGCGAATAAAGACAAAATGAATCAGGTGGTGATTGTGATTTACCCAGGAGTTTGTCTGGGACAAGTCTGCGGCATGCAGGATTATTTTCGTTTTTGTAACGAGCTGGCACGACACCAGAATCCGGAACAAGGGCCTTTGTATCAGGTGCAGCTGATGCATATCAGCGGTGAGTTACAGTATCAGGATGGGATCATCAGCCTGAACTGCCTGCCGTTGTCCTTACAGAACGCCAGTTTAGTGTTGATACCGGGCAGTTATGCCCATAGCAGTTCAGCTTTAATTGCCATAGCGCAAAAGTTTCAGCAACAACAGGCGCTGTTCAGTGCAGTTCATCAAAAAGGTGTGCCTATTGCCGCCAGTTGCAACGGCAGTTTTGCCCTGGCAGCTACAGGGCTGCTGAATGACAAAAGCGCCACCACCTGCTGGTTTCTGGCCGATTTTTTCCGTGAACTTTACCCACAGGTTGCTTTAACAGTTGATGAAAAAATTCAGCAGGCCGACGGTTTGTATACGGCCGGAGCGACCAGCGCTTATATTGAACTTTGCCTTTACCTGACCCAGTTACAACAAGGGGCCCGTTTTAGCCAGCAAATGGCCAAAATTATGCTGACCGATCCCCATTGTGCTTCCCAGGCGCCTTATTTAACCTTGCAACAATTATTGCCACATCAGGACGATAAAATTGCCCAGGTACAACAATACCTGCGTAGCCATCTGGCACAAAATATTGAACTGGCGGCGCTGGCCGACCATTTTGCCATGACCCCCAGAACCTTATTAAGACGGTTTAAACAAAGTACAGGCGATACGCCTATGGCATATTTACAAAAGTTGCGGATTGAAAAAGCCAAACACTTGCTGGAGAGCAGTTTATTGCCGGTGGAGCAATTGTTGCCTGTGGTGGGTTATGAAGATTTGTCGTCTTTTCGCAAGTTGTTTCAGCAATACACCAGCCTGACCCCTAAAGCTTACCGCGACAGGTTTTATCTGGCCGAAAAACACTAAGCGCAATGTTAAATTTCACTGATATAAAAACCGTTGCGACCATTGGCTTTAGCCTGATACAAGGCATTGTCGGCCCGGCGTAACATAGTGTCATAATCGGCGGTACTGGCAGCGTTAATACAACAGATGCCAATACTGATGCTGACATAGTCACCCGCCAGATTATATTGATGCGGCAAGGCTGCCTGACGGAACAACTGCAACAGCTGAGCTGCAATGGCGGCGGCACCTGTGGCATTGGTGTCCGGTAAAATAGCCACAAACTCTTCACCACCATAACGGGCCACCAAATCACTGCCGCGGTTAATACCCTGCTGCAATAACTGCGCAATACGCAACAAAGTGTCATCACCGGCCTGATGGCCGTAGTGGTCGTTGTAAGCTTTAAAACAGTCGACATCAATCATCAGCAGGGTTAAAGGCCATTGCTGGCGTTGTGACTGCACCAAAGCCTGAGTAAATTGCAGTTCAAAAGCACGTCTGTTAGCAAGGCCGGTTAAACTGTCGGTGTAAGACAGCTGCTGCAGTTCCTGCTGCTGTGTGGCCACTGTACTGGCAAAATAAGCAAAAGAACGGGCAATAGCAGCAATTTCATCGTGGCCTTCAATCTGAAAAGCCGTTGGTTTGCCTTGCACCTGTAACAATACATTGTGATTCAGCTGTTCCAGCCGCCGCACCACCCTGCGGTGGATCAGCGCTATAGCCACCAGCAAAAACAAAATGACCAATAAAGCACCGGATAAAATCTGCCTGTTGTCCTGTTGCAGTTGCTGCTGAATTTGCGCCGCATCGGCAAGCACAGTGCCGCTGATATCATAAGCACTGTTTTCGGCAAGGCGTGCATAATCCAGCACCAGATTGCGGACAAAATTGCCCCTGCCGGTGGCCCGGCCACCAATACTGAGCTGCTGCTCACGTAGCGGAAACAAGCCATCAGTTTCCAGCAACAAAGAACGCAGTTTTAAATCAGATTTTTCCGCCAGCAAAGCGTAATTTTCCGGCAAAGCGACCCTGGCCTGACGCTGGCGCAACATTTGTTGTTCTATCTGCTGTTGCAACTGGCGCAGCTGCATAATACGGTTAGAACCACCGGCCTTGCCTGACAAAGCAACTACACCGGCAAACTCCAGCAACCACAGGCTATGGCGTTGTTCATCCGCCAGAGTCAGCTTGCTGGTATGCAACTGCACCTGTTCATACAACTGATAAATTTGTTGCTGGCGGCTTTGCACCTTAGTCTGCAGCTCCAGCCGCTGTGACATCAGCTGGTTCAGGTTGTCGATTTCTTCAGTCAACGCCACCAATTGTGCGTTTTGATATAAACCTGTTTGCCATGTTTTGGTCAGGTTCTGCAGCCCCTGTAAATTCAGCTGAATATCCTGATACAAATTATGCCGCACCGCCTGACTGGGCGCCCGGCTTAAGCCTTCGGTTAAAAAAAGTAACTGATTGATTTGACTGTAAACCCTGCTCGATTGCACCACAGCCGGAATGGCAGAACCCGTGATATTCTGCAACAAATGCTGAAAACTACCCAGACGGTTTTGCACCAGCGCCGCCATAGCAATAAACAATAACAACACCAGCAAAGAGGTTAAGGTCAACATCATAGTGATGGAATAACGACGCCGTACCGGCACTGCTGTCATATTGTTCATGGCGTGTTGCGCCCCAGATCCTGTAGCCGGCCTTCTACCTCAGGCGCTATTTGGTGTTGTTGCTTGATATAATCCACCACCACTTCAGCCACCAGTTTATTCATCTGATTGGGATAATTAAGCTGGGGTAACTCAGTCAACATTTTATAACCATCTCCGCCGCTGGCCAGATAATCAAAAGTAGCCAGCCGGTAGTTTTTGCGCAGATCCAAAGTTTTGCCCTGCACTGTGACGTCAAGCACTCTTTTGCCGACAACATTACTACTGTTAAAACGCACCTGCATACCGGACACCTGGGCAAAACGGCCACGTAACAATTCAAATTCACTCAACGCATTTTCCAGCGCCGACCACAATTGCTGACCGGTAATTTGCAATAACACCACCTGATTACGATAAGGCAACTCCATCGAAATATCCCTGCGGGTTAAAGTGGTGCCGGCCGCATATTGTTTTTCGCCTCTGATATTGCCTGAGTTTAATAAAGCGATATCAGCTCCCGCATGTTGCCGGACAGCATCAGCCATCAGATTGGCAAAGGCATTTTCTTCACTGCGCACTGAACGCCGGCTGCTGTCCAAAGCAACAGTAGTGACCCCGATTTTTTCACCGAGCAACTGCTCCAGTCTGGCACTGTGATTTTTCACTACATTCAGCACCCTGGGCTCGGGCGCAAAGTTTTTCAGTAACACAATCTGTGGTTTTACCTGCAAAGTGGCGGGCGCTGACTTCTGCCAGCTTAAATCCAGCACCGCCACTTGTGACGATGCCATCAGATTAATATGACGTGTTGATGCGGGCGCCTTAGCGTCTGAGGTCAGCCGGAACAATTCGTTTTTACGCAAAGCCAAATCTATCACCTGTTGTGTCAACAGCTGGTCGATAAAATCAAAACTGGCGCTGTACAACAATACCACCAGCTCGGCACCGGCCTGACGTAATAACATCGCCTGCTCACGCACCGCAGTTTTTGCATCAAAAATCATTACTCTTTTCAGCGGATATTGTTCATGTGCAGCCGGCGACAACACCGCTATGACCCCAAGTTTAATATCTCCTTGTTGTACCAGCACACTGCTTTCCAGCCCGTCTAAATTCGCACCTGTAATGGGGTCAAATAAATTACTGGCGACCAAAGGAAAAGAGGCTTCATAACTGCGCTGCGACAATTCATCTTCAAAAAAACTGAACTCCCTTTTGGCCACGCCCATGGCGTCGGGTTCAAGCAAATTCAGCAAGTCAATAATATGGGCGCCACGGTCAAAAGAGGACAAAGTGCTGGGGCCTAAACTGTCGCCACCAAACAGAAAAAACAGCGGCTCCGGCGCACGCCGGTATTGTTTGAGCAAAGTGGCAAGTTCGGCATAATCACCATGTTCAGTTTCGGCAATACGGGGAATTTCGGAGGTAAACACCAGACGTGCCTGACGTTGGCTATTGTTATTTTCAGTGCCATGGCCGGCAAAAGCTGGCCACTGCATGACACAACAACCAAACAAGATCAGCAGGCTGAGCCAGCTGAAAAAACCACTGAGATTAACTTGTGCAGATTTCAACTTAGTTACCCCTGCCACTTAGATTACAGCTGTTGCCAGAAAGAAGACTGTGCAGCGCGGTGGACACCCGATTAGTATGCAGAGGATCCGGCAGCAATGGCAAAAGGTTTCCTGCCCTTTACGACCAAAGTTGCAGTAAAACCACAACTTAACTTCAGTGTACGCCAAAAAAAACCAGCTGACAGGATAAACACTATCACCACAACAAAAGGTTTTTTGGTAACACGACCGCCAGATAAAACAATAAAGATTGCCTCGCTGAAAATTTATGCTATAAATGAAAGCGCTTTCAGATGATTAAAAAGAACAAAAACAACCTGCGCAACAATCGCTAAAACGCCAAGAGTGCTTTGAGAATAGTCGCAGACAACAACAAAAAACATTAGAAAATAAACCTGCTAAAACAAGGATTTGACCTGATGACGCCATATTCCATTTCTGCCAGGCGACCGCTACCGGCCTTTGGCAGCCTGCTTTTGCTGGCACTTTGCGGTTGTCAGCCAGCAACCACAACTACCGCAACCGCCGATAGTCAGCCAGGCCAGACCCCGGCAGCAAGCACAACACAACAAACAGGCGGCGACATCAGTTTATGGCCAGCAATGCAACCGGCCATCCCGGCCAAGGCTGAACTGGAAGCCCGGCTGGAGAAAATTTTAAGCGCCATGACGCTTGAGCAAAAAATTGCCCAGATGATCCAGCCTGAGATCCGCGACATCACTGTTGCCGATATGCGCAAATACGGCTTTGGCTCTTATCTCAATGGCGGCGGCTCATTCCCGGATGGCAATAAACAGGCCACGCCACAAGACTGGATCAAACTGGCCGAAGCTATGTATCAGGCTTCCATTGATGCCTCTGAAGACGGCTCCACTATTCCTACCTTCTGGGGCACAGACGCTGTGCACGGCCACAATAATGTCATTGGTGCCACTTTATTCCCGCATAACATTGGTTTAGGTGCAGCACGCGATGAAAATTTGATTGAACAAATTGCCCACGCCACAGCCCGCGAAGTGATGGTGACCGGCATCGACTGGGTGTTTGCACCCACTGTTGCTGTGGTTCGGGACGACCGCTGGGGCAGAAGCTACGAAGGTTATTCGGAAGATCCGGAAATTGTACGTTCTTACGCCGGCGCTATAGTACGTGGTTTACAAGGCGCCACCACAGATGCAGATTTTCTCGGTAACGAAAGAGTCGTCAGCACAGTCAAACACTTTTTAGGGGATGGTGGTACCGAAGGTGGTATTGATCAGGGCGACAATATTGCCAGTGAAGCCGATTTAGTACGGCTGCACGCTCAGGGTTATGTTGGTGGTCTTGCCGCCGGCGCCCAAACTGTGATGGCGTCTTTTAACAGCTGGCATGGCGTGAAAAACCACGGCAACCCATATCTGTTAACCGATGTGCTGAAAACCAAAATGGGGTTTGATGGTTTAGTGGTGGGTGACTGGAATGGTCATGGCCAAATTCCGGGTTGCAGCAACGAAAATTGTGCACAAGCCGCCAAAGCAGGTTTAGACGTGTATATGGTGCCCACAGCCGCCTGGAAACCTTTGTATGAAAACCTGATAGCCCAGACCAAAGCAGGTGAAATTCCACAAAGCCGCATTGATGACGCAGTGCGGCGTATTTTGCGGGTAAAACTGCGTGCCGGCCTGTTTGATAAACCAAGCCCGGCCAACCGGCCTTTGTCCGGTAAAACCGAACTGATTGGCTCAGCTGAGCACAGGGCTATTGCCGCACAAGCAGTGCAAAAATCGCTGGTACTACTGAAAAACAACAATATTTTGCCGCTAAGCCCAAAACAAAAAGTACTGGTAACAGGTATTGGTGCTGACAATATTGGTATGCAAAGTGGCGGCTGGACCATTACCTGGCAAGGCACCGGCAATCAGAATAGCGACTTCCCTGGCGGTAGCTCTATTTACTCCGGCATTCAACAACAGGTGCAAGCTGCAGGCGGTTCGGTTGAACTCAGCACTGACGGCAGTTACCAGCAAAAACCGGACGTGGCTATTGTGGTGTATGGTGAACAGCCTTACGCCGAAGGCAATGGTGATATCGACAATCTGGAATACCAGCGTGGCAATAAAACCGATTTAGCCATGCTTAAAAAACTCAAAGCCGATGGCATCAAAGTGGTGTCGTTGTTTATCAGCGGCCGGCCACTTTGGACGAACCCGGAAATCAACCAGTCTGATGCTTTTGTTGCTATCTGGCTACCAGGCAGCGAAGGTGCAGCCATAGCGCCGGTGTTGTTCCAAAGCGCCGACGGCAAGGTGCAACAGGATTTCCACGGCAAGCTGAGTTTTTCCTGGCCACAAAGCCCAAATCAGCACAAAGTGAACCGTGGTGATGACAATTACCAGCCACTTTACCCTTATGGTTATGGCCTGACTTATAAAGACAAAACTGATACTGCAGCTTCGGCGTTAAGTGAAGAAATTACCGATACAACTGCTAACTTACCGGCAATGGCCCTGTTTAACCGCGACGTAAAAGCACCATGGCAACTGGTGTTACAAAGTGGCAAACAAACAGCCCCTGTCAGCAGCAGCCAACAAACTTTAGGTGCTGTCAAAATCCGCAGTTTTGATTATCAGGTGCAGGAAGACGCCCGCGAGCTGGTGTTTAGCCCAGCTTCCGGCTCTGACAGCAGCCCTCAAAGCAGCGGTATTGCACTGATCAGCAATTTCCCGCGGGATCTACGCGCTTATCGTGAACAACCTTCTGTACTTAGCCTGACATTAAAACGCGACAGCGATATTCAGGGGGCAGTATCAGTTGCAATGGCCTGTGGTGGCGAAGGCTGCAGTGCAACTCAGGATATCAGCAAAGCGCTGACCGCTATGCCAGCAGGCAGCTGGCAACAACTGCATCTGAGCCTGGAATGTTTTGCCAAACAAGGGGTGGATTTTGCACAGGTGAGTAATGTCTTTAGCTTACAAAGCACAGGCGCGCTGACACTGAGTTTCCACCAGCTGCACATTCAGCCGGTGGCTAAACTGGGTGCTGGTGCTGTGGTATTGGGCTGTGAGTAGGCTCTGGGTGCCCGGAGCGTTTGGCATGGCGCTTTGATTAAAAAACGACGCTTTTTAGCGTCATTTTTTTGAGCCAATACTTTGGCATTAAGTAGTTTTTGATGCCTGCGGTATGAAGCGGATGCGGGGTTGAGGTCGCCTACCGGCAGTTTAGGTTTATTTTATGCCTGCGGCATAGCGCGAATGCGGGGCTTGCTGCAACCCTGCGGGCGGGTTTCTATAACCTACTGGTAGTATTGATTTATTTTATGCCTGCGGCATGGCGCGTATGCCGGGTCTCGCCCCGGCGGGCGAGTCTCTTTCTTTGCTGACAAAGAAAGAGACGCAAAGAAATCACCCCGAGATCGCTCGAAAGCCCGCTGTTTTGACACAATTTTGAGGCGCCGCCAAAACTCGGCGAGCGCTAGCGTCGCTCGCCTCAAACAGTTGGCGTCTTAAAACCTCAAAATCGGTCAAAACAACGGCTCGCTTGACGGGGCCAACAGCGCAGGTGTTGTGATTTGGTTATTTCTGGTTTGTGCCAATAGCGGACATTTAATGGAAACTTAGAACCTTTGCCAAAATCCCTTGACTCTCACGCTACGTTATACTGCAACCTGCCAATCGTTGAAGTTAAAAAGTGTGCAACGTGAACGAGATAAAATTCTATCAGATTAAAGAGTTAAGTAAGCTAGCCGATGTGAGTGTGCGAACACTGCATCATTATGATGACATCGGTTTATTAAAAGCAAAGCGAAATCATCTCAATGGGTATCGTTACTACACCTTGGATGATGCTGTGCGTCTTCAGCAAATCGTTTTCTACCGAAAACTTGACCTTTCTCTGGAAGAAATCAAACGTATCACCACAGCTTCGTGCTCCCTTATTGAAATGCTCAAGGGGCAGCATGCTCTTTTACTTCAACGCCAAAAAGAAACTCAATCAATTATTGAAAATTTGGAGATGGCAATGAGTACATTACGTGGTGAGCAAAATTTGGATGTTTTATTTGGTTCAATACCGAAAGACAAGGCCGAGCAATGGAAAAAAGAGCTGGTCAACACACAAGGTGGGACTTCAATACTTCAGGCATTCGCAGGATTCTCTGAATCTGACATGAGAACGAAAGAAGCGATCTCAGATGATTGGTGTAAGCGTTATGTTGCTGTTCTGGCAAACCCGATTGAAGATGAATCGGTGCAGCAATTAGTTGGCGAGGCTTACCTAATCTCAAACCAAGCGATTTCAGAGATTAATCCTGAGCTTGCCGATAAATTTTTAGACTGTGAGGGTTATAGAAGTTTCACTGAGTTAAGTAAGGCAAATAGTGTTTTTGAAGATATGTATGAACACTATGCCAAAGGTTTTGCTGAACATTTGTATAGGGCAACGATCTATTTCTGTGACAACCAATTGAAAACCAATGCCCAATTTTGGCTAGCACAAATACATTAGATAAACATTTAGATCTGATATGCCGCTCTCATTGAACGCAGAGCGGCTGCATTTCTCGACACCACGCCTTTCATCTTTTGGATGGTTTACAGTCTGCTTTTCGCTCAAAACAGAAATTTCCAAGCTGTCCCGCTCTTGGCCCCGTCAAGCGAGCCGTTGTTTTGGCCGGTTTTGAGGTTTTAAGACGCCAACTGTTTGAGCGGGGTGACGCTAGCACCCCGCGAGTTTTGGCGGCGCCTCAAAATTGGTCAAAACAGCGGGCTTTCGAGCGATCTCGGGGTCGTTTTTTGCGTCACTTTTTGTCGACACAAAAAGTGACTCGCCTGCGGGGGCGAGACCCCGCTTCTATAGCGCCATCAGCTGCAAGCTGAAAATAAAACAATGCAATAGCTGCAAGCGCAGAAAAACAGCATACGCGCCATGCCGCAGGGCATCAGGCAAAACGCCAAAGTGCCATCAGCTGCAAGCTGAGCTAAAGCATTCAGCCTTTAACAGCCGCTGCCGACTCCCTCACCACCAGCTCTGGCACAAATACATTATTCACTTCCACACTGTTGTCTTTATAGAGGTTTTTTAAAAGCCATAAAGCCGCCATTTTGCCCATTTCGTGAATGGGGTTATTGACTGTGGTGAGTTTGGGGGAGATATAACGGGCAAAAGGGATGTTGTCGTAACCGACAAATGATAAATCGCCTGGTACTTTTAAACCGCGGTCTAAACAGACCGAAATAGCGCCAGATACCATCTGGTCGTTGGCGCAGACCACGGCGCTGAACGGCAGGCCTGTGGCGAACAGTTGTTCCATACCGGCAACACCACCGTCTTCTTTATAGTCACCTTCCACACAAAGGCGGGAGTCGAAGCTCTGGCCAAATTCGGCCAAAGCTCTTTTGTGGCCTTCAAGGCGTTCCAGCGCGTCGTGTTTACGTTTAGGGCCTGAAATATAAGCAATATTTTTATGGCCAAGCTGCAACATATGGCGGCAGGCTAAATAACCGCCCAGTTCGTTATCGAGGTAAATACAACGGTCACTGATTTGTTCTATGTATCTGTTAATGAGCACTATAGGTTTGTCACCCTGGCTGAGTTTAATCAGGTATTCGTCCGACACTGCTTCTACATCGAGGATCAGCGCGTCACAACCGCGGTCTTGCAGAAACTCAACACTGTCCATTTCCTGCGCCGCGTCGCTGTGGCCAACGGCAATAATCACATGTTTGTTTTTACTGCGTAGTGAAGCTTCAATTTCCGCCATCATGGGGCCGTAATAAGGGCCGTCCAGCTGCGACACCAACACGCCAACACTGTTAGAGCAGTTCGACGCCAGCGACTGGGCAAAAGTATTAGGCCTGTAACCCAGCTCGCTCATGGCATCCAGCACTTTTTGCCTGGTTTTTTCGCTGACATTGGTGTTGTTGTTCATCACCCGCGACACTGTTGCCAGCGATACGCCCGCCAATAACGACACGTCGTAAATTGTAGCCATAAGTCCTTTATTCACATGTGCTTAGGTTGGTTATGCCAATTAGCTTACCAGCTTTTAACCGGCAGCTCTTTTTAATTCCATGCTGATTTGTGCAATTTTTTTGTCGGTCAGAATATACCAGCGCATCACAATAGCCACCAGCAACGAGCCCAGCGCCGGATAAATACTAAAAGACAACAAAATGCCCTGGCGTGCGGTTTCGCTTTGGCTTTGGTCGGCCTGATAACCATAACCGGCCAGCAACCAGCCAGCAGCAGCGCCACCAATGGCTAAACCCAATTTGATAAAAAAGATAATGGATGAATACACCATACCCGTAGTGCGGATACCGGTTTTCCACTGGCCATAATCGACGGTGTCGGCCATTTTTGCCCACAAAAGTGGTGTGCCGGCGTTAAAAAAGAAGTTCCACAGTATAAAAAGTGCAAAAGCCAGCACAGTCTGATTTGGCGTCACAAAATAACTGGCCACACAAAGCGCTGCTGCCGTCAGCTGAATGCCGATATAAAGTTTTACTTTGCAAAACCTTTTGGCAAGCGGCTGCGCAACGATACAACCGGCAATACTGCCAATCATACCCAGGGTAATAAAGAGGCTGATGCTGCCCGGCAGCTCAAGGTAATATTTCACATAATAAATAGCCAAAGTGTTTCTGAGCACTGAGCCCGA
Organism: Rheinheimera sp.; assembly: GCF_030824435.1. GTDB lineage: Bacteria > Pseudomonadota > Gammaproteobacteria > Enterobacterales > Alteromonadaceae > Pararheinheimera. The sequence goes on from NZ_JAVBXS010000016.1 coordinate 148,044, forward strand.
TAATAAAAACAAGGCAGCCACCGACAATACCCGCCACTGATCATTGGCCCACAAAGCTTTAAAACCGGCGCCAACAGTGCCTTGTTCGGCCTGTGGCTGCACCCGTTCTTTGGTGCCATAAAAACAGGCCAAAAACATCAACACGCCCATCACACTCATGGCCAGAATGGTCAGCTGATAACCTTTGGCTTTGTCACCCTGGCCAAAATAATCGACCAGCGGCAAAGTACAGGCCGACACCAACACACCACCAAGCATGGCAAACACAAACCTGTAACTCTGAATAGAAACCCGCTCGGCCGGATCGGCCGTTAACACCCCACCCAAAGCACAATAAGGAATATTAATGGCGGTATACACCAGCATCAGCAGGGTATAAGTAAAAAAGGCGTACCACATTTTGCCGGTTTCGGAAAAATCCGGAGTGGTAAAAGCCAGCACGCTAATCAGGCCAAAAGGCAAAGCAAACCACAATAAATAAGGCCGGAACTTGCCATGTTTACTTTGGGTGCGGTCGGCAAAAGCGCCCATTAAGGGGTCGGTAATAGCATCAATCACCCGTACCGCCAAAAACATGGTGCCGACAAAAGCCGGTGAAATACCAAAAATGTCGGTATAAAAAAAAGTGAGAAACAGCATCACTGTCTGAAACACTATATTGCTGGCGGTGTCGCCAAGCCCGTAAGCTATTTTTTCCCTGACGCTAACCATCTGCCTTCCCCTGTCTGTTTTTGTTGTTTTTTATAGTTATTTTATTGTTTGGTTTAGCAGGATTTGCGGCTTTGGATAAAATCGCGATAAGCCAAACCACTTTGTTTAATGGTGCGCTGCTGGCTCTGGTAGTCGACATACACAATACCAAAACGTTTTAAATAACCTTCAGCCCATTCAAAGTTGTCCATCAGGCTCCAGGCAAAATAACCATCGACCCGCACACCCTGACGTATGGCACTGTCAAGCGCCAGCAAATGTGCCTGATAATAACCAAGCCGATCCTCATCAACAACAACGCCGTTTTGCAGTTTGTCGTCCATGGCAGCGCCATTTTCAGTGATATACACAGGCGGCAGGCGATATTGCTGGTGCAAACTCAGCAGCAAATCGGTAAAAGCCTGAGGGTAAATTTCCCAGCCAATATCGGTTTTGGGTGCATCCACCATATCCACCGGCGCAAAACCGTTTTCGGCACAGGCCTGATACACAGTGCGGGTGTAAAAGTTCACGCCTAAAAAATCCAGCGGCTCGCTGATAATGGCAAAATCGCCGTCATGGATCACAGGTTTATCGCTGTCACTTAACAGAGCAAAACTTTTTGGATAAGCGCCATCCAGCACAGGTTTAATATACCACTGGTTAAAATAGTCATCGGCCAGTTGGGCAGCTGCCACATCAGCCGGGTCCTCAGTTTGGGCATAACAAGGGGTGAAGTTCAGCACCAGGCCGTTCAGGCTATTGGGGCTGTTTTTCTTTAAAACCTTCAGTGCCAGACCATGCGCCAACAACAAATGGTGCGCTGCCTGCCGGCCCCAGGCTTTTTGTTGTTTGCCAGGCGCATGAATACCCGCTTCATAACCTAAATAAGAGCTGCAAAACGGCTCATTTAAGGTGGCATAACTGTACACTCTGTCGCCCAAAGCTTGGCTGATTTTGTCGGCATAATCGGCAAATAAATAGGCCGTTTCGCGGTTTAACCAACCGCCTTTATCTTCTAAATGTTGGGGCAAATCCCAATGATAAAGCGTGACAAAAGCTTTAATATTCAGCGCCTTCAGCTCATCCAACAACTGAATATAAAAATCTACCCCTGCAGGGTTTAAGCTGCCATCTGCAAACATTACCCTTGGCCAGGAAATAGACAAACGATAAGCATCGACACCCAAAGATTGAATCAATTTGACATCATCACGCCAAAGGTTGACGTGGTCACAAGCCAGCAGGCCATCGGAGCCATCGCGGATTTTGCCGGGAGTGGCGCAAAAAGTGTCCCAGATACAAGGCAAACGACTGTCAGCACTGCCTTCAATCTGAAAAGAAGCTGTGGCAACACCAAAAATAAAATCTTTTTGGCACAGTCTGGAATCTTTGGGTATTTGTATATTTTTCATCTTTTTTCACTGTTTTTTGGCTGCATACGGCAGCTGTTTTGTTGTTTAGCGCCTTGTGAGCGCTTACATCATTCAGGCTTTTTTTATCTGGCCAGTGTGCCGCTGTTATCTGCGGCAAACTGACCTGCAAGCACTTGGTGCCTGTGTTAAATCGTTTGTTTTTTACTTTGCAGCGAACTTCGCCGGGCGAGGTACAAATTCAATAAAAATATTGGCGGTAAGTCTGCCGCTGCTGGCGTCACTACTGATATCAAGTTCAGGTTTTACCAAACTGGAATGCAGCAAATTACCGGGATAAATCACCAGCCGGTTTTGCCGGTAAGGCACCGCCTGATACAGCTGATAGTGGCCGTCGGTGCCGTCACAATAAGCGGCAGCTGGCACACCCTGTTTATCCAGATATTGCTGGGCACTGGCAAAATAATGCTGCTGATTAGCGGCATCAATACGTTCATAGCCTGTTGGCAGATGGCGGAAAAAACCGGTGCCACCGTGCGGCTCAGGCGCCAGATAATGCAGCAGCGCAAAATAATAGTTCGATGGCGTGTCAAAATGCGGCAAACGCTGTAACGGCAACAAGGTTTCAGGCTTTTGATTTATCAGCGAAAAATAAATATCTTTTGGCGTTAACCGCAAATTGGCAGCCAACTGATACTGCTGATACAACAACGGATACAGCGCATCCAGCACCGCCTTTACATAAGTTCGGGGCAACAAAGCGCGCACACCTGGGTAATAAGAATCACGGTCTTGCTGAAAATTCTGCACCGCAGCATACGCCAACAGTTGTGGCAGATTTTCAACCAGATCATCAATCACAATCAGCGGCGTTTGCTGCTGTCCAAGCAGCACCAGTTCGGGTTTGAGCCTGGGATTGATCCGTACTCCTGGTTCAACAAGCGGTGGTTCAGCAAGTGGAGCTTCAACAAGTGCTCGTTCAGCAAGCGGCGACTCAACAGCTGCCGGTCTGGCTGCTGCGTCTGTGCTTGTCTGTTGCCAAAAGCTTTGTTGCATTATCACCTCAGCCAATATTTGCTTTGCAATAATGGTTAATAAAATCAATGTGTTTTGGGTAGTTCATTACGGTCTTTTTCACCTGACTCTGAATCGTCAGCAAAAAGTCCGCCAGCTCACCATCCGGCATTAAATCAACAATAGGATGATGTTGGGCTGGTGTTAAACCCTGGCCTAACATCACCTGGATCCAGCTGCTTTCGCCAAACAGCTCCTGCGCAAATTTATAGACTTTGCCGGATTGACGGAACAATGCCATGCGGTGCTCCAGCGACTCCGGCACCGCCATATCACGGCAATAACGCCAGAATTTACTGTCATCACGCTCTGTGGCTTTGTAATGCAAAATAATAAAGTCGCGGATATTGTTCATTTCAATGCGGGTCTGGTTGTTAAACTCCGCCACATCAGCGCTTAAAATGCCGTTGGATGGGAACATCTGCATCAGGCGGATAATGCTGCGCTGAATTAAATGAATGCTGGTGGATTCCAATGGTTCTAAAAAACCACTGGAAAGGCCAATGGCCACACAGTTTTTGTTCCAGTGCACACGGCGGGTGCCGGTACGGAATTTTATCACTCTGGGCTCTATCAGCCGCTCACCTTCAATATTGCGAAGCAATAACGCTTTGGCGTCTTCGTCGGATAAAAACTTGCTGCAAAACACCAAACCATTGCCCACCCTGCTTTGCAATGGAATACGCCATTGCCAACCCGACTCATGCGCAATAGCTCTGGTATAAGGCACAGGCTCGGCCACTGTTTTGGTTTGCACCGCTATGGCGCTATCGCATGGCAACCAGTGGCTCCAGTCTTCAAAACCGGTATTCAGGGTTTGTTCTATCAACAGCGCCCGAAAGCCGGTGCAGTCGATAAATAAATCACCTTCAACACTTTGCCCAGAGGCCAGGGTTAAAGCGCTGATATCGCCACTTTGGTCTTGTTCTACCTGCGCAATTTTACCTTCAACCCGGCGCACGCCATGTTGCTGCGCCAATTCACGTAAAAAACGGCCGTATAAAGTCGCATCCAGATGATAAGCGTGATTTAAATCCTGATTTGGCAATACGGCAAAACGCCCTTCCCGCGCCGCTAAATGCTCAACACAATAATCGCCAATCTGACTGGCCACGCCTTGAGTTTTGCCTTTAAGCCAAAAATGCTGAAAACCACAGGCCCAGCAGTCTTTGCCTAAAAAACCAAAAGAGTGGATATAACTTTCATTTTTCACCCGCCAGTTTTCAAACTGTATACCCAGTTTAAAAGTGGCATTGGTGGCGGCCATCACGTCCTGCTCACGCAGCCCGAGCAGCCGGTGAAAAATATGCAAAGTAGGAATAGTGGCTTCACCCACCCCAACAGTGCCGATGTCATCAGACTCCACCAAAGTGATGTCGAGCCCTTTGCCAAGCAACTTACCAAGGGCAGCAGCAGTCATCCAGCCGGCGGTCCCGCCCCCTGCTATCACCACTTTTTTAATAGCTTTTGGTTGTTGCATGCTGCTGTGCTGGTTAGAAGTTGTCATACAAAAATGTCCTTTGGTCTGTTGATTGGCGTTGGCCTTTTATTCTGGTTTTTATTGGCTAACGTTTCAGTTTGTTCTGTAAATCTGCCCGCAATTGCCTTGTTGTTATTTCCGGCAATGGCAGTTGCAACAGCCCAAGAGCAGCCTCTGGCAAATCCGGTGGGTTTTGTTCGTCATGGCCAAAAATATAATGATTAAAAATGGCCTGCCAGGCGCTGCGTTGTGCTTTGGGTAAAGATCGCAGGCTTAACA
>NZ_JAVBXS010000062.1 GCF_030824435.1 Rheinheimera sp.
CAACGCCAATTAAATCATCGGCATGACCACGACACACCGGAAAACGCGAGTGGGGTGATTGGGTCAGCAGCTTTAAGTTTTCTTCAATTGAATGTTCAACGTCGAGAAATACAATGTCAGAACGTGGCACCATTAAAGACGAAATGCTGCGCTCATCCAGGCGAAACACGTTTTTCACCATGGTATGTTCGTTGTGTTCTATCACACCTGAGCTGGAGCCTTCCTGCAACATGGCATGAATATCTTCATGGGTGACGTTGGATTCCTGGTTTTGCGAAAAACCAAATAAGCGCATTAAGGCATGGGTAGAGCCCGACAATAACCAGACAAAAGGTTTGGTGAGAAGCGCCAGCAATAACATAGGTTTAGCCATCACACAGGCGATAGTTTCGGCGCTGATTTGGCCAATACGTTTTGGTACCAGTTCACCAACAACTATCGAGACGTAAGTCACCACAATAACCACCAAAACGGTGGCAAAAATGCTGCTAAAAGCCGCCGGCATACCCATACCCTGCAACCAGATAGCAAAAGGGCCGGCCAGAATAGCTTCACCAAAGATACCGTTTAAGATACCAATTGACGTGATACCAATCTGCACTGTAGATAAAAACTGGGTTGGGTCTTCGGCCAGCTTCAGCGCTATGGCTGCTGAGGATTTGCCGTTATGGGCAAGGGCTGTCAGCCTTGATTTGCGCGCTGTAACTATCGCAATTTCGGACATGGCAAAAATGCCGTTTAACAGAATTAAACTAACGAGGATCAGGATTTCCATACAAACCGTAATGTTGCTGCGAAGCGGCGAGTATAACAAAAAGTTGCTTCAGCACCAGTCTTTGTCTTGGTTATTCAAACAACTGTTTCAACTTTGCCGGAAAATTTCGCCGGGCGTGACTATAAGCGACAGTGGAATATCCCAGGCTGCAATGGGTAGTTGCACAACTTGCTGACACTGATGCGCCAGGCCTATTAACAGTGGCTTTTTTTGCAAAGGTTTCGCCTGTGTAAGCCCAGCCTGAGTGGTATTTGCCTGGTTAAATACGGTTTTATTGGCGCTGCTGGCTTCGAGCTGACTTAAAGTTCTGTCATAAAAACCACCGCCCATGCCAAGGCGATTGCCTTTGTTATCAAAAGCCACCAGCGGGGTGCAAATTACATCAAGCTTTGCGACAGGTATCAGCTGTGCACAATTAAGCACTGGCTCTGGTATCTGAAACTGGTTGAGTTTCATTGGTGTATCTTGCTGATAAGACTGAAAAATAAGATAACCTGGTACAAAAGGGTGCAAAATGGGCAGATAAATTTGTTTGCCAGCTTGCCATAACGCCTGGATCAGCGGTGTGGTATCCAGTTCAGCGTCGTTGCTTAAATACAAGGCAATATGAGTGGCATCAACGATTTGTGGCAGTTGTAACAGCTGCTCTGAAAGCTGTTGGGCGGCTTGTTGCTGCTGCTCTGGGCTTAAGGCTTTTCGAAGTTTACGCACTTGCTGGCGGATAGCCTGACGTTGGCTGTTGATATCGGCAAGTGGTGTTAAATCTGTCATCACAAATTACATCAAAAAATTGAACTGCAGCGAGTTTTGCACAGAAGCACAATAGAGTACAAATTCTGTTGCCCTTATTGTTAGAGCGCTGATACAAAGAGGAAATTTAGAACCAATCAAATAACTACAAATGATATTGTTTAATATTTCAGCGGCTTATTTAAGTTGAATAAAGGGGTATTAAAAGAAAGGAAGTGTTCTCCGAATTGCCGTGTCAAACGTTAGCCTCGAACCATAGGTTCAAGGCGGAAGTCAGATCAGCACCGCAGGCTTCCCGGTACGGGCCGGGCTTGCACAATAGTGCTGGAAAAGAATTCCTATGTTAAAACAAGTATCGGCTCGGGGACATCAGTCTGAACACAAACAACCCAGAGAACTCAAACAGTATATCAGCTGCAAACCGCGCCGTAAGCCCTAATCTGCGTTCTTTTTCAGTTCCAGCAACTCGTTGCACAAATTTAATGCAATCATCAGCAGCACGTCTTCGGCGCCGTGTACACCAGGCTGATATTTGGTTTTGCTGACACGTTCTTCCAGCTCCAGCATGGCATTTTGTAATTTTTCTTCCTGACCGGCCGGGCAGGCAATTTTCATATGACGACCGAGCACAGAGACTGTTAATTGTTTTGGTTTAGGCTTGCTGTTGCCGGTTTCTGCTGTTGGTTTTTTTGGATACATATCAACCTATCTTTCCATCTTGGGCGCTGACTATCTGAAGGCGGCCGACAGGCTCTGACTTGGCGCTGCCTGGCGGCGGTGATAGCATAGTGTCAATTATCATTGTGAATACCGGATTAATATGACTTCTCAACTGCTGCTTAACTACGATCACTGGACCAGTCAACTTGATCAACATTCGGTGATGGCGTCAGCTGCCGAGTTACAGGGATTGATTGCCGGTATGCTCAGTGCCGGTATTCCGGCGGATGCGGGCACGATTTTACCAGTTCTGTACGACTTCTTAAACGACGGGCAAGCGCTGAATGCACATTTAAAAGGCTTAATTGAACAATTAATTGCCGAAACAGCCCGTCAGCTGGCCGAAGAAGATTACAGCCTGCAGTTATTATTGCCCAGCGACGACGATGCTATGCCCGAACGGCTGGAAGCCATGATTGAATGGGCTCAGGCTTTTTTAGTAGGTTTTGCCATTCAACAAACTGATTTGTCGTTGGTTTCCCCCGATGTACGTGAGGCTATTGATCAGCTGACAGAAGTCACCCGTATTGATATTTATACCGAAGACGATGCCAGCGAAGCGGAAAATGAAGAGTCTTATTTCCTGGTGCTGGAGCATATGCGTTTGTTGGTGTTGACCTGCTTTAACGAAGTAGGTCAAAAATTTACCATCAGCGAAGTCGCTGCCAAAACCCTGCATTAATTAAATTGCTGTTGTCAGGAGATTGAGTTTTATGGCATCCACTCTGGTTCCAACTGTGGCTCCCGCTGTTTTTGCCAGCCGCCGCGCCCGTCTGATGGCGCAGCTGCCGAATAATTCAGTGTTGCTGGTAAGCGCAGCTGCTGAAATTACCCGAAGCCGCGATACCGAATTTGCCTTTCGTCAGGACAGCGATTTTAACTATCTGACCGGTTTTCCTGAGCCCGATGCTTTGTTAATTATGCAAAAATCAGCGGCAGGCGAAATGACAGAGCTGCTGCTGTGCCGGCCAAAAGACGAGCTGGCAGAAATATGGCAAGGCCGCCGTTATGGCGCTGCGCTCGCAGCTGAAACCTTTGGTTTACCCGCTATCAGCCATGAAAATCTGCCGCTTGAAGTACAAAATGCGCTAAATCAAAAAACTACGCTGGTGTATAGCCAGGGCACTTATGCTGAATTTGATGCGCTGGTGAGCAGCACTCTGGCGACTTTGCGCAAATACCCAAAAAAGGGTTATCAGGCGCCAACGCAACAATTTGATTTACGGCCTATTATTGCCGAACTTCGGTTATTTAAAGACGAAGCCGAAATCAGCATGATGCAAAAAGCCTGCAAAATCAGTGCACAAGCGCATTGTAACGCTATGCAACAATGTAAAGCCGATATGTGGGAATATCAGTTAGAAGCCATTATCCGTTTTCATTTTGCCATGCAAGGTGCAAGGGATGCTGGCTACAACACCATAGTGGGCGGCGGCGAAAACGGCTGTATTTTGCATTACACCGACAATAACGCACAGCTTAAAGACGGCGATTTAGTGCTGATTGACGCCGGTTGTGAGCTGGCCGGTTATTCGGCCGACATTACCCGCACTTTTCCGGTTAATGGTAAATTCAGCGCCGAACAAGCCGCGCTTTATCAGGTGGTGCTTAACGCCCAATACGCTGCCTGCGCTGCAGTCAAACCTGGCAACAGCACCAAAGACACTGTGGCTGCCGCTATTGCAGAGCTCACCAAAGGCCTGCTGGAGCTTGGTATTTTGCAGGGTGAACTTGATACGCTTATTAAAGAACAAGCCTGTAAAAAGTATTTTATTCATGGCCTTGGTCATTGGCTTGGGCTTGATGTGCATGACGTTGGCGCTTACAAAGTGAATGATGTGGAGCGGCCCTTTGAACCAGGTATGGTGCTGACGATAGAGCCAGGTCTTTATATCCCGACAGGCTCGGACTGCGACAAAAAATGGTGGGGCCTGGCGGTACGGATTGAAGATGATTTGTTGGTGATCAAAGAAGGTCATCTGAATCTGACCGATGATGTGCCAAAAGAAATTGCCGCTATTGAAGCTTTAATGGCTGGTTCTGTATAAAACCTGGCTGCTCAATTCAATCGGGTTAAATCCAATCGGGTTAAGAGTAAAGCCAGGTTAAGAGTAAGAATCAAACCCTGTTTGTGTCTGGTGCACAAACCAACAGTTACACAAGGAATTCAGTTGCAGACTGATACTTTTGATCTGGTGATTGCCGGTGGTGGTATGACAGGCGCCATGCTGGCTTATGCTTTGCTTTCACAAAATCCGGCGCTGACAGTTGCTATTGTTGAACAACAAGCTGCTGAAACAGAAGCCGCACCCAAACTCAGTTTTGACAGCCGCAGCATAGCGCTTGCCGCCGGCAGTATTGAGTTGTTGTCGGCCTGGGGCTTGTGGCAGGAACTGGCAGAGCATGCTTGTGCTATTGAACATATTCAGGTGTCGGATAAAGGCCATTTTGGCAAAGTGTATTTGTCGGCCGCTGAATTTAACCGGCAAAGCCTGGGGCAAGTGATTGAAATTGAATGGATTGGCGCTGTTTTATATAAAAAACTCAGCCAGTTTGCCAACAAAGGTAACTTAAGCTGGTTCAGGCCGGATCAAATTACCGCGCTTAAGCCCACAGCCGAGCACTACCAGCTCGAACTGCAAAGTGGCCGCAA
>NZ_JAVBXS010000077.1 GCF_030824435.1 Rheinheimera sp.
GTCATTTTGTATACAATCGGCCAATTAGCCAATGCAGCTGTCGTTAACGTTGAAACTATCCGTTACTACGAACGCCGTGGTCTTGTTGAACAGCCTGGTAAACCGACACAGGGGTTTCGCCAGTATCCTGTCACTACCCTGAATCGGCTTCGATTTATCAAGCGGGCGCAGGAGTTAGGGTTCACACTGGAAGAAATCCATCATCTGCTCACACTGAATGATACCCCATGTCAGGGCGTCCAGGACGTGGCCACACTCAAGCTTGCCAATGTCCGCTCAAAGATCGCAGATCTGCAGAGTCTGGAACTTGTTCTTCATCATTTGCTGAACCAATGCGCATCCAATCCGGATCAGACCCATTGCCCCATTATCGAATCCCTACAACCACATAACAACTAAACCCACCGATTGGGCTTGACTCCGTACTATGGTACGGCATCTACACTGGCACCGATAACTCTAATCGCAGGAGTAAAACGTGTCCATAAAAGAGTCAAATCTCCCCGTTATCGGTGGAATAGTTGCGGCCATTGGTGCAGGCGTTTGTTGTGCCGGTCCTTTCGTTTTGTTGCTACTTGGGGTGAGTGGTTCCTGGATTGGTCATTTGACCATGTTAGAACCTTATCGCCCTATTTTTATTCTGCTGGTTTTAACCTCGTTTGGATTTGCTGGCTGGAAGGTCTATCGACCTATTGACATGTGCGCTCCAGGAACAGTCTGTGCAGTTCCCCAAGTGCGAAAACGCAGGCAGGTGATCTTTTGGTTATCAGCACTCACAGCATTAATGTTAGTCACCAGCAATTATTGGATTGTCTGGTTCGCCTGAATACTTTTTACCCTCAATTTTATTAACGTTTTATACGTTATTGGAGAGAATGATGAAGAAAATCACCTTGTTGTTTTTGCTAACGTTGACCAGCCTGAGCGCTATAGCCGAAACGAAAACGGTTACGTTGGAAGTTCCAACCATGAACTGCGTCACTTGTCCGTTTACAGTCAAAAAAGCCTTACAAAATGTAGAGGGCGTCAGTAAAGCTGAAGTCACCTTTGACACCAAGTTAGCAGTAGTCACCTTCGATGACGAAAAAACCACGGTGAAAGCACTGACTGAAGCCACCACTAACGCTGGTTATCCGTCAACGGTCAAAAAGTAAAGCGCGGAAATACACATATGATTACGGCCCCGTTTCGGCAATAAGCTGAGCGCATTGGTTATGATAATTAACAATCACAGAAAATACTTCTTCGCTGTTGAGGAACGAAAATGATCTTGTTATCGATAAAAGGGATGACCTGCCCAAGCTGTGTCGCCCATATCAAAGATGCGCTCGATGCGACCGAAGGCGTTAATTACGTTGAGATCTCCTATGCAAACGCCAGCGCAGCGATCACCACAAACGGGAAGGTAAGTGTCGCGGATCTCGTCAAGGCGGTTGAAACTCTGGGTTATGCCGCACAAGTCAATCCAGAACCTCAACCTTGTTTTGACAACACAAATATCAGCAATACAGAAAATATCAGCCCACAACAAGTGGTAATCATTGGCAGTGGCTCTGGTGCGTTTGCCTGTGCGATTAAAGCTGCTGACGGAGGAGCTAAGGTTACGCTTATCGAAGGTGCGGATGTTATTGGCGGTTGCTGTGTCAATGTCGGCTGTGTCCCGTCTAAGATCCTGATCCGCGCCGCACAACTGGCGCAGCAACAACGAAACAACCCTTTTACCGGATTGGTAAATCATTCGCCACAGCTTAATCGCGCACTATTGACGGAGCAGCAAACAACGCTTGTCGAAGAATTGCGCGTGGCAAAATACCAAAATATTCTGGATATCAATCCGGCACTGAGTTTGATCAAAGGTTGGGCTACTTTCAAAAACGCGAACACTTTGATCGTCAGCCAAAGTGATGGCTCCCAGCAAGAAATACACGCCGACAAGGTGCTCATTGCTACCGGTTCGAGCCCGACCATCCCGCCTATTGAAGGTCTGAGCGAAACCCCGTACTGGACTTCTACTGAGGCGCTGTTTGCGACAGAACGACCACAACATCTGGTCATCATTGGATCTTCTGTCGTTGCGCTGGAAATTGCTCAGGCTTATCGCCGTTTAGGCAGTGATGTTACCCTTTTGGCCAGACATACGCTTCTTTATCGCGATGAGCCGTTACTCGGCGAAAAATTAACAGATTGCTTTGAGAAAGAAGGGATCAGGGTTCTAAACCATACTGAGGCGTCAAATGTTTCCCATGACGGTCGACAGTTTACCTTGAAAACCAATGTAGGCAATTTACGTTGTGACAAGCTTTTAATATGCACCGGCCGTCATGCAAATACGGCCAGTCTTAACCTCGAAGTAGTTGGGATCCGGACAGACAAACACGGTGCGATCATCGTTAACGAGATGATGGAAACAAGCGTTCCAGGAATTTATGCCGCAGGTGATTGCTCCACTATGCCGCAGTTTGTGTATGTCGCTGCGGCTGCTGGTAGCCGTGCAGGAATGAATATGACCGGTGACGAGAGTAAACTTGATCTATCTTCGATGCCTGCGGTCATTTTTACCGATCCGCAGGTTGCAACCGTCGGACTGACTGAAGCTGAGGCCAGACAGAAGGGGATTCACACAGACAGTCGGGTACTCGACATGAAAAATGTACCCAGAGCGCTGGCCAATTTCGAAACTGATGGTTTTATAAAACTGGTGATTGAAAAGACCACAGGAAGACTGATTGGTGCACAACTTTTGGCCCATGAAGGCGGAGAAATGATCCAAACTGCAGCTCTAGCTATCCGCAATCGGATGACTATCAATGAGTTAGCTGACCAGTTGTTTCCATATTTGACCATGGTTGAAGGGATCAAGCTCTGCGCCCAAACCTTTCACAAAGATGTGAATGAGTTGTCCTGCTGTGCTGGATGAAATTGACTCCGCTGTATAATGCACTTCACTTCTATAGCCACCAGGTTGTTTTGGCCCTATAAATAATACGTTCATTACCTTGTCATCAATCAGAACATTCTCAAGTGACAATGAACACTCGATCCCAATAGGTTTGCTTATGGCATTTTGTTTCACCTTTAGCGGCGATTAGAAGTGAGACTGAAGGTAACCAACTTGCAATAAACCTATGTAACATAATAAAAGTTTTGTTTTATTGCTGCGTTTTCGTTGCTCGGTGGCTTGAATGTGTACTCGCAAGGAGCAAGGGCGTTCAGTGCAAAAAGTTAACTGGCACAACTCACATGAGCGTAAAAATAGGCCACAATGAAGGGCAGTTCGATTTGGATATTTGAAACAAAAAAATAACATATAGATTTTTTGTTTCAAACCAAGCAGTTAAAAAGAGTTCGTTGTACGGCTACAATCGATTTAGGCAATTTATAACGTAAAACCGTGTTAAAGCCCGATAGGTGATACTTTTTGTGGGCCGAGCCCTCAAAAGTGGCCGAAACCCAGTATTGACGGTGGTTCTAACGTTATTTTCTTCGGAAAGGTTTGTACTACCGTTTTGACTTGCAAACTAAAGAACATTAGTTAAAAAGCCCTGAAATTTCAGGGCTTTTTCTTGAGGGCGTGCTGGGGTTGCTACTGTTGTATTTAACGTCTGAGGCCAAATCTGTTGTTGGCTGCCCAGACACATTGCAGTTTCAGTTGTTGTTGGCCAAGCAATAAATCCACAACACTGTTCAGCGGCAGTTGGATATTGGTGCGGATGGCAGCACCAACACCCGGGCTGTAATTTTCCACGGCACAGGGGTGGCTTTGCTGGTCAATATGAAGCACAGCCGGTGTGGCAAAGGTCTGGAAACGGTCAAACTGCCGGCGATTGCCATTCAGGTGCCGGGGTTGGAGTTTCAGGCTTTCGGGCTGGTAATTGCTGGCCTGCATACGTTCAAATACCGATTCATGCACCCGCATCACATGGCCAGGTCCTGGTGTGGTTTCCACTTTACGAATGCGTGGACTGTCCATCACCCGGCCAAACAGCTGGTGCGCCATGCCGTAAGAGTCGTGTAATGGTGCCAGCGAACTTGGTGTAACAGAAGCCTGCCAGACCGGATCCTGGGTATCAAATTCCAGACCCAATTGGCTGGCCTTTTCTACCATCCAGACCAGGCTGACATCTGACACCCTGTGATCTGCATATCCACCACCCACATCTGAATGTACCCCGGCAAACCAGCATTGTTCGACATGTTGCCCGGGGGCCAAATCGCCGGTCCAGATCGAAGGTGCAAAAGGACCGCGTTTTTCATCCAGCGCCAGTGCATGATAAGCATGCCGCACCAGTTTGCTGATGTCGGTGTCAAAAAAGCTCACCAGCGATTTTGATAGTTGCCTAAGGCCTGGGGTTGGCACTCCCAGTGCACCCACAGTGTCCCAGACGCCAATCATATTGATGGCGGGTCTGTGATTCCCCTGATACAGGCTGGTATTACGTTTTGCAGGTTCGGTGCGGTAATAATTGTAAGCTTGCGGCAGTTGTTCCCAATGATCTTTGCGCAACAAACCTATGGCATTGATCATGCCTGCAATAGCGCGCGCGGTATAAGCACCGCGGCTAAAACCAAAGAGGTAAATTTCGTCGTTGGGTTCGTAGTTATGAATAATAAAACGGTAACCATCCAATACGTTTTTTTCGATCCCCTTACCGGTGGCGCCGCCAATAAATTTGTCAATGGAACCACCAGTGCCAACCCCCTGATCATAAAACACCACCTGATGCACACCATGTTTATCCACAGGTGCCAGATGATGGGCAATTTTAATCACATTGGTTGGATTCTGATCCGGTTCGTTCCAGGTGCCGTCACAACAGACCACTATCCTTTTCATCGTTTTCATAATGATGCCTCCAGATGGCAAAAGATGAATTTTGCGTTGTATGCAGCACGGCATCCTCATCTGCATTTAAGCAGTATAGGTGAGCGCAACCGGGGGGATGGCAGCAAAGTGGCAGAGCGCACCGAATTTATCAAAAAGATCAGAATTTGTTGTCAGAGTCTGTTGCTGACAAGAAAGTGGCTTTGCCTGTTACACCAACAAAGCCGGATCCAGTAGTTTTTGCAGTTCCTCTGCACTCAGACCGGACATTTCAATGGCAATATCCAGTACCGGCCTTTGTTGCAGATAAGCCTGTTTGGCAATAGCCGCCGCTTTTTCATAACCAATCAGCGGGTTGAGTGCAGTCACCAGCACAGGGTTCAGTGCCAGAGTTCTTGTTGTATTGTGCTGCAATACCACTAAACCGCCGATACACTGCTGCGCCAGCGCCTGACAACTGCCCGTCATCAGCTCAATACTGCCAAGCAGATTATTGGCCACCAAAGGCAACATCACGTTCAGCTCAAAATTGCCGGATTGACCGGCCACTGTAATGGCGCTGTCGTGGCCTATCACCTGAGCACAGGCCATAGCAACAGCTTCCGGGATCACCGGGTTGACTTTGCCCGGCATCATAGAGGAGCCGGGTTGTAACGCTGGTAAAGTGATTTCGGCCAGTCCGGCCAGCGGGCCAGAGTTCATCCAACGTAAATCATTGGCAATTTTCATCAGCGCTACCGCCAGAGTTTTGACAGCGCCGGAGCAGGCCACGGCCACATCCTGAGTGGCAATATTAAAAAAGAAATTATCAGCGGGGCGCAGGGAAAGGCCGCTGAGCTTACTGAGCTGTGCAGCAAACAATGCCGCAAACTGGGGGTGGGCATTGACGCCTGTACCCACCGCTGTGCCGCCTTGCGCCAATTGTTGCAATCTGGGTAATTGTTCAGTGAGTAAGGTCTGACCATGCTGCAACTGCGCCTGCCAGCCGGAAAATACCTGTGAAAAACGCACCGGCATGGCATCCATTAAATGGGTGCGGCCGGTTTTTAACACCTGACCATATTCGGCACTTTTGTCTGCAATCACCTGTTGCAGCCCAACCAAAGCCGGCAGCAGTTGTTGTTGCAGTGCCAGCGCTGCACTCAGATGAATGGCGGTTGGGATAGTGTCATTGCTGCTTTGCCCCAGATTCACCTGATCGTTGGGGTGAATTTTTTCGCCGGCAAGCTGGCTTGCCGCTGTGGCCAGTACTTCATTGACATTCATATTACTGCTGGTGCCGGAGCCGGTCTGATACACAGAAACCGGATATTGCCTGGCCTCTGTGTGCGCCAGTTGGGCCTGCGCTGCCTGCATAATAGCCTGGGCTATGGCCGGCTTTAATAACCCCAGCTCTGCATTGGCTGCTGCCGCCGCCTGTTTGATTTGCAATAAAGCACGGATAAAAGCCAGTGGCATAGTGCTGCGGTTCAGATGGAAATTGTCGACTGCACGTTGGGTTTGGGCCTGATATAACGCATAGGCCGGTACTTGCAGTGCGCCCATGCTGTCGTGTTCGGTGCGGCTGGTCATCAGAAGTTCCTGCAGAAGTTTTTTGTTACAAATGGCAGCATAGACCTCAGCGGCCATTTTGGCTGTGTGATCACAGGACAAAAGCCGAAGTGGCTTTTTTGATTGTAGTGGCCAGATAAAAACGGGGTTTAACAATTCACCAGGCCCGAACCCTGGTTGGCGGTGTTTGAGCTGTTTTTGCTTTGCAATAAACAACAAGGGCGCTGTTGCAGCGCCCTTGTTTTGCAGTTAACCGGTGGCCTTTTTACCGCCTGTCAGCAAGTCAAACAGATATAACAACACAGGGCGTACCACTTTATACATCAGCACTGCCATCAGCAGGATCAGGCAGCCAAAAGCTGTGGGTAACAACACACCGAAGGTGTAACTCATCGCCAGCACAAAACCTAATAAAAATTCAGCCCGGTATAACGGGAAAAACAGCGCCAGCAACGGCAGACTAAGCATCAGCTGCGACAAAACCTGTTCTCTGCCTTGCAGAAATAACACCGAAATCAGCACCCCAAACAACACCGCACAGGCAAAGGCGCCTAGCACACCAGCCGGATAAGCTTGGTGTACCCGCCGGTAAATCCGGCCCAGTAAAAACCAGCTCAGCACCGGCATTATTAAAGCGCCCCACCAGTTGGAAATAGCCGGTAAATCGGCTTGATTTAACAAGTGGTGGCTGACCACACCACCGTTAAAATGTTCAAAAGCCAGCAGGGCCCAAATGTAGATACTGCTGACTAAAGTGAGGATAAGTTGATGTGGTTGCAATTGTTGTTTAGTCATTGTGCTGCTCCATAAAGAACAACCAGTGTAGTTTGCTGCTGCAACATGCCAAGCACCAGAGTGTAAGAAAAATTATCTGGCATCTGGTGGTTGTCGGCTGAAAGTGTCAGTGTCCTGTGGTTTTGGCCTGCCAGGGATCGGCCAGCGCCGGATCCGAGATAAATACCGGATCGGTCAGGCTTTGTAAAAACGCCAGCACAGCGGCTTTTTCCGCCGCAGTTAAGTCGATGTTTTTGATAAAAGGACTTTTATACGGATGTAGCCTGCCATCCCCAGCATCAGGCCCGCTGCTGATATGGCGCCCGCCTGCGAGATAAAACTCCAGCACCTGCGGCAAGGTGGCAATGCTGCCGTCGTGCATATAAGGTGCGGTCAGGCTGATATTACGTAAAGTTGGTGCACGAAAACGGCCATCGTCGGCCGCATTTTGGCTGATTTCGGCCAAACCTCTGTCTTTATCCGGATAACCCAAACCGCTGAATTGCTGACGTTTGGCAAAATATAAGCCGGTATTAAAAAATGGCCGCCTGTCCAGGGGTTGTTTTTCATGGCTGGTGGACTGGGTAAAGTTAAAACCACCATGGCAATGGTGACATTCCAGCCGTTCGGAAAAAAACAGCTCCATGCCCTGTAATTGTTCCGGGCTCAGCGCCTTGTCGTCATTCTGATAGGCGTAACGGTCAAAAGGCGATTGCAGTGAAATCAGCCGGCGCACAAAGCTGGCCAAGGCCTGATTGATATGCTGAAAGTTTGGCTCTGGTTCGCCAAAAGCGGCCTCAAATAAAGTCGGATAAGGGGCGTGGTTCAACCGTGCCAGAATCTCAGTTTCATGACCTGCAATGCCAAGCTCCACCGGATTGTCACCAAACATCGGGATCAGCTGCTGCTGTTCTATTTCCGTCAGGCCATCATGGGCCCAGGTCAGGGTTTTGTTATACGCAATATTCACCAGCGCCAGTGCATTGCGGCGGTGTTGTTGCCCCGTGCTGCCAATCGACACTGGTCTGGGTTCGGCAAAAGCATATTGTTGTTGATGGCAACTACTGCAGCTTTGTTGTTGATTGGCAGAAAGCCGGTTGTCATAAAACAAAAAACGGCCAAGTTCCACTTTGGCAGCTGACATCGGGTTGTCGGCCGGCACTGCAGGCTTGGGAAAGTCTGCTGGCAAGGGCCACTGATAAGCAGTAGGTACGTCAGTGCAACTGGTGCAAAACAACAGCAGACTGACGGCTTTTAAGGTTTTAAATGCCATAAATCGCTGTTTTCCTTTAATAATCTGGGCAGCAACAACTGGCAGCTTTGTCGCAGAGTATCTGACATGCAGTTGTGTTGTGCTGTTGGGGTAAAATCTGCCAGTAACAAGGCTAAATCCAGTGCCAGCACCTTCTCGCCCTGATAAGGCAAACTGAATCTGGCTCTGTTGGGTTGGGCGCACGGGACGGCCGGCGGTCGCAACACACTGGCGGACTGGCAACCGGTGGAGCCCAGATGCAAAGCCCAGCCGTCAGCGGCGCTTTTGAGTTCCAGCCGGAAAAACTTATGGCCACCTTGCCAGCTCCAGAACATATCGGACTGGTTCAGCGGAGAGGCCGCTGTCAGCGGGTTCTGATGATTCAGGTCGTCAGGCACACCCAGCACAAATGTCAGTTCGCCTTTTGGCAATGGCCCGGCAAATTTCAGTTGCCACTGGCCATCACTCTGGCAATCGGTGCCAAGCAGCGCCAGTCGTTGTTGTTGCCAGGGCGTTTGTTCATCAGTATGCAACAGCGCAGGCTGACCATTCAGCTGAAAATCGGCCAGATAAAGTTGCAGTTGTGATAATTGCCATTGTTGGCCCGCCAGCAAAAAACTGCGCTGGCAATCCAGTGCCTGTTGTTGAAAATACAACTGTAGTTGCAGTTGTGCCGGCACTGCGGGCTGACAGGAAGCAATGCCAAGGTTGATGAAAATAACAACGAATATTTTAAAAAAATGTTTACTTTTCATCGGCGAGGGCGGTTAAATTGACACTAATTTATTCACAATACAAAAATTACCGGCAAAAAGCGATGTTGTGTGATGACACAAGCGAGCCCGGCAAGGAAAGCAAGATGACAAATGATGCCCGGGGTTATCGAAGGTTCTCGCTGTTAAATCAACTGATGCTGTTGTTGGCGCTGGGTTACAGCACCCAGTTGCTGGCTCATGCCGAGCATGACAAGGGACGTTTTGTCGCAAACAGCGGTCAGGATCAGGGGCGTTGTGATTCACCGCTGCGACCCTGCCGTACTATCAGTTATGCCATGGCACAAGCCAATAAAGGTGACAAAGTACTGGTGGCTGATGGCAGTTATCACCTGACGGATGTCAAAGAGCTTTTTATGCTAACCAGCGACATAGTGCCGGTGTTGGGTGGATTTAATAAGTTTGACCACTTCCAGAGTCAGGCACCACAACTCAACCGCACTGTGCTGAGTGGTGTGCCGGTGGAATATGCCGCTGAGTTGGAAAAACGTGGTTTTGTGGTGCTGGCAGACGGTAAATCAGTGGATGGCGCCGCCTTGCAACAGCTGGAGCAGTTGCAGGCCGAGTTACAACAAAGCCAAACAGAAACGCCTTGCGTGAATGGCAAAGCTGGTGTTTTTCCCTGTAAAAACATTGACCTGGTTAGTCATATGGCGCTTGCTGACTTTTCATTAAAACCAGATGCCGCCAATGATATCTGGGGTCATGTTGACTTGAATACAGGCACAGAATACGCCCTTATCGGACTGAAAAACGGTACTGCAGTGGTCAGCCTGGCCGATCCGGCACGGCCAGTTGAAATTGGTGCTATTGCCGGGAAAAGCAGTGTGTGGCGCGATATTAAAGTGTTGCAGTTTTATGATGGCACCCAACAACGCTGGCGTGCTTATGCTTATGTCAGTTCGGAAGCCACTGACAATATTCAGATTATTGATTTAAGCCAGTTGCCGCATTCTATCCGGCTGGTGGCGGCAGATCCGGCAACCGAAACTGCGCATAATGTTTACATCAGTCATGTTGATTACAGCACCAACACGGCGCTGGATGGGCTGGAGCCAGCTTTACATATAGTTGGGCAAGATGCTGTGGGTGGCGCCTTTCTCACTTACAGCCTGAAAAACCCGGAAAAATTGCAGTCTTTATTTGCCCACAGCAGTGCAACCCGGGATGAATATACCCATGATGCCGCTTCTATGGTGGTGCATGACAACAGGGCGCAACAAAGTTGCAATAACAGCCGTTGTACTGTGTTAATGGATTTTAATGAAAAGTCGGTAAAACTATGGAATATCAGCGAGTTAAGTACAGCAAAGGCGTTAGCAGATTTAACCTACAACAATGCTGAATATGTACACTCCGGCTGGTGGAGTGAAGATAAACGTTTTGTATTTGTGCATGATGAGCTGGACGAATCACGCCGCGGCCTGAATACCACAGTGCGGGTGCTCAATGTTGATCATCTGAATAACCCGGTGTTGGTGAAAGAGTGGAGCGGACCAAGCCGCGCTATTGATCACAATGGGTATACCAGAGGCAACCGATATTACATTTCCAATTACCAGCGTGGCACCACAGTGCTGGATATCAGCAACCCGGCAGAGCCAACAGAAGCCGGTTATTTTGACTCTTACCCTGCCTCAGACGGCGCCGCTTTTAACGGTGTCTGGGGCACTTACCCTTATTTGCCCTCAGGTCTGATTATTTCATCGGATATCAACAGTGGTTTATATGTACTCAGAGACCAAACCAAAAACACCAGTGCCGGTCAGGTATTTTTTGCAGAGGCCAAAACTCAGATCAAGGCCGGAGCTCCAGTGACAGTGGTGGTGAAAAGACCTCAGGGCACTGGTGCAGTTTCAGTGGCTTATGAAACCCAGACCGGCCAGCAACAACCTGCGGTTTTGGCTTCAGGCCGGCTGAACTGGGCGGCCGATGAGCATCAGGATAAAACCATTAGTTTTACTGCACCTGAAGAAAGTGCGTTATCACAAAACCTGATGTATATCCGGTTATTTGACCCACAACAGGGCTTAAGTCTCGGCAGCCCGAGTTATCAGGTGCTGAGCTTTAAAAACAGCCAGCCGGCTTATGGTGCTGCGGGTTTTGTGACTGCAGTTGCTCTGGCTGATGAAAACAGTGCAGCTGTACAGCTGAAACTGGGACGTTTTGGTGGCCATGTTGGGCCTGTGCAGCTGAAGTATCAGTTGCAGGACGGTACCGCTGTTGCCGGCAGAGACATGGCTGCTGTCAGTGGTGAAGTCAGTTGGGCTGATGGGGACAGCAGCGAAAAAAGCATTGAGATCCCGGTGATTGATAATCAGCTGCTGGATGGTGATCGTCAGTTTAAAGTATTGCTCAGCGCCATCAGCGGCAACTTGCTGGCCGAGGGTGCAGAAGTGCAGGTCACTATTGTAGATAACGAGCGCAATAGTGCGCCTGTGCTCAGCGGTGAAACCAGGCTGCAGGCCAATGCGGGGCAGACCGTGGTGCTCAAGGTGAATGCCACAGATGCCAATGGAGATGCGCTGAGTTATCAGTGGCAACAAGGTTCAGGTCCGGCTGTGGTGTTAAGTGGAGATCAAAGTGCTGAAGCCAGTTTTGTCGCGCCCAATCAGGCAGCAGAACTGGGTTTTAAGGTGATTGTCACAGACAGCCGTCAGGGTCGTTCTGAGCTGATTTTTGGGGTGTCGGTGCGGGCAGCTGTCGTGACACCGCCTGTGGATAACAACACTTCTGACCAAGGTTCGTCCGGTGGTGCCGGTTTTTGGTGGTTGCTGTTGTTGCCGTTATGCCAGAGGTATGCCGCCATGCGGCGGGTTAAATAAACCTGAATTGATTTTGACCTTGTCAGCTGACGGCAGCAGGTAATCGCTTTTGTGCTGCAGTACTGTAATAGATTAGGCCGGAAGTCATTTTTTTTACGCTGAAATATCATGACTTCCGGCACCTGTGACTAGCACGGCGGCTGCATACAATGCAGCCATGGTGTTCAT
Source organism: Rheinheimera sp. (assembly GCF_030824435.1). Classification (GTDB taxonomy): domain Bacteria; phylum Pseudomonadota; class Gammaproteobacteria; order Enterobacterales; family Alteromonadaceae; genus Pararheinheimera. The sequence goes on from NZ_JAVBXS010000077.1 coordinate 12,166, forward strand.
CCCGGATACCCCAGTTACAGGATACAAAAAATGAAACTTCACTCTTTATTATGCGGTTCAGCCTTGTTGTTGGGCAGTTTCAGCGCGTTGGCGGCTTATCAGCTGGATGTGAATATTCACCAAATTAAAACCACTGCAGGCACCTTGCATGTTGCGCTTTATAACAATGAAGCGCATTACGAAGCCGGTGAAAAGGCGTTGGCGGTGCAAAAAGTGGCGGTCAGCAGCAACAAAATACAGTTGCAGTTTGCCGGTTTAGCCGCTGGCAACTATGCCATCAAAGTGATGCATGATGAAAACAACAATGGCGAACTTGACCGCAACCTGTTTGGCATCCCCAGTGAAGGTTATGGTTTTAGCAACAATGGGGGCCAGTTTGGTCCGGCCAGTTTTAGCGAAGCGACTTTTGCGGTGCAGGCCGATCAACAAATAGCTATTCAGCTGCATTAATCTGTTTGTGCTCTGTGAAGCCCGTCACTCTGTAAGCTTGCGACAGAGTACCGGCGCCTGCGTTGGAGTAGCGGCGGCCTGCACCGCCCTTATGTTAAACTGGCCGCTCTTCTGATTTGAGCACCTGATATGCACAGCACCGACAAACCTCTGCGCGGCATTCTGGCCATGTTGCTGGCTGTTTTTATGTTTTCCGGTATGGACGCCAGCATGAAAGCCCTGACCAGCCATTACAGCCCGATGCAAATTACCTGTTTACGTGCCGCCTGCGCCTGGCCTTTTATTGTCGCCTGGCTCTGGCATGGCAACAGACTGCAACATTTGCTGGATGCGCGCTGGTCTTTGCATATTTTCCGCGCTGTGCTAGGCGTGGTGATGTTGTCGGCTTTTATTTATGCCTTAAAAACCCTGTCGCTTGCCGACGCTTATGCCATCTTTTTTGCCGCGCCTTTTCTGATCACTATGTTGTCGGTGTTTTGGTTAAAAGATTATGTGGCGCCAAGACAATGGGTGGCGATCGCTGTTGGTATGGCGGCGGTACTTTATATGCTCAAACCAGAAGGCGACCAACTGCTGAGTTTAGGCGCGCTGGCGGCTTTGTTGTCGGCGCTTTGTTATGCCATTTCGGCTATTACGGTGCGAATTCTGGCAAAAACCGACCATAGCGGTAATATGGTGTTCTGGTTAATGACCATGATAGGTATTGGCGCTGGTGTATTGGCTATTCCCGACTGGCAGCCGTTACAGCTGCAACACTGGCCGTATTTTCTGGCTATTGGGGTCACAGGTGCTATTGGTCAGGTGTTTATTACCGAAGCTTTCCGGTTAGCGCCACCTTCAGTGATAGCGCCTTTTGAATACACGGCTTTGGTCTGGGGTTTAGGTTTTGACATTATGTTGTGGCAAGTCTGGCCCGATGCCACTTTGTTAATAGGTTCAGCGGTGATTATGGCCAGCGGCCTTTATTTAATCTGGCAAGAGCGACGTTAAATTGTTGTTTTTACACACACTCCAACAAAACAACAAGCAACACAACAGGGATCAAAAACCACAGATAAAAAACCGGCGTTATGAATAACGCCGGTTTGTGAAAGTCCTGAGTGCTGGTGGCTTGTGGTCAGGCCGAGGTTATTGACCCAGCCGTAAATCTGCAACTACGTCACCGGCAGCCCGCATTTCTTCTTCGTGACCCATATCACGCCATGGCTCTGCCAGCGCTGCTTCATACCAGCTTTGCATGCCTGGCAAAGCCAACAGCGTTTTGGCATATGCCATAGCAGGGGCGCTGAGTTCTAAACCATAACTCTGAATACGAAAGGCAACAGGTGCAAAAAACGCATCCACAGCGCTGAAATTTTTACCGGCCAAAAATGGCCCGCCAAATTCACGCAAGCCTTGTTGCCATAAAGCGTCAATACGCTTAACGTCTTTTTCAAGGGCAGCCGGATATTGGTGCAATTTCACTCTGGCACCACAGTTCATGCCACAGATATTACGCAACGCCGAAAACCCTGCATGCATTTCACTGGCGGCGCAGCGCGCATAATTACGGGCTTTGGCATCTTCGGGCCAGACACCCGGATGACGTTCGGCCAGATATTCCACTATGGCCAGCGATTCCCACACCACCACATCACCGTCGTGCAAACAAGGCACTTTGGCTGTTGGGGAAAAACGGCTGAAAACCGCAAAGTTATCGTTTTGAAACTGCTGCAGTTGTTCAGTAAAAGGGATCTTTAATTCAGTGAGTAATAACCAGGGACGTAACGACCAGGACGAATAGTTTTTGTTGGCGATATAAAGCTGATACACAAACACCTCCTTGCTGAATAAGTGGTTACAGTACGCTGTAGCGGCCGCGCGCTCAAGAGCTGGTACCAGGCTAAAGTGTGAATATCTGTTGCTGTCAGAGCCGGTGCCAGTTTTGCCAGCTGCCCATGGCAAAACAACTGCCAAGCAGTAAACAGCTGGCCGAGCTCAGATACCAGAAGGTCATACTGTTGCCCGGAAAAGCCGGCATTAACAGAGGAAATAACAGACCACGAGCTAATAACACCAGGCTTATCAGCACCAAAACCGTTTTTAAAAAAGGCAAAGGCCGGATCACTCCGGCGCCCGACAGCGCATAACAAGCCCAGACCAGCAGCACCAGGCTAATGGCTGAAGTCACCACTGTAGGGTAAGGATGACCGGCCGCTGCCAGTTTGGCCATCTGCTCACCGGCACCCATTAGCCGGTACCAGCGCTCGCCCACCACAATACAAGCCAGATGTAATAAAGCCGCAAGTGCACTGCCGCAGGCGGCAATAATGAATAATTTATTTGTCATTTTCACTTTCCTTGTTTGTTGTTCAATCTCGTTTGTTTATCAACGGCATTAGCCGGCTTTTTATTTTAATGCTGCTGCTTGCTGCAGTGTCTGCTGTAAAAAATCCACAAAAAGCCGTACTTTGGCCGGTCGGTGTGGGCCTGGTGGATAGACCGCAAAAATACCGCCTTTTTGTAGCTGCCACTCTGGCAATAAACGTTGTAATAAACCTTGTTCAATCAGCTCTTTAGCGCTGTAATCCGGTAGCACCGCCATACCGGCACCACTTAATAACAACGACGTGACACTTTGGGTGGAGCTGGTTTTAATATTACTGTGAAGCCGCAGCTCCTGTTGTTCAGCGCCTTTGACAAAACACCACCATAACGGCGTTGGCAAAGGGCTAAAAGCAATAAAATTCAGCCTTGTTAAATCTGCCGGGTTGTTGGGCAACTGGTGTTGTTGCAAATAAGCCGGGCTGGCCAATAACCATTGCTGAAAATCGCCAAGCCTTTGTGCTTTGAAGCTGGAATCCTGTAACCAGCCAATGCGGATGGATAAATCTATACCCTGTTTAATTAAATCCTGCACCTGATCACTGCTGCGAAGATCAATCTGTAATCTGGGGTGACGCTGCTGAAATTGCAGCAGCAGCGGGATCAGCACCCTGTTGCTGTAATCTTCAGGCGCACTCAGCACTAAAGTGCCGCTGAGTTCAGTGTCGGTGCGGCTGAGTTGTTGTAGTTCAGCCCTAAGCTCTGCCAACAACGGCAGGCAACGCTCCACCAATTGTGCCCCTTCGGCCGTTAAGCTCACTTGCCTGGTGGTGCGGCGAAACAAAGCAGTACCCAGCTGTTGCTCCAGCGCTTTGATTTGCAGACTTATTTTTGTTTTGTTGCTGCCCAGTCTTTGGGCGGCCGCAGTAAAACTGCCACTTTGCGCCAAAGCTTCTACCAACAACAAAGTATTTAAATTCAGCTCAGTGTGCATTGGATTGTTTTAAATTTATAAACAGTGAATTAAAGATTAGCGGATTTTTCTTGTGTAATCGACAACGGATAATAACGCCATCGCCCTTAGTGGCTTATGACCTCAACAGGAAAATGTTATGACTACTTTAAATTTCACCACAACAACACCGCTCAACAACATCGCTATTATTGGCGCTTCAGGTTTTATTGGTTCAGCTTTAACCAAAGAAGCTTTGGCCCGTGGTTTAAAGGTGCGGGCTTTGGTCAGCCGGCCTGAACGTTTAACGGCAAGTGCAGAGTTAGAAGTTGTTGGTGTTGATGTGATGGATAGCAAAGCTTTAACACAGGCGTTGCAGGGTGTTGATTTGGTGATCAGTGCTTTTAGCGGCCATGCGCAGCAGGATGTGGCAGGTTATTATCAACAAGGTTTTGAATTGATATTGACCGCAGTCAAAGCGGCAGCTGTACCACGTTTATTGGTGGTGGGCGGTGCTGCTTCATTAAAATTAGCCGATGGTTCTATGTTGTTGGATAAACCGGATTTTCCGGCCGCTTATTTAGGCTCTGCTAAAGGCGCTTATGCGGCGCTGCAACTGCTGCGGGCGGAAAAGTCGTTAGCCTGGAGTTATTTATCTCCTGCAGCAGAAATTTTCCCTGGTGATAAAACAGGTAATTTCCGCTTAGGTGCTGATGATTTACTGACTGATGCCCAAGGCAAAAGCCGTATTTCTACCGGTGATTATGCTGTTGCCATGCTGGATGAAGCGCAGCAACCACAACAGTTGAATCGGCGTTTTAGTGTGGCTTATTAAGCTGAAATAACAGTAGTTTTTGCGTGTTTAAACATGCCGGAGATAAAAACGCGGTTGAACACCGCGTTTTTATTGGGCAATAGACAGCCCCTGCCACAGCAGCGCTATTGCAATCTTGCCGGCGCAGCTTGCAGAATAAAGTAGCCACATTTAGCCACTAGCCGGAAACCAAAATGGACTTTACCGCCTGCCGTGATCATTGCCTGATGCAATTACAAAGTGAAGAAGACTTCCCTTTTGGCCCCGATGTTTATGTCTATAAAGTGGTTGGCAAAATATTCGCTATTTTAAGTGAAAATCTGGTGCCCGGCAGTCCGGCTAAAATGGCCAGCCTGAATTTAAAATGTGACCCGGCGGAAGCACTGATGCTGCGGCAAATTTTCCCTGCCATAACACCGGGTTACCATATGAATAAACAACACTGGAATACGCTGTTGCTGGATAAGTCAGTGCCGGACAACGAAATTAAACGCCAGATTGAACAATCTTACGCCTTAGTGGTAAAGAGCCTGCCCAAAGTCAAAAGGCCGTTTTTAAGTCAGGGTTGAATGGCAGGCACCTCAGCCGCTGTTGAGGGGCAATCTGTTGGCTGGTGAAACAGCTGACTGTCGGCAGGCGCCTCTGCCCTCTGTTGTAAACCATAATCACGCTCAACAGTGGCAATGCGCAGCCGGTAATCTTTAAATATCACACTACGGCCTAGTTGCTGGGCCAGCCGGTGTGCTTCCAGTTGCCGCCACTGCAAAATGGCAGCTTCGTCCCGCCAGAAGCTCAAAGACAAGAGTTTGTCTGGTTGTGTCAGGCTTTGAAAACGTTCAATACTGATAAAACCGTCGATGTCATTTAATAAAGGTTTCAGGCTGGCTGCTATGTCCAGATACTGCGCTTTGTGTTCAGCATGCACTTCAACTTCAAAAATAACGGCAATCATTCTGTTACTCCCTGGCTGGCCTGAAGTGGCTGATCTGAGTGAAAAAACAGCGGTAATCGACCATTGGTTAAATTCTGATACTGCCACTGCAGAGGCGGCAGCTTTTGCCTGAGCAGGAACTCCATGGCAACAGCAGCAATCTGGCAGGCTATCCAGTCGCCTGGGCAACGATGAGCTCCACTGCTAAAGGTCAGGTTTTCCGTTGGGGTTCTGTCCAGTCTGAATTGCTCTGCGTTTTGATACTGCTGCTCATCCCGCCCGGCAGCTGCCAATAACAGCAACACAGTACTGCCCTGAGGCAGCAGCACACCTGCTATTTCACAGTCGGCACTGATAAAACGCCTGGTATTTTGCACCGGCGGGTCAAAACGGGCCACTTCATGCACCAGCAAAAGGCAAAACTCTGGGTTGGTTTGTGCCATTGGCAATAGCTGCTGCCTGAAAAGTGCAATCAGGCTGTTGCCAATCAGGCCAGAAGTTGCTTCATAACTTTGCATTAATAAACCAAGTAAATTAGCCAGTTGCCAATCGGCTCCCGTTGTTGTTTGCCGCAATTGCGCCAGCAAAGTGGCACAAGCCTGTTCTCCGGCGCTGATGGTTCTCGCATCAGCGTCCGGTAATAAACAAGCAATAAAATCAGCGATGGCAACAGCGGCAATGGCGGCCTGACAAGGTGAAAAATTCAGCAGCAGTGCCACCACAGTCACAGGCAAAAGCCGGATAAATTCATTCAGCACTGTGGCCTGGGCTGGCTCAGCGCCAGACTTGCTGCCGGGCGAAAACAAATGGTCGGCAGCAAGCTGATATTTATCGGCCAGCGTGCTTTGTAACTGCTGAACAGATTGCCAGCTGAGTTGCTGTACCTCTGTGGTGGTCAGCCGGCTGAGCCGCTGTTGCAGCCAGGCTTTATGTTGTTGTTGAGTGCCGCCATCTGTCATCCGGATCAACATGGCAAATACCTCAGAGACTGAAGTTGCAACAAGGTGGGGTGGCACTGGCGCTGTTGCCGGGCGCACTTTGGCGGCCGGGTGTGTCAGCAGTTGCCGGATCACCTCAGCTCTGGATGCCAGCCACAGTTTTAATGCCGGGTCATATTGCAGGGCAGCGCCCTGTCTGAGCATGGCGTAATAGGGATAGGGATCTGCATGTTGTGCAGCGGCAATGGCATGGAGCGGGACATTGTTCATTTTTATTCCAAAAAGGTAAAACCCGGTTGAATTTGCCTGCTTGTGCGCTGGCGTTATGCAAGGCATGATGCCGGAAATTTCCCCACAATACTTCGCCCAGCACCGAATGATGGATGTAGAACAACAGGTTGCCCAAATTGCCGCGGCAATAGCAGAACCGGCACGCGCCCGCATCTTATGTGCGCTGATGGACGGCCGCGCTTATACCGCCACCGAACTGGCGGCTATTGCCGACACCGCAAGTTCAACGGCCAGCGCGCATTTAAGCCGCTTAACTGAACTGGGTTTATTGCATAAAGTCAGTCAGGGCAGGCACCGTTATTTTCAGTTGGCAGATGCTGCTGTGGCTCAGGTGCTGGAATCGATGATGCAGCTGGCTGGCAGGGAGCCTTTGCGTATTGCTGTAACCACACCTCAGTCTTTGCGTTTTGCCCGCAGTTGTTATGATCATCTGGCCGGTGTGGTGGCGGTAAAACTCTTGCAACAACTTATCCAATTGGGCTGGTTATTGCCCGTTCCCGGCACCACAAGCGGGCAACAACCGGATTATCAGCTAACAGCTGTGGGGCAAGCCGGTTTTGCCAGGATGGCAATCAATGTCGAGACCAAACCACATAGCAGAAGGCGTTATGCCTGCGGTTGTCTGGACTGGAGCGAACGCACCACGCATCTGGCAGGCCAGCTTGGCGCAGCACTGCTGGATTTTATGTTAGAAAAACAGTGGTTTGAACCCAGACTCGACAGCCGCGAATTACAGTTGACCGAACTTGGCCGTCGCCAGCTGCATCTGCAATTTGCATTGAGTTTGCCGCCGGCATAAGGTTATTTTCCTGTTTGCCCTACAGGCGAAAATTGCCAACAATCTGAAAAAAAATGACTGTTTTCACGCTGGTTGCAGTTTTTAAATCAGGCTAAGGTAAGTCTTTCTGCCATAACCCAAGGAAACGATCATGGCCAGCTGCCCACAACTCAGGTTTTTCCACAATCCACAAAGCCGCTCTGCCGGTGTCCGTATGCTGTTAGAAGAGCTTGGATTACCTTTTACTCTTGAATTTGTTGATTTTAAAAACAAACCTGCTGCCTTATTGGCGGCAAACCCATTGGGCAAAGTACCTACTTTGTTGGCCGATGATGCTGTTGTCACTGAACAAGTGGCTATTTTTCAGTTTCTGGCAGAATTGGCGCCGGAGAAAAATTTAAGCCCAGCGGTGGGCGACCCGCTGCGTGGCCCTTATTTACGGGCTTTTGCGTTTTACGGCAGCAGTTTTGAACCTGCGATGATTGATAAATCACAAAAACGCGACAACACCTCACCAGGTATGAGCCCTTATGGCACTATTGAAGGGGTGGAAGCGCTGGTGCGGGCGCAACTGGCCAAAGGCCCATGGTGGCTGGGCGAGCGTTTTACCGCCGCCGATGTACTCTGGGCTTCGTCATTAAGCTGGATCACCCAATTTGGTTTATTGGAAAAAACACCTGAAGTGGCCGCTTATATAGAACGTTTTAATCAGCGCCCTGCGGTGATAGCGGCGCGCTCTAAAGATGCGGCACTGATGGCCGAAATCAGTCCGGCTTAACACAGCTACTGCGCGAGCAGCCTGCATTTTTAATGATTTTGAGTATATGATAAGCCCTGCTTTTATTTCAGGGCTTTGTTTTTTATGCGGATCCTGCATAGTTCCGACTGGCATCTTGGCCAGTTTTTTATTGGCAAAAGCCGTCTGGCCGAACATCAGGCCTTTTTCCGCTGGTTAAAACAACAAATTGTGCAGCTGGACGTGGATGTATTGCTGGTGGCCGGTGATATTTTTGACAGCGCCACGCCGCCCAGTTATGCCCGCGAGCTTTACCATCAGCTGATTGTCGATTTACAGCCAACAGGCGTACAGCTGGTGCTGTTGGGCGGGAATCACGATTCAGTGGCGGTGTTGCAGGAAAGCGCCACTTTACTGAAATGCCTGCACACCTTTGTGATACCTGGTTATCAGACCGATATTCAACAACATCTTATTCCGCTGAAACGCAAAAATGGCGACATTGGCGCCGTGCTTGCTGCAGTGCCTTTTTTACGGCCACGTGATTTATCACAAAGAGAGGATGGCAAAAGCCAGTCCGGCCAAAGTGCGGCTGATAAAAGCAGCCAGCTGCAACAACAAATTGGCAGTTTTTATCAGGAGTTGTATCAGGCGGCAGCTGAACTTGCCGTCGCGCTTGGCAATAAAGAGTTGCCGCTGCTTGCCACCGGCCATCTGACAACAGTTGGCGCCAGCAGCACTGAGTCGGTTCGGGAAATTTATATCGGCACGCTGGAGGCTTTACCAGCCAGCGCTTTGCCACCTTTTGCTTATATTGCTTTAGGTCATATTCATCAGGCACAAAAAGTCGCGGGTTCAGACTTTATCCGTTATTGCGGCTCGCCAATCCCATTAAGTTTTGATGAAGCCAGCCAGCAAAAACAACTGCTGCTGGTGGAATTTCATCAAGGCCAAAACGAGCCTCTTGTTAGCAGCATCGCAGCGCCTTGTTTTCAGCCGCTGCTCAGTCTGAAATCTGACTTCGCTTCGTTAAGCAGCAAACTCAGTCCGGCTTTGGCGCAGTTAGCCGCAGGACAAAAATTATGGCTGGAGCTGGTGCTGACAGGGGAAGACGCTTTGTTGTCGGATATTCAGCTGCAATTACAACAACAGCTGGCCGATTTGCCGGTAGAGCTTCTGAAACTGCGCCGGGAAAAACGCAGCAGCAATAATGTGCTGTTACAGGCCGAACCTTCGTTGCTGGAACTGACGCCCGCTGATGTATTTAGTGCCCGTTTGACTGCTGAAACGCTCAGCGACGAGCTGACTGCGCGGTTAAGCCAGCTGCATCAGCTTGCGTTGGAGCAATTACAACAGCCGGCAGAAACCGCCACAAACACCACAGAGGCGCCTTAATGAAAATTCTGTCGCTGCGGCTACTCAACCTCAATTCACTGCGTGGTGAATGGAAAATTGATTTTCGCGATCCGGCTTTTGCCAGCTCGAATTTATTTGCCATTACCGGGCCAACAGGGGCAGGTAAAAGCACGTTGCTGGACGCTATTTGTCTGGCGCTTTATCACCAGACGCCCAGGCTGAAGTCGCTGAGCCCAAACAGCAATGAGCTGATGAGCCGCCACAGTGCCGAATGTCTGGCTGAAGTGGAGTTTTCGGTGCGTGGCCAGAGTTACCGCGCCTTCTGGAGCCAACGTCGCTCCCGTGGTGCTGTGGATGGCAATTTACAGGCCGCCAAAGTAGAACTGGCCACGCTGGATGGCCAGATTTTAACCGACAAAAGTTCGGAAAAACTCAAACTGACAGAACAGCTGACCGGGCTGGATTTTGATCGTTTTACCCGTTCTATGTTGTTGTCTCAAGGCAACTTTGCCGCTTTTTTAAATGCCAGCGCCAATGAGAGGGCTGAGCTGTTGGAAGAGCTGACCGGCACCGAAATTTATGGCCAGTTGTCGATGCAGGTGTTTCAGAGTTGCCGTGAGCTGGAAACCGAACAAAAGTTAACTCAGGCCCAATTACAAGGTATGCAGCTGCTGAGCGCTGACGAGTTGTTGGCACTGCAAGCTGCAGAGCAACAACTAAACCAGACTCAGGCAGACTTGCAACAACAGCAACAGGCGTTGTTGCCAAAATTAAACTGGTGGCAACAGCAACAAAGCGCATTGGCGCAGCAGCAACAGGCCAGCCAAAAACTACAACAAGCTCAGACTGAGATGGATCAAGCCAAAGTTGGGTTGGCCAAACTGGAAACTTACCCCGAACTTGCCAGGTTACAGCCGCTATATCAGGCGCTGCTGAATGCAAGAAATCAACAACAGCAGGCTGAAGTGGCGCTGACGCAGTGGCAGCAACAATATCAGCCGCTGGCTGACGGCCAACAACAAAACACAAAGCTGATTGGCCAATACAGCAAAGCGCGCTTGCTGGTGCTTTCGCAAAGTCAGCAACAAACAGAACAACATATACAGCAACTGCAACAACAGCTGGGTGGCAGAGCAACAGCTGCCTTTTTGGCTGAATTGCTGGCGGCTTTTAAACCGGCCTGGTTGCAGGCAGAGCAGCGCCAGCAACAGCTGGTGCTGTTGCAGCAGCAAGCGCTGAAGTTAAACCAGGATTTACAGCAGTTGTCGTTGGCTGGTCAGCAGAAAAAGCAGCAGGAACAGACCTTTGCCACAGCGCTCAGCAGCGCAGAGCAGAAGCTGCAACAACTGCAGTCGGCGCAGCAACAGCTGGATATTGGTGTTTTACAACAACAGCAACAACAGCTGCAGAGCCAACAATTTATGCTGGCAGAATGCATGCAGCAGCTGGCTCAGCTCGGTCAGTTACAAACAAAACAGCAGCAGTTACAACAACAAGGCCAGCAACAAAGTTTACTGGAGCAACAGCTGGCACAGCAGGTGTTACAACTGCGTCAGGCTTATAAACAACAAGAAGCTGTGGTGAAAGACAAAGAGCTCATTTTTCAGCAACAACTGAAAATTACCGAATTGTCGGCGCTTCGTAGTCAGTTGCAGCCAGGTGAAGCTTGCCCGCTTTGTGGCAGTGCCGAGCATCCAGCTATTGTGGCTTATCAGCAGTTAACACCGGGCGCGGCCGAGCAAGCCTTGCTCGCTGCCAAACAGTTATTGGAGCAATATTTACAACAAGGCACAGCGGCGCAGCAGCAACATACCAAATTACAAACCGAGCTGGCGGGTGCTTTGCAGCAACAACAAGAGCTAGAGCAACAACAGGACAAAATTCAGCAACAATTACAGGCTGCATTATTGCCGTCTGAGCTAAAAGCACTACTGCTGCAAACGGCGGCCAGCCAAAACCCGGCTGAACTGGAAGCGCGGCAACAGCAGCTTGGCAATGAGTTACAACAAATTCAGCGGCAGCTGTTGGCTTATCAGCATAACCAGCAGCAGTTATTGCAGGCGCAACAGCAGCTGCAACAAGCCGCCCATGATGTGCAGCAGCTGGCTCAGCAGCTGGCGCTGGACCGGCAGCTGTATCAACAACTGCAAAAAGAACTTAAACATAACGACGAAACGCAGCAGCAACTGCAACAGCAGCTGCAGGCGCAGTTATTGGCACTTGGCAACGAATTGCAGCAGTTGGGTGATGCGGTCATCACTGCAGATAACAGCGTTTTGTGGCTGGCACAATTGCAGGAAAGGCAGTTGTATTGGCAACAGCAGCTGCAACTGTGGCAACAGCAAGAGCAGCACTTACAGCAACTACAACAACAATTGTTGCAGTTAAGCCCTTTGTTAACTCAGGCGCAGGCTGATTTTAGCCACTGGCAAAATGTTATTGCCGCCAGTCTCAGCCTAAGCAATTTGATTGACACTGGCGACACCCAACAGCCGCGGCTGTTTTCAGGTCAGCAGCCAGAACCCGAGGCTGTGCCTTTTAGTGATAAAACGGCAGACGAACTGCAGCTGTTACTGCAACAACACAGCAGCTTGTGGCAACAGCAACAACAACAGCTGGCACAGCTGGAAGGTCAGCAACAGAGTTTGTTGATGCAACAACAGCAACAGACAGCACAGCTTGCTGCTTTGCAACAACAATGGCAACAAGCGCTGGCGGCCAGCCCTTTTGCCACTGAAATTGCTTTTATTACTGCACAGCTGAGCGATGCGCAGCTGTTGTTGTTACAACAACAAAAACAACAATTACAAGACGCACAAACCTCAGCCCAGGCCTTGTTGCAGCAGGCCACTGAGTTGCTGGCACAGTTAGCTGCCGCTAAACCTGAAGTGTTGCCAGAGCTCGCTGAGCTGGAATTGCAACAACAACAGTTGCAGCAACAGCAGCAACAACTGAGTGAGCAGTTGGGTGAAATCCGCCAACAACAAAAACAACAACAACAGCTGGAGCAACAGCAGCAGGCTTTATATCAGCAGCTGCAACAACAACAAGCCATTTATCAGGACTGGCAAAAACTGAACAGCCTGATTGGCTCGGCGGACGGCGCCAAATACCGCCGTTTTGCTCAAGGCCTGACATTGCAGCAGCTGATTGTATTGGCCAATCGCCAGCTGGATAAATTACACAGCCGTTATCAGCTGTGCCGCAAAGCCGACAGCGAGCTGGAATTGCAGGTGCAGGACAGCTGGCAAGCCGATGTGGTGCGTGACACTAAAACTTTGTCCGGTGGTGAAAGTTTTCTGGTGAGTCTGGCCTTGGCTTTGGCTTTGTCAGATTTGGTCAGCCATAAAACCCGTATTGAATCGTTATTTCTGGATGAAGGTTTTGGCACTTTAGACCCAGACACACTGGAAACTGCGTTGGCGGCGCTGGATAGCCTGCAAAGCAGCGGCAAAATGATAGGTGTGATCAGCCATGTTGAAGCGTTAAAAGAACGTATTCCGGTGCAGATTAAAGTGCAAAAACAAGCAGGTTCCGGCTGGAGCACCCTGGTATTGCCGGTTTAACAGACCGGCCTTAACAGGCTGAGGTTTAATGGGGTTATTGGTATGTTGCCGGCAGTTTAGCTGCTGACGTAGTTGTTGCTGTTGTTGCTCTGGGGCATTTGTTGGCGCAGCAGCAATTCAAATTTTTCTGCACTGATCGGCGGGCTGCACAGGTAACCCTGATAATGGTCACAGTGCTGCTGGCGTAAAAATTCCAACTGAGTTGTGGTTTCCACACCTTCGGCCAGTACTTTAAAACCCAGAGTATGGGCAATACCAATAATGGCGGTTGCTATAGCCATATCGTCTTTGCTGGCCGGAATATCATCAATAAACTTCTTGTCGATTTTTAATACATCCAGCGGAAAACGTTTTAAATAAGCCAATGACGAATAGCCGGTACCAAAATCGTCAATGGCCAGCCGGATCCCCAGGCCACGCAGCTGATTGAGTGTATCTATCACTGCTTCTTCGTTTTCCATCAAAGCACTTTCGGTGAGTTCCAGCTCCAGCGCGTCGGCCGGAAAACCCGTGCTGTTCAGGGTTTCTCGCACCAGCGCTTTCATATCAAAACGTTTAAACTGACTGGGTGACACATTCACTGCCAGCGTCAGATTGTTCAGCCCTTGTTGGCGCCAACTTTGGCCCTGAGCGCAACTTTGTTTTAACACAAAACTGCCAATTTCGTTGATTAAACCACAACTTTCTGCCACCGGAATAAAACGGGATGGTGGGATCATGCCTTGTTGCGGGTCAAACCAACGTACCAAAGCTTCAGCACCAATAATGTGCCCGGTGCGGATGTCCAGCTGCGGCTGGTAATACACCTGCAGATGGCCAAGCCGGATGGCTTTGCGTAGATTTGCTTCCATCGTTAGTCTGTCCCGTGCCGCCTGGGTAAATTCATCGGCATAAAAAGTAAAGGTGCTGCGCCCTGCTGCTTTGGCTTTATACAAAGCTGAGTCGGCGCCTTGTATCAGGGCAGCTGTATTGTCTGCATGTGCCGGAAACAAACAAATGCCAATGCTGGTGCCCAGTGTCACTTCAAACTGACCATCCAGCAGCCAGGGCTGATTCATCGTTTGAATAATTTGTTCTGCCATCCAGGCTGCCTCTTCCGGCGCTGTCAGTTGTGGCAATAACAGGGCAAATTCATCGCCACCAAGCCGGGCCAATAAATCGGCGGGCCGGCAATGTTGTTTTAACCTGCGGGCCACCTGTAGCAGCAATTCGTCGCCAAGACGGTGGCCATAACTGTCGTTGACGTGTTTAAAGTGGTCCAAATCCAGAACCAACACGGCGCAACTTTGTTGTTCAGCTCTGGCTGTTTTTATATGTTGTTCCAGCAGTTGCAGGAATAAATGCCGGTTGGGTAAATGAGTGAGTTCATCGTGATCGGCTAAAAAGGCCATTTCCGCTTCAGTGGCACGGATTTGTGACAGATCGGTGAATATGGCGGCATAATGGCTGATCTGCTGCTGCTCATCAAAGACTGCGCTGATACTGAGCTGCAACTGCAATAACTCACCATCTTTGCGTTTGTTCAGAATTTCCCCTTGCCAATAATTCTGCTGCTGCAGCATTTGCCACATTTGTTGATAAAACTCAGCCGGATGACGGCCGGAGCGGAAAATGTTGGGGGTCTGGCCTATCAGCTCTGCTTCGTTATAACCAAACAACAGCTGCAGCGCCGGATTGACCGAAATAATACGTTTGTGCGTGTCGGTGATCAAAATGCCTTCACGACTGCTGTTAAAAACAGCCGCTGACAACCTTAGTTTTTCATCTTGTTGTTTACGTTCAGTTAAATCTAAATCCATACAAAAAATCTGGGCGGCCTGGTCCCGCAATTTCACCACTGCATGGCCGGAATAAACCGGCACCAGACTGCCATTTTTGTGTTGTAACAACAATTCAGACGAAGGAATAGGTTCGCCCGTTGCTGCCATCTGTTGCATCGCCTGCCGCACATCATGGTGCATTGCAGGTGGAATAATTAACTGCAGCAGGTTTTGGCCAATGGCTTCATCTTTGTTGTAACCATAAATACGTTCGCTGGCTTTATTCCAATAAAAAGTAGTGCCATCCGCTTCATAACCCTGTACGGCAATTTCCGGCGTATTGTCCAATAAAGTACGAAACCGCAGTTCACTGTCCTGCCAATGTTGTTCTGCTTGTTTCTGCCGGCTGATATCTTCAATTTCCAGCAGAATGTGGCTTAACTTTGCTGTGCTATCGAGAATTCTGCGTAATGAATAAGCTTGCCAGTAGCTGCTGCCATCTGGTCTTTGCAATTGACACTGACCACGCACCAGCTGTTGCCCTGCTTTAATTTCGGCCATAGCTTCACGAATTTCATCTTGCAATTCAAGCGGGTACATTGTTGGTAATGCAGCGCCCAGCATTTTTGCATCAGGTACACCAGTTAAAGGTTCAAACTTCTGATTCAGGTAACTGACAATACCATCCGGGTCACAAATCACCACTGCAACAGGGCTTTGCTCCACTGCTTTTGATAACAGGTCCAGCATGGCTTTGGCATCACTGCGCTCAATTAAAAAGGCGGCCAGACTGACGGTAAACTGGATCAAATCCTGTTCTTCCGGGTTAGGTGCTCTTTGTTCGGCAACATAAATGGCAAAGGTGCCCAACAGCGTTTTCTGGCTGTTAAAAAAGGGTGTGGACCAACAGCCGCCTAACCAGTCATAAGGGGCTGTCAGTTCGCGGAATTGTTGCCACAACAGATCGTTTGCAACATCAGTGACTATCACTGGTTGCCCCGTGGCTGCTGCGGTACCACAACTGCCGTTGCCATAACGGATAGGCAGTCCATCGACCCTGGCATTATATTCAGCGGGCAGACTGGGTCCGGCTGCGACCCTTAAACATTGGTGTTGTAAGTCTGCCAGCAAAATGGAGCAGCGCAGGCCGGGCTGTTGTTGTTCTACAAAATTCACCAGTTCGGTCAGCAGTTGGGAAACCGGAACATTTTCCAGTAAACGATGTAATAAATGGCTTTGTGCATGTTGTTTCGACAGCTGCTTACGTTTTTCACGGATATTCTGAAAACACAACACCAGTACAGTACCATCGCCTGACGCCGGCACCGGAATGGCGCGGTAAGCACAAGGGATCACCTCACCGCTGGTACTGAGCAATAAATCCGCTTCGCCACTTTGGTTTTGTGGTTTTTCCAGCAAAGTGGTGATATCACGCCATACCGTCAAAGCAGCTTTGTGTTTGGCAATCACCGTCAACATTGGCATGCCAAGTAATGGTTCAGTGTGCTGATAACCCAGCTGTAACAGTGCCGCCTGATTCACAAAAGTAATGTCGGCGCTGCGGTTGATACCAATAATGGCATCGCCTGTGGCATCAAGCAGCAGCTGCACCTGCGCCATACTGGACTGTAATGCCAGCATCGCCTGTTTTTTGGCGTCTATGTCTTCAATGACAGCAACATAATAACTCTGTTCAGCTTTGGCAGCTCTGTGCATAGACACCGACAGGTTGGCCCAGAAATACACCCCATCAGAACGACGGTAACGTTTTTCCAGCTCGTAGTGTTCAATAGCGCCGCGGTTTAATGCCGACAGTTGGGTCAGGTCGTCCGCCAGATCATCCGGGTGGGTAATATCATGAAAACTACAACCGGCCAGTTCTTCAGGTTGGTACTGCAGCATGTCGGCAAATCGTTGATTAAGCAGTATAAAGTGGCCAGTTAATGACACATGAGCCATACCAACGGCCGACTGTGAAAAGGTAGTGTGAAAATGTTGACTGGCTAAATCGGCACGTTGGGCATGATAAAGGCGTTGCCACAACAGCCAGCCCAACAATGAGATACAGAGCAGGAATAACAACCAGCCGTTGACCAGATGCAGTTGTTGTGCCTGTTCAACAGCCATGGTACCGGACAATAACCATAGATCCAGATCCAACAGCCAGCCCAAAGCCAGCAGTATAAAAGCTGCTATTGCCAGTTGAGGATATAAATCGTGTTGTTGAGTCGGATCTGCGCTGTTATGCCACATCTTCCTGATGCCTGATTTCACAGCTACTGCTTTCACCGGCCTTTTGTTTTTTTTGTGAAAAAGGCGTGGTTGGCAACAGCAAGTGTTGAAACAAAATGGGTGTAATTTTGTTGTTAAGCGTAGTTCACAGCCTTGGAATGACCAATAAAATCAGCAAATCAGGAATGGCCTTAGCCATTCCTGTATCAGAATTAAAAAGCATAAACAAAAGTCAGAGAGGTCTGGGTATCGGTTTTTTTCTTACCCAGAGGCACATCACTGTCGTTTTGTACTAAAAATGCGGCTTTCATCTGCATTTTGCCAATCAGACTGGCGCTGATCGACGATTCTGCTGCTGTTCTGGTGTTCTCTTCACCATGTTCAACACTCAGGGTTTGTTTAAATGCAGCCGTGCCGGAAAAAGCCCAGTTAAAACTGGCGGCGGTACGTACCATCAAGCCATTTTCAGTACGTTCATCTGCGGTGCGGCCGGAAAAATAGCCCGGACCAATTTCAGCATCCAGCGTTTTGTTGTCGTCCTGATACAGGCGGTCACCATAACCTACGGACACCAGACTGTATTTTTGATAAGCACCAAAGCTGTCATCTGTGTAAGAGCCCAGAACGTACAACTTGGCAAAATCATCATCCAGTTTGTAGCCGCCTTTGGCTGACACAAAAAAACGTTCAGCCGATTTTTCAGTTTGTTTATTGCCATCGGCATCTGTTATTTCGTCTTCTTTAAAATAACCGCCCAGACTGTATTCATTGCTCCACTGGGTCAGTTCTTGTTTGCTGTCAATTTTGCCGGTGACTGAAGTACCTTTAGTATTGCCCGACGTCATAATGGCGCCTAGCTCGGCCTGGGTGGTCCAGACTTTTGCTGTTTCTTCAGCCCAGCTGATAGTGCTTGTCAGCAGCAAAGCTGCAACTGAGATTTTTGCTGTTATTGTCATTCCTTAACCTCTTTTTTCATTTGTAAACTCATATGCGGAAAGGGGATCTCAATACCTTGTTCATCAAAGGTCAGTTTGATTTTTTCTAACGCATCCCAGTACACAGGCCAATAATTTTCGGCCTGCACCCAGGGGCGTACCACCAGCTGCACTGCGGAATCAGCCAGCGCATTAACAGCCACCACAGGCGCCGGATCCTGCAGGATACGTTTGTCCGCGGCCAGAATATCAGTAAGAATTTGTTTGGCCAGACGCAGATCCGAGTCGTAACTGATACCAATCACCAAATCAATACGACGACGCGCTTCGGCCGAATAATTAATAATGGCGCCACCGGTAATTTGGGAGTTGGGCACAATAATTTTTTTGTTATCACCGGTTTTAAAAATGGTCTGGAAAATATCTATACGCTCTACCACTCCGCTGATCCCAGCCACATCCACCATATCACCGGCTTTAAAAGGCCGGAATATAATAATCAGCACACCCGAAGCAAAGTTTGACAAAGACCCCTGTAAAGCCAGCGCAACTGCTAAACCTGCGGCGCCTAAAATGGCAATAAATGAGGTGGTTTGAATACCCAGATGGGATAAGGCAATTAACGCCACGGCAATTAAAGCGCCGGCATACACAATACTGGATAAAAACGAAACTACGGCCCTGTCTACTTTACGCAGCAACAAAGCTTTACTGACCAATCGCGCTGCACCCAAAGCCAGCCAGCGGCCAATATAAAAAATTACAATTGCAATCAACAAATTAAAAGCAGAGGTCAGCAGAAACTCCTGGTTCTTGCTGAGGTAAGTGAGAATTTGGTCTAACAAATAAAAACTCCTTCTGGATAAAGCGAAAAGACAGAACACTGACAGCTATGCCATTGATCTAAACTCAAATATCATAACGTGAAATTGTATTTTTGCGTCTGCAGCAGTCTAAAGTTACCGCATGAACATCAGGTGAAGCAGTTAAATTAAGGAGTGTTGAGTGGACTTGGCCAGATTGCAACAACAGCTGAAAGCCGGCCGCCAGGCGCCGCTGGAACAATGGCATCCGCCCTTTTGTGGTGATATTCCTATTGAGATAACACGGGACGGCCAATGGATGTATCAACATAGCCCGATAGGCCGTACCGAACTGGTCCGGTTGTTTGCTTCGGTATTACAACGTAAAAACGGCGATTACCTGCTGACAACACCTGTAGAAGAAGTGCGGATCCAGGTGGTGGACGCCCCTTTTGTGATAGTCGACTGGTGCTGGCAGCAGGCTGATGGCCAGCAGCAGCTGCAACTGACTGACAATCTGGGTTATCAATATCTGGTGAGTACAGAATATCCGGTGTTGTTGCAGCCTGAACCCGGCTCCAGCTTGTTATTGCCTTATCTGCAATTACCCAGAGGGCTAAGTGCTAAGTTAGGCCGAGCGCCGTTTTACCAGCTGGCCGAACAGGCGCAGCCGGCAAAAATAGCGGGTCAAAACCATCTGGTGCTGCACAGCGGCAGTTATCAGTTCAGTCTGGGGCTGGCTGAGCTGTAAAGAGGTTAAATCACTTTTGAATAACGTTCAGTGCCAGACAGCAGATAAGCATCAAAACAGGCCGCTATCACCCGTACCCAGGGTCTGCCGCTATCGCTCACCTCCAGCACATCGCCTTGCCAGCGCACCAGTTGGTCTTTTTCACATTCAGCCAGTTGTTGCAGGCTATGCTGAAAATAAACCGGAAAATCCAGCTGCCATTTAGCAGCAAAAGCCATGGTGTCGAGGCGGAAATTGCACATCAGGCTGGCTATCAGGTCGGCGCGGATTAAGTCGTCCTCACTCAGACTCATGCCTTTATCAATGCTGTTGCCCTTGTCATCAAGGTCGCGGTAATACTGATTTAAATCTTTTTGTTGTTGCCAGATTTCGCGGCCAACCTGGCTGATGGCTGACACACCCAAACCAAGCAAAGCGTCGGCGTTGTCTGTGGTGTATCCCTGAAAATTACGTTGTAACACCCCTTGTTGCTGCGCTATGGCCAGACTGTCATCAGCCTTGGCAAAATGGTCCATACCTATGGCCAGATAACCGGCCTGTTGTAGTTTTTCGACTGACAGCGCCAGCAACGCCAGTTTTTCGCGGCCATCCGGCAAAGCTTCGGACGGAATTTTACGTTGTGATGCAAAACGGTCAGGTAAATGGGCGTAACTAAACAGCGAAATACGCTCCGGATTGAGGGTCACTACCTGTGCAAGGGTGCTGGCAAAAGTTTCAGCTTGCTGAAATGGCAGGCCGTACACTAAATCCAGATTAATAGAGTTGTAACCGAGAATTTTGGCCCCCAATACCAGCTCCTGTACCAGTGCAAAACTCTGTTCACGGTTGATCGCCTGTTGCACTTTGGCATCAAAATCCTGCACGCCAAAACTGACTCTGCTAAAACCAAGTTCACGTAAAAGTGCCAGTTTTTTTAAATCACAGCTGCGCGGGTCAATTTCAATACTAAGCACAGCGTCGGTGCTGAAGTGAAAATGCTGACGCAAGCTCTGCATCATCAGGCGCAGTTGCGCTTCATTAAGAAAAGTGGGGGTGCCGCCGCCAAGATGCAGTTGTGTGACCTGCTGGTGGGCAGTGGCTTGTTGATAAAACGCCATTTCTTGTTGTAAATAACGCAGATAACGGTCGGCTTTGCTTTGATCACGGCTGATCACCTTATTACAACCACAGTAATAACAAAGTTGCCGGCAAAAAGGCAGATGCAGATACAGACTTAAATTGGGGCCGCTATGACGCAGCGCCTGCAGCGCTTTTGTGCTGCTATAACCACTTCGCAGCAACAGTGCTGTTGGGTAAGAGGTGTACCTTGGCCCTTTCACATTATATTTTTGTACCAGAGCTTCATCCCAAATCATCGTGTTCATATCGCATTCGCTTCTGTGGTGCTGGCGACATCATAGCTGCTGTGATTTAGTAGGCTTTGATCCAACACAACATAAACACAGATTGCTAAAACAATAAGTCAGCACAGGATGCTGATCACTATCCGGGAACATTGATGAAAACAACATACAGTCTTATTTGCAGTGTTTTGTTGATGCCAGCTATGGCATCAGCTGCCACTTTAATTCATGCAGGTGCCGTTATTACAGCCGAAGGTTCAGAAGTTTTAAAAAACCAAACGCTGGTGGTGGAGGGTGACAAAATCAGTGGTATTGAAGCGGGTTTTCGCACTCCGGCCTCTGGTGATGTATTGATTGATCTGAAAAATCACTTTGTGATGCCTGGCCTGATGGATATGCATACCCACTTTTCTTATCAGAGCAGTCCGACAGCCTACAGCGAAGGCTTTACCATGAATGAAGCTGATGTTGCGCTGCGCGGAGCAACTTATGCGGAAAAAACCTTGTTGGCCGGTTTTACCACAGTGCGGGAGCTGGGCGACAGCCACCATATCAGTACTGCGCTGCGTAAAGCCATTGATGCAGGCTTTACTCAAGGCCCACGTATTTTTACTGCCGGTAAATCTATTGCCACTACAGGCGGTCATGCTGACCCAACCAATGGTGTGTCATATCAGCGTATGGGCGACCCAACGCCGGCTGATGGGGTCATTAATGGTGTGGATGATGCCCGTAAGGCAGTGCGGCAGCGTTATAAAGAAGGCGCTGATTTAATTAAAATTACCGCAACTGGTGGTGTGCTCAGTGTGGCCAAAAGTGGCATGAATGCACAGTTTAAAGATGATGAGCTCAAAGCTATTGTCGATACCGCCAAAGATTACGGTTTTACTGTGGCTGTGCACGCGCATGGCAAAGAAGGGATGGAACGCGCCATCAAAGCCGGTGTGACTTCTATTGAACACGGTACCTTTATGGACGACAACACCATGAAGTTGATGAAACAACATGGTACTTATTTTGTGCCAACCATCAGCGCCGGTAAATATGTGGCGGAAAAAGCCAAAGTGCCGGGGTTTTTTCCGGAGATGGTGCGTTTAAAAGCTGCCGCTATAGGACCGCTGATCCAACAGACATTTGCCCGGGCTTATAAAGCCGGCGTCAAAATTGCCTTTGGCACTGATGCTGGTGTTGGCATGCATGGTGATAACTGGCAGGAATTTGTCTTTATGACTGAAGCCGGTATGCCTGCTATGGCTGCTATTCAAAGTGCCACTATTGAAGGCGCCCGTTTATTGGGGGTGGAGCAGACTTTGGGCAGTCTTAAAGTGGGCAAAATTGCCGATATTATTGCCGTGCCGGGTGACCCGCTGACGGATATCAAGCTGATGGGCAAAGTGAATTTTGTGATGAAAGCAGGTGTAGTGTACAAACAATAGAGGTTGCTGAGGCAGATACCGGCTGCTTGGTTGTTGAGCAGCGGGTTCACCTAAAGAGCACTGACAAATAATAAAGCCGGCATTCAGCCGGCTTTATTATTTGTGTTGGTTGACCGGTTTGATGTCTGCGATCACGCCATTAGTGGCGACAGTTGGCAAAAATGAACCTGCCTGTTAATGCCGCTGCTGGAGCATTTCCAGCAAGCCTTTGATATCTTTTTCTATGGCCACTTTGAGCTCAATTTCTTTTTGCTGACGCAGATGATCCTGCCGGCGTAATTCCTTTTTTTCCAGTGCCTTGCGGGCATCATGGGTCGGCATATCTTTAATCAGATCATACATTTCAAACAAAGCCGGCCACCTGCAGGCTTGTGCCAGTTCGGGTTGCATGTTTTCCAGCAACACCCAGATGCGCAGAGCTGCTTCTGATGGCTCACATTGTTGTTCCAATGTGGCTTTGCCAATCAACACAATACTGTCGAGCAAATATTGTTGCCGTTCCGCCTGCTTTTGCTGATGAGCTTCCAGCGCTTGTTGTTGTTTTTGTTGTTGTGCTTTTAACTGAAACAGCAGTTTGCCCAGATAAAAGGCCAGACCAGCGATAATCAACAAACCGACAACTAACAACGTCATCCACATCACATTCACCTGTTGTTATTCTCCGAGCAGGTCTTTACGCCAGTCGGTCTGTTCCAGTTTACTCAGTGGATCTAAATCGTCTTCTTCTACTTCTTCTTCGTCCAGATCTAAACCTAACAAAGTTAACAACTCGGCATGACGGGCTGTTTTGGCATTAAAGTACTTGGCGTCTTTCCCTGTCAGGATCTCACCTTGTTCAGTGCGCTCCAGCAAGGTAGCCAGATGCTCGTCCTGTTCAATCTGCGTCAGTTCAACTTCAGGAGCGATTTCGACCGGTTTAGCTTTCGCCAGTGTGGCTTTTGGCTGAGTGGCAGGCGCAACCAGTTTTTGCTCGGCTACAGTCACAACCAATGGAATTGGTTTTTTACTGCCAATACGTGGGTCTTTGTTTTTGTTACCGCTCGATTCAGTTTTATCTGCCTGCACTGCGGCATTACGGCTGCCGGATTTTAAACCTGCACCTTTTTTCTTGGTTTCTACAGGACGGTCACGTTCCTGGCGGGCTTCAGCAGCCGGTTTATGCCTAAGACCAATCTGGCCTGAAGTCCGTGATTTTTTTTTGCGAGTCATAATGTCTACCTGTAGAAAAGGGCGCGTATTTTAACCAGTTTTTGCAGCAGCTGCCTAAGTATTTTACTGTGGTGTTGGTTTAAATGGTGATTTGGGTGATGCGGCAACTGTTTCTCGCCGATGAAAGCAGCGCAATTAACAAGTGCAGCTTATTAGTTTAACAAGACAAAAAAACAAAACGGCAGTAAGGATTGCCTACTGCCGTTCAAGCGTTGCACTCAAAGGTGCTGAATTTTTTCATATCGTCCTGACTTACGTGAGACACCCTGTCTGGACAGTTTCCCTATATTGTTAGGTCATTTCCCTATTTAAATAATTATTCGCGATCGTCCTAATACTTTTTTAATCTTCCATGGATCGCGTTAAAAACGCTGCATCAGTAATGATGCTTTTTTAATGTAGCTAGCACTATTGCTGTCCGTGCACATTGTCCGTTTTGTTGAGTTGTTACAATCTGTAACGGGGTTTAATTTACTCTGATTCAGCGGAATGGCAATACTGTGATCAAAAAAAAATCATAAAAAAAGTGAACTAATTTCAACAGTCAAATTAAATCAGATAGTTAGCATAATTAATCAGACGAGTTTGCGATATTCGGAAGTTATTTTAAGCTTTTATCGCACGAGCTGTGTGAGATATATCTCACATTAGCGTTAGGTAAATCATGAACTGGCGACCTATCAGACAATAAAAAAGCCGGTGACTGACACCGGCTTTTTTAGACTAGCTGCAAATTAATGCAAACCACCGAGGTATTTAGACATGATTTCGATGTCTTCATCAGTTAATTTTTTCGCAACGTCACGCATCATACCATTCATATCGTTGGCTCGGGTGCCGGCACGGAAGGCTTCAAGCTGTGTTTTAATATAAGCTGCGTGCTGGAATGAAATTTTCGGGAAATTTGCCAGGCTGTGACCAACACCACGTGGACCATGACAAGCTATACAAGCTGCGATACCTCGGTTCATGTCACCGGCACGGAATAATTTCTGACCTGCTTCCACCACATCTTCCGGAGTTGTGCCTGATTTCATCGTTTGGCTGGCGTAAAATGCTGCCAGATCCAACATATCTTGATCAGACAAGGCTGCAACCATACCACCCATGACAGCATTGCTACGGCCTTCTTTACCACCGCTGGTCATGCCAAGCTTAAATTCTTTTAATTGTTTATAAATATAACCGGCATGTTGACCCGCAATTTTTGGATACATGTCGGTAGGGCTGTTACCATCGGGACCATGGCAAGCTGCACAGGTAGCAGCTTTAGCTTTACCTGCTTCTGCATTACCTACTGGTGTAGTTGTTTCAGCGGCAACAGCCTGACCGGCCAACCCTAAAAAAAGCATGACTGGAAGTGCGAATTTTTTCATGTTTATCCGTCTCTGTTCAGCGTGAACCTGCTTAAAAAGCAGGAAGAAAAAATAATAACCCTAATAATTATGTCTATTTTACACGAATCTAAGCCAGATAAAATCCCATTCATGCGGCTAATGCTTCTTCAGATCAATCAGATCCGCTACACTATAGCCAAATTTGATGTCGGAGTAAGTTGTGTACAAAGCAAAATTTAATTATCAGCAGACCAGTTTTTTAACCAGCGCCCCGGATATTACTGCCCTGCCGCCAGATACCGGCATTGAAGTTGCCTTTGCTGGCCGGTCAAATGCAGGTAAGTCCAGTGCTTTGAATACACTGACCAGACAAAATGGGTTAGCCCGTACCAGTAAAACACCGGGTCGTACTCAGTTGATCAACACTTTCCGTCTGGCTGATGAAAAACGGCTGATCGATTTACCTGGTTATGGTTTTGCCAAAGTGCCGTTAGCGGTCAAAGAAAAATGGCAAAAGTCGCTTGGTGAATATTTAATGAAACGCCAGAGCCTGAAAGGTCTGGTGGTATTGATGGATATCCGCCATCCGTTAAAAGATTTGGATCAACAGTTGATTCATTGGGCGGTAGAAAGTCAGTTATCAGTGTTATTACTGCTGACAAAAGCTGACAAATTAAGCCCTGGTCCCCGTAAAAAAACTTTATTGGAAGTCCGTGAAGCTTCATTAGCTTTTATGGGCGATATCACAGTGCATACCTTCAGTTCGCTGAGTAAACAAGGTTTAACTGAGTTAGAGCAGGTGCTGGATGAGTGGTACAGTCGTGACAGCGATGCGTTACAAGGTGCTGAATAATTTGAGTAACAGATTTGGCGATGGCCTTGGTGTTATCGCCGCTCTGCACTACAAGACTTAAAACTCTGTCACTTTGTTGTATTTTCAGATTTCATTTTTTCTTCCCTAAAAAAGAAAAACCGGCGTCTCAGAGAGAGGCCGGTATAGCAAACGGGGAGAAGCTATCAATAATAATTTCAAATCAACAGGGTGTCTTCAC
>NZ_JAVBXS010000039.1 GCF_030824435.1 Rheinheimera sp.
TGCGCCGGACCACCCATAGGAGGTGCCTGATGCAGGTTAAACTCTTCCACTGACAAGTTGGCGGCATCTATTAAACGCTCCCCAACCATATTGAGTCTGTTCACCTGCGCCTGCAAAGACGCCACTTTTGCCGTTAAAGCAGCAATTTGATGTTCTGCACGCTGACGGATTTGCGCAACTTCTGCTGCATCTACTTTGGGTTCAGCCACCACAGAGCGCAAGTCTGCACCAGCGTCAGACCAGAGACGACCCGCAGCAGCACCCACACCAGTGGCGATACAGAATAATAATACCGCAGTGACAACCCACTGCTTTGGTGTGGCACCAAAGTTTAGGGCGCGATGTTGCTCGCGGTAAAAAACTGGTAGACTCATGGGACCTCAGTTTCTGGTTTTTGTTCGTTATGGCCCGCTATTCACGCAAACCTGTCGACGTCGCTACGTTGTTGCAACAGAACACAATGTTGCAAACGTCTTCGCAGACGGACATAGTGCGTCAACTTAATACCGAATTAATCCAATTCCTGCAACTGGAAAAACCGTTTTTCTGCAAGGTCAGCCGCATTGAAAGTGGCAGAGTGCTGATTTTGTGCACATCAGCGGCCTGGGCGACCCGTATCAAGATGCAAAGAGGCGCTATTCTAGACAATTTCCGGCAAAAAATCTCGCCTGATTTAGCCGGTTTAGATATCGAAATCAGCCCTAACAGCGATATTCGTTATCAAAGTAGCCAAAACAATACTGAAGCCCCAGCCAACCGGCAAATTTCCGAACAAGCCGGCGCTTATTTATTGGCTGCAGCCCAAAATGCCGACCCTGAACTGGCGAAAAGATTACGCCGTTTAGCCGAACTTGCCGGCAAAAAATAACCGGTTTTAAGACTGCAACTGCCAACAATAATTGACCGCATCGACAATTGCTCCTGCAATAACGCCATACCGTACTCCCGGCCGCCGCATAGAGTGGGCGGCGCTGTCACGGCCTGATGCCAAACCCTTGGCATCAGCCCCGAAATAAAAAAACCTCACAGGGCGACCGGTGAGGTTTTTTTTCGACCGCAAGCGAGCTTAAGCCAGCTGTGGCGCCAGATAAGAAATTGGCAGCTGCGCCGGTTTGTCAAAGGTGACAAATTCCCAGTTTTCCTGGTTGGCGAGCACGGCACAAAGCAGCTGGTTATTCAGCGCATGGCCGGTTTTATAAGATCTAAACTCACCCAGAATGCTGTAACCGGCCATATATAAATCGCCAATAGCATCAAGGATTTTATGTTTAATAAATTCGTCGTCGTAACGCAGACCATCCTGGTTTAACACGCGGAATTCGTCCAGCACCACGGCGTTGTCAAAACTGCCGCCCAAAGCCAGATTGTTGGCACGCAGATATTCAATATCCTGCAGGAAACCAAAGGTACGGGCACGGCTGATATCTTTGATAAAACCAGCAGCGGAGAAATCGAGTTTCATGCGTTGTTTGGTTTCAGAAATAACCGGGTGATCAAAATCAATGGCAAAATCAATACGGAAACCATGATGTGGTTTAAATTCCGCCCATTTGTCACCGTCTTCTACCCGCACTGCTTTTTTAATGCGGATGAATTTTTTCGCCAGCTTTTGTTCAGCAACACCGGCTTCTAACAACAGGTACACAAAAGGATTGGCACTACCGTCCATAATCGGAATTTCGGCGGCGTCTACTTCAACCACCAGATTATCAATGCCTAAACCGGCAATGGCAGCCATTAAATGTTCAGTGGTGGACAAACGCACACCGTTTGGGTTAATCAAGCAGGTACACATCACAGTATCACCAACCAGTTCCGGTGCTACTTTGAAGTCAACTATAGGATCAAGATCTACACGACGAAACACAATACCTGTGTTGTCAGGCGCAGGCCGGAGAGTAAGCGTAACCTTCTCGCCCTTGTGCAGACCAACTCCGATAGAGCTGACAGTTTTATTGATAGTACGTTGTTTAATCATTACTTTTCGTCCTGTTCAAAATTTGAACAAACCCAAACGGCGGCGAAGCATAGCATATGTTAACAATATTGCCAATGCTCTGAGCTTATCCGCCCTGTGTCACAGACTGACTTAGTCAGCCTGTTTACGCAGGAAAGCCGGAATATCAAAAATGTCGATATTGGCTTTGTTATCTGCCTGCGGCTTGTTTTGTACACTTTCTACCGCAGCGGCAACTGGCATGGCTTCACGCATTTCACGTGCTGCATTGCCTGCGCTGCCATACACAGTGCCGGCGTTACCATAAACGCTGCCTGAATGGCTGTTGTACTGCGCACGTACTGGTTCTGCCGCGCGGTGATGACCATGCACCAGGCTGATATCTGGTTTACGCTCAGCACCAATACCTGTAGCAACCACAGTCACCCGCAGTTCGTCTGACATTTCAGGGTCAATCACAGCACCCACAACTACAGTAGCGTTTTCTGAGGCAAAGGCCTTCACAGCATTACCCACAATTTCAAATTCTTCGATGGTTAAATCGAGGCCAGCTGTGATATTCACCAGAATACCTTTAGCGCCTGACAGGTCGATATCTTCCAGCAGCGGGCTGGAAATTGCCTGTTCAGCAGCTTCTTCAGCACGGTCCGGACCAGAGGCGCGGCCAGTACCCATCATGGCAGTGCCCATTTCTGACATCACAGTACGGACGTCGGCGAAGTCAACGTTGATTAAACCCGGGCGGGTGATCAGCTCAGCAATACCCTGAACTGCGCCTAACAATACGTTGTTAGCGGCTTTAAAAGCATCCAACAGGCTGGTGCCTTTGCCAAGCACTTTTAATAATTTGTCGTTTGGAATAGTGATCAAAGAGTCGACATGTTTTGACAGCTCGTTGATACCTTCGTCGGCATAGTTTGAACGTTTTTTGCCCTCAAACGGGAATGGCTTTGTGACCACAGCAACAGTCAGAATGCCCAGTTCTTTGGCAACCTGAGCCACGATAGGCGCGGCACCAGTACCAGTACCACCACCCATACCGGCAGCGATAAACACCATATCAGCACCCATAATGGTTTTTTTGATGGTGTCACGGTCTTCTTCAGCAGAACGACGGCCGACATCAGGGTTAGCGCCTGCGCCTAAACCTTTAGTGACATTGGCACCTAACTGCAATGTGATATTGGCAGAAGAATTACGCAGGGCCTGAGCGTCCGTGTTAGCCGCGATAAATTCAACACCTTCAATATTGTTGGCAACCATATACTCAACAGCGTTACCGCCGCCGCCGCCAACACCTACCACTTTAATGACAGCTTCTTCGCTGTGGTTTTCCATTAACTCAAACATAGCTCTCTCTCCGTTTTTATACGCTGACCCCCGTCATCATTGGCGGTACAGGGGCGTTGACTGCGCTCGTTCACTGGGACGCCAGCCCTGCCCATCGCATAGTTCACTATGCTCAGGGTCGGATTGGTGTTCCAAATTCACTCACTTGTCGCCTTCCTTTACCGCCAATGACTTTGGGGGGACTCTCTCTCTTAAATTTTTTTAAAATTCACCTTTAAACCAGCTGGTGATCTTGCGCACTAAACCGCCAACAGACTCACGTGCGGCACCGGCTTTTTTCTGCTGCTGGCGCACATCTTTACCGTACAACAACAATCCGACCACGCTGGCATAAGCCGGATCCTGTACATACTCTGCTAAACCTTTGATTTTGGTTGGGTAACCCAAACGTACCGGCATCTGGAAAATATCTTCAGCAAACTCAATAGCACCTTCCATTTTGGCGGTGCCACCTGTTAACACCACACCAGCGGCAATCTGTTCTTCCAGACCACTGGCACGCACTTCTTCCAGCACCAGTTCAAATAATTCCTGATAACGTGGCTCTACCACTTCGGCCAGGGTATGGCGCGACATGCTACGGGCCGGACGACCGCCAACACTTGGCACTTCAATACTTTCTTCTTTGCCGACCATGCTGCGAAGGGCACAGGCGTACTGAATTTTTATATCTTCGGCATGACCAATCGGCGTGCGGAAAATTTTGGCAATATCGCTGGTGACCTGATTACCAGCTACCGGTATCACAGCTGTGTGGCGCAAAGCACCATTGGTGTAAATGGAAATGTCGATGGTGCCACCACCCATATCCACCACACAAACACCCAGCTCTTTTTCATCTTCGGTTAATACCGCGTAGCTTGACGCTAAGGAACTGAATATCAGCTGATCAACCTGCAATCCACAACGCTCAACACATTTTTCAATGTTTTTCGCCATATCATTGGCGCAGGTGATGATGTGCGCTTTGGCTTCCATCCGCACCCCCGACATGCCAATAGGGCTTTTAATGCCTTCCTGCATATCGACTGAAAATTCCTGTGGCAATACGTGTAACAAACGACGTTCTGCCGAAATAGGCACAGACTTGGCAGCATGAATCACATTGGCCACATCTTCTGCTGTGACTTCGGTGTCGTTAATAGGCACCATACCACTTTCGTTCTGGCAGCGGATATGCTTGCCGGTAATGCCTAAATACACTGAAGACACCCGGCAATCGGCCATCAGTTCAGCTTCATCAATGGCTCGCTGTACTGCCTGCACCACCAGGTTTAAGTCGTTGACACCACCTTTATCCATACCACGGGCAATATGAGTCCCTACACCGACAATACTCAGCTGATCGTCCGCAGTGATCTCACCCACCAGGGCTTTGATCTGCGAAGTACCTATATCTAAACCAACGATCAGTTCCCGATCCAACGACTTGGTCATGCTTTTCTCTTTTCTGGTTGTACCGGTGGCGGTGCAAAACGAACCGCCAATCCTGTGTCATACCGTAAGTCAACCTGTTCAATTGCTTCGGTTTTATGTTTACTGATTGAGGGGTATAAATCGATAAAACGTTGTACCCGTTTTAACGTATCTTCCCGCCCCAGTTTTAATGCAATACCGTTACTCAGTCGCAAATCCCAGGCAAAACGCTCGGAAACCGCCAGCGTGCTGGCTTCAAACTGATGTAACCTTAATAAAGCCTGTACATTACTGAACATGGTCAGGGCATCCTGCTCGCTGCCCTTAGGGCCGGCCAGATGAGGCAGTTTGGCGTTCAGCTGCTCAATAGGCGCTTTAAACACTTCGCCTTTTTTATTCAGCAGAGAGTCGTTATTCCAAACCGCTACCGGGCTGTGCTCCGTCACCACAACCACCAGGGTACCAGGCCATTGTTTGCGCACGGCTACCTGATATACCCAGGGTTGTTGCTGCAGGAACTGCTGCACCTGATCAACGTTCACTTTAAAAAAATTTCCGACAAACTGCTGCTGTAACTTGCCATGCAATTGTTTTGGTTGGATATGGCCAAAGTCACCGTACAACTTCACTTGCCGGATTGGTGCATTTTGCTGGTCCTGCACCCAGACCACTACACGACCGGCAAACCACAGTACCAAAGCCAGCGACAGCAAAAAAAACAACACACCACCAACAAAAGCCGGGGTGTAAGGTGTTTTTTGTTTGCTGCGTATCACTGTCATCAGTATCCGCCTGCCTGTATCAGCCCTTGCGGGTTTTGTTGTTTAATGTTCATGTGTTGTGCCTGCTTTGAGCTGGCTGATTTGTAACTGCTGCGCCGCCAGTTGTTTGGCCAAAGCACCAATATTGCCAGCGCCCTGGGTTAACAACACATCACCGTCCTGCAATACATCAGCAAGTGCAGCTGCTAAATCGGCAGGTTGCGCGACATAAATAGGATCCAGCTGACCACGGGCTCTGATGCTGCGGCATAAACTGCGACTGTCAGCTCCGGCAATAGGCGCTTCACCTGCGCTATACACTTCCAGCAGCAACAGGGTGTCGACAGTTGACAATACCCTGGCAAAATCTTCGTATAAGTCGCGGGTACGGGTATAACGGTGCGGCTGATACGCCATCACCAGACGTTTTGTTGGCCAGGCACTGCGTGCAGCTGCAACTGTTGCCGCCACTTCAGTGGGGTGGTGGCCATAATCATCGACCAGCAGAACCTTGCCACGGCCAGTGTCAAATTCACCATATTGCTGAAAACGCCGGCCTATACCTTCAAATTTGGCAAAAGCAGCCAGAATAGCGGCCTCTTCTACCCCTTCGTCAGTTGCAATAGCAAAAGCAGCAGTGGCGTTCAGCGCATTATGCCGGCCAGCCAGATTTAGCGTCACCATACGACTGTGGCCTTGTGGGTCGGTAATGACAAAACGGCTTTGGGTGCCGGTCTGGCTGAAGTCGCTGACGCGGTAATCGGCATCTTCGCTAAAACCATAAGTCAGCACAGTGCGGCCAATAGCGGGGATCAGTTCACGTACCACAGGGTCGTCGATACAAACCACAGCCACGCCATAAAATGGCAGGTTATGGCAGAACTCGAGGTAAGTGGCTTTCATCTTTTCAAAATCGCCCTGATAAGTTTCCATATGATCAGGTTCGATATTGGTGATAATGGCGGCCATTGGCTGCAAATGCAGGAAAGAAGCATCACTTTCGTCTGCTTCGGCAATTAAATAACGGCCTGAACCTAAGCGGGCATTGGTGCCGGCAGAATTAAGCAAACCACCAATCACAAAAGTTGGATCTGCTTTGGCTTCAGCAAAAATAGAAGCCACTAAGCTGGTGGTGGTGGTTTTACCGTGAGTGCCGGCAATAGCAATACCATGGCGAAACCGCATCAGCTCGGCCAGCATCTGGGCACGACGCACCACAGGAATTCGTTGCTCCAGCGCAGCTGCTACTTCAGGGTTTTCGGCTTTAATAGCACTGGATACCACCACCACAGAAGCGCCTTTGATATTGTCAGCGGCATGACCAAAACAAATTTCAGCACCCAAAGAGGTTAAGCGGTCAACCACAGGATTTGGGCCCAAATCTGAGCCGGACACTTTGTAACCTTCGTTCAGCAGCACTTCGGCGATACCGCCCATGCCAGCCCCGCCAATGCCAACAAAGTGAATGCGCTCAACACGGCGCATGGCAATTTTTTCCTGGGGCCTGGTTATTGTATTCATGTTATTTCATACCTATCACGAGTCGACAGACTGCAACGACTTGTTCAGCCGCATCGTCGATGGCACAAGCACGTGCCTGATGTGCCATGTGTGCAAGGGGCGTTTTATCTTTAAGCCAACTTTGCAGCAGCGACACTAAATTTTTATTGTTTAAATCACGTTGAGGCCACAATAACGCAGCCCCCTGTTCCACCAGCCAATTGGCATTTGCCGTCTGGTGGTCGTCAATAGCACTTGGCAGCGGTACAAACACAGCTGCCACACCGGCACAAGCCACCTCACTGACAGTTAAAGCACCGGCACGACAAATCACTAAGTCGGCCCAGCGATAGGCGTCCGCCATATTGTCAATAAAAGCAGTGACTTCTGCAGTTAAACTTTCGGGCGCTCCGGCATACGCCTGTTGCACCTCTGTTAACATTGCCGGGCCTGTCTGATGCCGGACCTGAACAGGCCCGAAAGCCGCGACCTGCTTCAGCTGCGCCGGTAAAATATCATTTAACGCTTTAGCGCCTAAACTACCACCGACGATCAAAATATTTAAGCCTTTACTGAAATTATTCTCAGTTTTTACCGCAATCAGCTCTTTGCGTACCGGATTTCCCAACACATAGCGGTTTTTCTGGCCACGAAATGCACTGGGAAAAGCCACCATCACAGCTTTGGCCAGTCTGGCCAGCAGTTTGTTGGTGGTGCCCGCCACTGCATTTTGTTCATGAATAAGTAACGGAATGCCCTGCAGCCTGGCTGCAACGCCACCAGGACCACTGGCGTATCCACCAAAACCCAGCACCAGTTGCGGTTTTACTTGCTGAATAACTTGTTGCGCCTGTCGGATGGAGCGCCATAACATCACCGGCGCTTTGAGCAAAGAGCGCCAGCCTTTACCACGCAGCCCTGCCACCGCAATAGCATGAAATGGCCAGCCAAAAGAAGGCACCAGTTTGGCTTCCATCCGGTCGCTGGTGCCGAGCCAGTGGATAGTCCAGCCCAGCGCCTGTAGTTGTTTTGCCACCGCCTGCGCCGGGAAAATATGACCGCCGGTGCCGCCGGCCATAATTAACACTGTTGGACTTTGACTGTTAATCATGCGGGCCTCCGGCAATAGCGTGTTTGCCTTTGAGCCGCACTTCAAAATCTATGCGCAGAATAATGGCCGAAGCGATTAGCATAATGATCAGGCTACTACCGCCCGAGCTGACAAAAGGCAAAGTCAGACCTTTAGTAGGCAACACACCTGTGGCCACACCCACATTGACAAAAGTTTGGCAACCTATCCACACCGCCAGTGCATAAGCCAGAAAACCATGAAAACTTAAGCCTTTTTGCAAAGCTCTTTTGCCAATCCACAAAGCCCGCACTAACAATAAAAACAACAAGCTCATTACGGCCAGTACACCCAACAAACCTGCTTCTTCGGCAATAACAGCCAGAATAAAGTCAGTGTGCGCTTCGGGCAGATATTCCAGTTTTTGTACTGAATTACCCAGGCCTTGCCCTGCCCAGCCACCACGGCCAAAAGCCATTAAAGACTGTGTTAACTGATAACCACTGCCAAAAGGATCGGCCCATGGGTCAAGGAAAGAAGTAACACGGCGCCAGCGGTATTCGCTGTACACAATCAGCACAGCTATCGACATTAAGCCGGTTAGAATCAAACCAAAAAACTGCCATAACTTAGCACCGGCTAAAAACAACAACACCACGCTGGTGCCGAACATTACTATCACAGTGCCTAAGTCAGGTTGCATCAGCAGCAACACCGCAAATACAAACAGGATGATCAGCGGTTTTAAAAAACCTTTTAAATTTTCCCGCACTTCGTCATGGCGGCGTACCAGATAACTGGATAAATAGACAAAAAAGAATAACTTGGCAGGCTCTGCTGTTTGAATACCAATAGGCCCCAGATACAACCAGCGGGTACTGCCGTTGACATTACGGCCCACTGCCAGTACCGCTAATAAACCGAGCAAACCAAACACCAGCAACAATAAGTTGGTGTTATGCCACCAGGCAATAGGCACATTCAGCACCACATAAGCCAGACTTAACCCTATCATCACGTAAATTAAATGCCGCACGCTGTAATGCATAGGGTTATCAAACAACCGTTCAGCCACCGGCACTGAAGCGCTGGTAACCATCACAAAACCAACACACAACAACAGAATCATCAGCGTAAAGAAAAACCTGTCGTAACTGCCGCCATCTTCGGCTTGCCACCAGTGTGTCAAGTCATCGCCGGCGCGGTTTATCCAGTTCAGTGCCAGTTGTTTCATACCAGCACCTTCTGTACGGCGTCGCTAAACAGGCGGCCACGTTCTTCGTAATTTTTAAACATATCGAGGCTGGCACAAGCTGGCGACAACAACACTAAATCACCTGGCTGGGCCTGAGCCGCCGCAGCTTTGACTGCAGCGGTTAAATCAGCCACCTGCAAAGCGCCAGGCACTAAAGCTGCAATAGCAGGGCCGTCTTTGCCCAAAGTAATTAAGCTATCCACCTGCTGCTTCAAAACTTCGGCAAGCCCGGTAAAATCGGCACCTTTACCGTCACCACCGGCAATTAAAATCAGTTTGCCTGTGACTTCAGCGCGTAAACCGGCAATAGCAGCCAAAGTGGCACCAACATTGGTGGCTTTAGAGTCATTGATCCAGCGCACGCCTTTGTGGTTGGCAACCAAAGCGCAGCGGTGTGGCAGACTTTGGTAGCTTTTTAGCGCTTGTACTAAAGCTTCGCGGCTGGCACCGGCTGCCAGTGCAACAGCAGCAGCTGATAAGGCATTAAACTGATTATGCTGACCAACCAAAGACATCTCAGCCACTTTAATAAGTGGCGAACCAGCGACCTGTAACCAGGCTTCTCCCTGATGCTGCACCACAGCATAACCGGCACCATCCAGGCTGATGGCAATTTGCTCAGGCACTGCGGTTACTGGTTTAGTCAGCGGATCTAAAGCGTTATACACCGCAAGTTCAGCATGTTGATAAATACGTTGTTTAGCAGCGGCATAAGCGGCCATAGTGCCGTGACGGTCTAAATGGTCTTCAGTGACATTTAAATTGCAGGCGGCTTTGAGCTTCAGGCTATAAGTGGTGTCCAGTTGAAAACTCGACAATTCCAGCACAAAAACTTCAGTGTCAGTTTCTGCTAAGGCGTCGAGCACAGGCAAGCCAATATTGCCGGCTGCTATTGCTTTGATGCCACTGCATTGCAGCATATAAGCCACTAAAGTGGTGACAGTCGATTTACCGTTAGAGCCGGTAATAGCTACTACAACAGGCGCTTTTTCAGCGCTATTGAGGCTTAGCGCAAAGAGCTCAACATCACCAATAAGCTGAGTGCCTTGCATCTGGGCAAAACGAATGGCCGGATGATTGGTATCAAGGCCAGGACTGACCAGTATCACATCCATACCGGCCAACCGGTTTGCGTCCAGTTCACCTAAATAAATGCCGTCGACTTTTTCCGGGGCTATCGCTTCTAAACCACTCACTTTTAAGCGGGTGTCCATCAGGGTGGGTTTCACCCCTTGTTTCAGCAAAAAGCGCAACGTGGCCAGGCCCGATAAGCCCAAACCCAGCACTGCCACTTTTTTGCCCTGAAACAATTTATTCATTCACATCACCCGCTTAACGCAGTTTTAAGGTCGCAAGACCAATCAACACAAAAATAATCGACAAGATCCAGAAACGAACAATCACCCGCGGCTCAGGCCAGCCTTTGAGTTCATAATGGTGATGAATAGGCGCCATGCGGAAAATACGCTGGCCACGCAGCTTGTAAGAACCTACCTGCAAAATTACCGACAGGGTTTCGATGACAAAAATACCGCCCATGATGATCAACACTATTTCCTGACGTACCAACACCGCTATCACACCCAAAATGGCGCCCAGTGCTAAAGAACCCACATCACCCATAAACACCTGGGCCGGATAAGTGTTAAACCAGAGGAAACCTAAACCAGCACCAATAATGCTGGCGCACACCACCACCAGCTCTGAGGTCAGCGGCAAATGCGGAATATGTAAATAGTTGGCAAACACCACGTTACCGCTGACATAAGCAATAATGGCAAAAGCCATGGCCACCATAATAGTTGGCACTATGGCAAGGCCGTCTAAACCGTCGGTCAGATTCACCGCGTTGCTAAAACCCACCATCACAAAATAAGTGGTGACTAAAAAGAACAGCCCTAACTGCGGCAACACATCTTTCATAAAAGGCACTATCAGGCTGGTTTCGGCAGGTCTGTCTGAAGTGGCATACAGGAAAAATGCCGTGATAATGGCAAACACTGATTGCCAGAAGTATTTCCAGCGCGCGATCAGCCCTTTTGGATCTTTACGGATCACTTTGCGGTAGTCGTCAATAAAACCAATCCAGCCGTAGCTGACCAGCACAAACAGCACTACCCAAACGTATTTATTGGATAAATCGGCCCAGAGCAAAGTGCTGATGGCAATAGAGCCTAAAATCAGCAAACCACCCATGGTTGGTGTGCCTTTTTTAGAGAAGTGGCTTTGTGGGCCGTCATCACGCACTGTCTGACCAATTTGCAGTTTTTGCAAAGCGGCAATCAGCTTAGGACCAAAATACAGGCTCAGCAGTAAGGCGGTTAACACGCCCAAAATAGACCTGAAGGTCAGATAACTGAATACGTTAAACGCATTCACATATTGGGTAAGAAATTCTGCTAACCAAACTAACATGCGTCTGTCTCCTGCTGACATCTTTCTAGCAAGTCCTGCACAACCAACTCCATCCGTGCACTACGAGAGCCCTTCACCAGAATGGACACTTCAGCTGAACCCGTTAAAAACGGCGCCAGTTTAGCCACCAGTTGTGAACGTGAGCTGAAATGTGCACCCTGGGCATGGAACAATTCACTGGCGTTTTGTGATAACACACCCAGCGTAAATAAATGATTAATACCGGTTTGTTTGGCATAAGCGCCCACTTCTTCATGGTATAACCGGGCGTCAGGGCCTAATTCTCCCATGTCACCCAGCACCAGAATGCGGGTACCGCTATAAGAAGCCAATAAATCAATGGCGGCTTTGGCAGAAGCTGAATTGGCGTTGTAGGTGTCGTCGATAATACGAAGACCAACACGCGGCTGCGCTACATTAATACGGCCTTTCACCGGCTTCATCGCTGCTAAACCCAGCTGCACATCGGTCAGACTGGCGCCTAAAGCAAGAGTCGCAGCGGCGGCCGCTAAGGCGTTTGCCACATTATGCCGCCCCGGCAACACCAGCTGAATAAAACTTTGGCCATAAGGGCTGTGCATGTTAAAACCAGCACAACCATTGCTGTCGAGCATAATATTTTCGGCATAAAAATCAGCGACTTGTTCAGAACTAAAGGTCTGCACCCGCAGATGATTCAGACGTTGTAGCCAATAACTGTGAAACTCGCTGTCCAGTGGCACTATAGCCAGGCCCTGTTCGCTTAAACCGGTGTAAATTTCACCTTTAGCACGGGCCACGCCAAATAAATCACCAAAACCTTCCAGATGCGCTGCACCTACATTGGTGATCATCGCCACGTCAGGTTTCACTAAAGAAGTAGTGTAAGCAATTTCACCCAGATGATTGGCACCCAGTTCCATCACGGCATATTTATGTTGTGGCTCCAACCTAAGCAAAGTTAAAGGCACGCCAATTTCATTATTAAAATTGCCGGCAGTGGCCAATACATTGCCAATACGCGACAAAATAGCCGCCATCATTTCTTTGACTGTGGTTTTACCAACACTGCCGGTTACAGCCACTGACTTTAAAGACAATTTTGCCTTCACCATTGCGCCAATTGCACCCAAAGCCAGTTTGGTATCGGCCACCACCAGCTGTGGCACGCTGCAATCGGCCTGGGCTTGTTCCACCACAACAGCCACAGCGCCCTTTTGCACTACGTCGCTGATAAACTGGTGGCCGTCAAAATTCGGGCCTTTAAGGGCAATAAATAAATCACCCTGGCTGATATTGCGGCTGTCGGTACTCACCTGATTGATGCTGATATCAGCACCCACCAGACGGCCCTGAGTGGCGCTGGCAATTTCAGACATTGTTAAGCTGATCATCGGCTCATCTCCGCCAATAAACTACTGATAAATTTACGTTCGTCATAATCCCGTACTGTACTGCCGATAATCTGATAAGCCTCATGGCCTTTGCCGGCCACCAGGATCATATCGCCTTGATGAGCTTCAATCAGTGCCAGTTTAATGGCAGATTCGCGGTCAGTTTCAATTTGGCAGTTGGCGCCGGTCACCATACCAGCGGCAATATCGTTGCAGATATCTAACACAGCTTCAGTGCGGGGATTGTCGGCGGTAATGATAACATGATCTGCATATTGTTCGGCGATTTGTCCCATTAAAGGTCGTTTGCCTTTGTCTCTGTCACCACCACAACCAAACACACACCATAAGTGGCCACGGCATTGCTGGCGCAGCGCCACTAAACTTTGTTGCAGCGCATCCGGCGTGTGTGCATAGTCCACCACCAGCGTCACTTCTTCCGGAAAATGCCACTGCTCCATCCGGCCTGGCACTGGTAATAACCGCGCCACTGCATCAACCACATCAGGCAGAGCATGACCAAGCAATAACAAAGCGCCCATAGCCGCCAATACGTTTTGCACATTAAATTCAGCAAGTAGCGGAATTACAAGCTGATACTGGCCCAGATGGCTGTGTAAAGTGCAGCGAAAACCATGACCGTCACATGCTAAATCGTCATAAGCGAGATAACGGGTAAAACCTTTGCAATCGGCCAGTTTGCCGTACACCAATGCAGGCAAAGCCGTTTGTGCTGCCAGTATTTTGCCATAATCATCACTGACATTAATCACAGCGGCTTTGGCAAGTTCAGGGGTAAACAGCAGCGCTTTGGCGGTAAAATAGTCATGCATGCTGCCGTGATAATCCAGATGGTCCCGGCTTAAATTGGTATACACAGCCACCGCAAATTTCAGCCCAGCCACCCGCTGCTGCACCAAAGCGTGGGATGACACTTCCATCGCAGCTACCTTGCAGCCAGAATCGGC
Source organism: Rheinheimera sp. (assembly GCF_030824435.1). GTDB lineage: Bacteria > Pseudomonadota > Gammaproteobacteria > Enterobacterales > Alteromonadaceae > Pararheinheimera. Next base: position 14,065 of record NZ_JAVBXS010000039.1, read on the forward strand.
AAAACCTTTAAAAATACGATGTAAATCAACCAGATGTGGTGTGGTATTTTGCAAAGGCGTAAAAGCAGGGAATTCGCCATAACCCAGGGTGCCAATGACAGCAGCCTTTTCACCCAGCAGGCGGCTTAACTGATTGACAAAAATAGCGGTGCTGGATTTACCATTGGTGCCGGTAATGCCGACCAGCTCAAGCTTTGCTGCGCTGTGCTGATAAAAACTACTGATCAGTGCGGGTAATTGCGCTGTTACATCGGACCACAACAGCACACGAGGGTCTTGTAATAACTGCGCTTGTGACGGCAATAATTCATTGGTCAGCACCAAAGCTGCGCCTTGCAACAAAGCCGTTTCAATAAACTTATTGCCATGGCCTGAAACACCGGCAATAGCCAGAAAAACATCACCGGCTTTCAGTTGCTGGCTGTTCACACACAAACTGGCGCTGGCCGAAATTTCTGGCCTGTTTTCTAACGCACAAAGCGACTGTCCTTCGACAGTCGCTTTAAAGGGAGATAACCATTGTTCGAGCCGGTTAACCTGCATCTGGACCTCCGGCCACTTTAGTGATGCGACTGTCATTGCCATCAGGCGGCAAGTTGAGCAGCTGCATTGCCGCTCCCATCACGGCACTAAAGACAGGTGCCGCCACCTCACCACCACCGTAATAATCACCGCTGGGTTCATTAATAATCACCACACAAGCCAATCTTGGTTGTGAAATAGGTCCTATACCGGCAAAAGAGCCAATGTAATCATCACCATAACCACCGGCAATAGCTTTTTTCGCTGTGCCAGTTTTACCACCAACCCTGTAACCAGGCACCTTGGCGCGGGTTGCGGTACCGCGTTTTTCGGTCACTGCTTCCAACATTTCGACCATAGCGTCGGCGTTGTGTTCGGCAATCACCCGCTCACCCGGTGGTGGATTGTCGGTTTTTAGAATAGTTAAAGGACGCACTGTGCCACCGTTACCAATGGCGGCATAAATACGCGCCAGCTGTACTGCGGTCACAGATAAACCATAACCAAAAGATAAAGTGGCTCTTTCATGTTCAGACCAACGGGCACGTTCACGCAGCTGACCGGCGCTTTCACCCAACAAACCTAAACCTGTGTCTTCACCCAAGCCCATGTTGTAATACATTTTTAATAAATCTTCGTGTGGCATATTCAGCGCTAAACGGGTCACACCAATGTTACTGGAACGGCGGATAATACCTTTTAAATCCAGGTCGCCATTGCCTGTAACATCCTGCACCCGGCCACCGCCCACCATAATGGGGCCGTAACCTGTTGGGATCACAGTGTTCAGATCAGCAGTGCCGTTTTCCAGCGCCGCCAATACTGGCAAAGGTTTGACGGTAGAACCCGGTTCAAAAGTGTCGGTAATGGCGCGGTTACGGAACTTATGTACCGCAGTGCCTTTTTTATTGTTTGGGTTGTATGAAGGGCTGTTCACCATAGCCAGCACTTCACCAGTGTGTACGTCCACCAGCACCACTGAACCTGAAGTAGCACCAAAAGTCAGCACGGCTTTTTTCAGCTCACGGTAAGCTACCGCCTGAATACGCTGATCAATACTGAGTTGTAAATTGCGTGAAGCCGTAGCGTCTGTTTGCTCCAGCACTTCAATTTCACGGCCTTTGGCGTCTTTACGAATAACCTTGCGACCGGCGGTGCCTTTGAGCAGTTGATCAAACTGGCGTTCTACACCTTCAACCCCGTGGTCGTCGACATTGGTAAAACCAAGAATATGGGCTGCTACTTCACCGGACGGGTAATAACGCCGGGATTCCTGCTTAAAATAAATGCCTGGAATTTTTAACTTGCGGATGTAGTCAACAGTGGCTGGGCTGGCATGACGCTGCAGATAAACATAACGTTTTTTCGGATCTGTGGCGATTTTTTGCGTCAGCTCTTCCGGCTTTAACTGCAGCATTTCTGCTAAAGCATGCCAGCGGCGGCTATCGCTGTTGGCATTGGCTTGCATAATCACTTTAGAGTCGGCATACACAGACTCAACAGGCACACTCACCGCCAGCTCTTCGCCGTTACGGTCTAAAATCATGCCGCGTAATACTTCGTCAGACTTGACCCGCAACGAACGCCTGTCACCCTGTTCCACCAGCATGTCAGGGTCTATCACCTGCAAATAAGCAGCACGGGCCACCAGGCCAAAAAACACCGCCGACAACGACAACACCACAAAAGCAAAACGCCAGCTGATCACTGTCGGATGTTTGCGGTTTTTGGCTTGTTTTACTGTTCTGCTCATGGCTCTTCTACCACTATATCCTGCTGGCCTGTTGGTCGAACCATCTGGAGCTGCTGTTGTGCCAGCTCTTCAACCCGGCTGTGTTCTGACAAAGCCCGTTGTTCTACCAGTAAATTGCGCCATTCCATTTCCAGCGCATCGCGTTGTTGAAATAATTTGTCCTGATTGATGGTGAGCTGCCGGTTGAGGTGGGTAAATTCCACCACAGCCAGTGCCGATCCAATACATAACACCAGCATCACCAGCACCAGTTTGTGGTTGGCGATATCCTGAATAATTAATCTGTTGAGTTTGATGCTGCTCATTTGGCCTGTTTCTCCGCTATGCGAAGCACAGCGCTGCGTGCTCTTGGGTTAGCTGCGAGTTCGGCATCAGAAGGCATAATGGCTTTGCCAATCAGTTTTAGCGGTAAATGTTGACGCAGCTGATCTTCAGTCAGCGGCAGCCCTTTAGGCACAGGGGCTGGTTTGCTGTGCTGGCGCATAAATTGTTTTACCAACCGGTCTTCCAGCGAATGAAAGCTGATCACCGCCAGCCGTCCACCAGGTTTTAATACCGCAAGCGCCGCATCCAATGCAGTTTTCACCTGCTCCAGCTCGCTGTTGATATAAATACGAATCGCCTGAAAACTGCGGGTGGCCGGGTGCTTTTTCTCTTTAAAACTTTTAGGTGCAGTGGCTGCTATTAAAGCCGCCAGCTCGCTGGTGCGGGTTAAAGGTTGGGCATCACGGCTATTCACAATAGCGTTGGCAATTTTCCAGGCGAATTTTTCTTCACCGTACTCACGCAGCACAAAAGTAATGTCTTCCACATCGGCTTTGGCCAGCCACTGTGCCGCGGAAATACCGGAGCTTGGGTCCATCCGCATATCCAGCGGACCATCGCGCATAAAACTAAAACCACGATCGGCGTCGTCCAGCTGAGGTGACGACACGCCTAAATCCAGCAGAATGCCGTCGACCTGAGCGCTGATGCCCTGTTGTTCGGCCACAGTGGCCAGTTCAGCAAAAGCGCTGTGGCTGATATGAAAACGTGGGTCGGCAGCAAATTTTGCAGCCGCAGCAATGGCTTGTGGGTCGCGGTCTATGGCATACAAACGGCCTTTGGCCGACAGTTTACTCAGGATGACACTGCTATGCCCTCCCCTGCCAAAAGTGCCATCCATATAGATGCCATCGGCTTGAATATTCAGACCGTCGATTGCTTCATTCAGCAAGACGGAGATATGTGCTTGCTCAGTTGTCACAATGAAAGGTCCTGTAAACGTTCAGAAAGTTCGGCGTCACCTGCAGTCGCCATTTCCTGTTCAACCGCCATATCTTCAGCAACACGGCGGTGCCAGGTTTCTTCGTCCCAGATCTCAAACTTGTTGAGCTGGCCAACGAGGCGCAGGCTTTTACTTAAATGGGCATGCTCACGCAAGGTGGCGGGCAATAAAATACGGCCGTTTTTGTCCATGTCACAGTCAGTGGCATGACCCAATAACAACCGCTTCAGGCGTTGTTCCTGTGGATTAAAGCTGGACAGTCTTTTCAGCTTCTCTTCAATTTCTTCCCACTCAGACAGCGGATAAAGCAGCAGGCAGGGATCTTTGTGATCGATAGTGCAGATCAGCGCACCGCCATTTTCAGACAATAGGCTATCGCGGTAACGCGTTGGCAGCGTCAACCGGCCTTTGTCATCCAGGCTCAGAGCAAATGATCCACGAAACATGTTGATCCCACTTTGTTGTAATTAGATCCAGATGAAGATCCACAATTACCCACTAATCTCCACAATGATACAGTTTATGGCGCAGAATTCAGCCTTGTCAAGGTAAAACCCCACTTCAGTGATCGATAAAGATCCAATAACGACGCGGCTTGGCGCTGAACTGGCAAAAAAAGTGGGAAAAAGTGGTAGAGATCTGAAATCAGTGCGCTGAATGTCACGCGTAACCCGACTGCAATGGCAAGACCGGAACCCGTAAAAAAGCCCGGATCAACCACAAAGGGATCCGCTGATAAAAGTCGGCAAAACAGACAACAACAGCAGAAAAACCGGGTTATTGCCGCAAAAAACCAGCTGGATCTCAGAAGGGTTCTGGTGCAAGCCGATCAACTTTGGATCGATAATTTTATATAAATCAATGAGATCTTCTGGTTACCCCTGCTAAAACTGCGGTTGTAATAACAGCCGCCGGTTGTATTCACCAGACAAAGGCAACAACAATGACAAATGCTGTTCTCCGGATCTGCCACAAACAGAACGGACGCAGCCACAAATCTGGTGACCAACCATATGGCATTTGGTGATGATTAAAAGGACTGCAAGTAAGTGAGCACTCACACATAAAAGATGATAACAATTCTCAATTGCAATATAATACACTTCCGATACACTAAGGCGGTTTTTTCAGGGGATCTTTATGCCTGCGCAACTGCCGTTGTATCTGTTTATTCTGCTGCTGACGCTGTATCTGAGTTACAGCCTGCTGAGTTCGTTAAAGCGCACTTGGCAACAACAACTAGCCCGCCGGCAATTGCAACTGCAAGTCAGCCGGGTAAGGCGTCAGGGCAATGTGATCAAAATCTGGTTGCAACAGCCACAAGGCCAGTTATTACCCAGCGCCAAAGCAGGTCAACATCTGCTGGTGAGCGCTTTGGATCAACAAGGCAAACAAGTCAGCCGGGCTTATTCATTGCTCAGTGACTGTTCACAGCGCCGTTATTATCAGCTGGCGATCAAAGCAGAGCCACAAGGACGGTTAAGCCAGCAACTGTTTTTACAGTTAAAGGCCGGCGATAGCCTGTTATGCAGCTGGCCCAAAGGCCATTTTACCTTGTCACAACCATGGTTGCTCCCACTCAGACGCTGGCTCTGGCCCGCTTCAATAAAACCTTTAGTATTAGTGGCCGGTGGTATTGGCATTACACCGCTGCTGGCGATGATGTTTGCGGCCTTACGTCAAAGGCGCAAGGTGCAGCTGTGGTATCAGGCCAGAACAAAACAGGATTTGTTGTTTGCTTCAATGCTGCGCCGTTTGCCCGGTTTAACTTTTGTGCCTGTGTTAAGTAAGCCTCACTCTGACTGGCAAGGACAATCCGGCCGCATCAACGCTGCTATGTTATTGCAACATGCTGAGAAACAATCAGAATTTTATCTTTGTGCCAATGCAATAATGGTGGCAGAACTGGAACAGCAACTGCGTGCTGCCGGAGTTAAACATTGTTACCATGAACTTTTTAAAGCCGCCCACAGCAAAGACAACTTTGCCATTGAACTGGATGGTAAAACGGCGCCAAGCCTGGGACACAGTTCGGTGCTGGATGCGCTATTAAGCAGCGGATTGAAAGTACCTTATGATTGTCGTGGTGGTTCTTGTGGCCAATGCCGGTTAACTTTACTTGGCGGCAGCTGCAAAACAGTGTTAGCACCGGAATTTGCACTTGCCGACAATGAAATCTTAAGTTGTTGTGTGCAAGCCAGCTCCCCTTTGCAACTGGCATTTAGTCAACCACAACACAATGGTCCATCTTCAGCTATCACTCTGCTTGATCTAAAACAAAACAACATGGAGATCCAGAACTAGAATAGATCCGTAATATTCAGCACCTGTGATGGTTTCCCGCAAAACAGGGCTGCCTTTCTTCACTTTGAGCATGGATTGCTTTGATCTATCGAGGTTTTTCATGACATCTTTCCAGCTCGCATTTCGTGCGCAGGCTTTTTTTATTGCCAACCTGGTTAATCTGGCTTTATTGGTTTTAGCCTTGCTGCTGGCAAGCCTGCACCAAAGCTGGTTGCCGGCTTTATTGGTAGGCATTCCATCGGCGTTAGTGCCTTATTTGTTGTACCGCACCTTTGGTGATCAACTGCTGGCAAGGCTGAGTTATGGTGTCAGCTTTATGTTTTTCAGCGCCTTGCATATTCACCAGTCGATGGGCAAAACCGAATTACACTTTGGCATTTTTGTATTGCTTGCCGTGCTGATTGCATTTCGCTGCTGGAAGGTGATCCTCGCTGCTGCACTCACCATTGCCGTGCATCATTTGCTATTTATGTATCTGCAATTTGGTGGTGCTGCGGTTTATCTGGTACCACAACAAGATGCCAATCTGAGCATAGTGTTGATCCACGCTTTGTATGTGGTGATTGAAGCAGCGGTGCTGATGATCATCTGTAAACGCAGCTTACGTGAAGCGATGGAAGGTCAGGCTTTGTTTGACGTGACAGATCAGCTGCTGACACAAGACAACAAAATTCTGATCTCCAGCCGCGCCCGCGATCTCAACTCAACGCTGATTAATAAATTTAATGGCGTGCTGACCACACTGCAAAACACCGTCAGCACTATTGATGCCTCGGCGCGGGAGCTGAAAGACCAATCTACTGAATTGTTGGCAGAAGGCAGTGAACTGTCAGGCATCATGAGCCGGCAACTGGCCGAAGTAGAAAAAATTAACAGTGCCAGCCGTGGTATATCAGATGGTATTAATCAGGCAGTGCAATTGTCACAACAAGTGCTGCAAATTGCTCAGGACGCGCAACAGTCGGCGGAAGCTGGTCGTCAAACTGTAGGATCCACCATTACCTCAATAGACAACCTGACCAGTCAGCTGGAAAGTTCCAAACATAAAGTTCATAGCATGGCGGAATCCACCAATGAAATCCGCACTGTACTGGAAGTGATTCAGAGTATTGCCGAACAAACCAATTTGCTGGCACTGAATGCTGCCATAGAAGCAGCCAGGGCTGGTGAACAAGGCCGTGGTTTTGCGGTGGTGGCTGACGAAGTTCGCACCTTAGCTTCACGCACTCATGGTTCTACCGCCGAAATTAAGAATATGATTGCCCGCCTGGTGCAGGCCAGTGCTGAATCTGTGCAGGCAGTTGACCAGTGCCTGGAGCAAATTGGCACTACTGTTGGTTTTGCCAGACAAAGTGACACTGCGTTACAGGATATTCGCAATCAGGCCGGCGCAGTAGTGGAAGCGGCCAGCGCTATGACTCAGGCCATGGATGAACAGGATGAAGCCAGCACACATATTGCCCATAGTATTGCTGAATTGAATCAGATGACCGATGCCCAGACCAGACAGGGCAAACAAGTGTTGCACAGCGCTGCCAGCGTCAGCAAAATCACCGGCTTATTAACAGATGAAGCCAACAGATTCCGTCAGGACAAAAGCTTTTGAATAAAATCTGGTTTGGCTGGTTGTTGTTTGCCGCTTGGATCATCTGTACATCCTGGTTGTTGTTTCAAAGCGGCAACCAGCATTATGGGGAGTTTGATCCAAAGCGGCAGTTGCAACAACACACACAACAACTCAGTTTGTTAAATGGTATTGCAGCGGAAAACAATTCAGGCGCAGTGTTGTTGCATGTGCTGGATCCAGACTGCCCTTGTAGCGGCAATGCCAAAACACATATCAATACACTACAAGCTGAACTTCAGGGCCAGCAGCTGCAACAGATTTACCTTAGCAGCACTGAAGTTCAGGCTATGGGTATTAGTGTGCCTGCAACGCCTATGGTGATTTATCTGCACAACCGGCAACTGGTATACAGTGGCCCTTATGCCAGCGGTCCGGCTTGTAGTGCCAAAAACAGTATGCTCAGTGCTGTATTGCAAAACACCAGCCGGCTGCCGGGCAGCTGGCTCAACAGCGAAACCTGGTCTTGCCGCTGCCTGAGCAACAGTAGCTAACACAATAAACTCAGGCACGACACCGCTTGGTCAGAACACAACTTTGTGAGCAAGCGACTTTATTAAAGCGCTACTTTATCAGTACTGCTTTTGCTTTTTGCCAGCGCATATTCGGCTTGTGTCAACACCCGCACAGCGTCGCCGTCTTTTAAAGTGTCGGCGCCGCGCACCACCAGCTTGTCACCCGGCGTCAGGGCAGCGTCGACCTGCAGCCATTCGCCCTGGCCCTGACCCACTGTCACTTCCAGCCGTTTTACTTTTTGTCCGCCTTGCGGGTCCTGTTGCACCAAAAACACCGCATGTTGTTGTTTACCCAGCACTAAAGCGTCACGATGGACCACTGTACTTAACTTCGCTGTTGCTGTTGGCAAAGCCACACTGACCAGCTGCCCTACCGAAAAACGGTTGGCGCTGTCCGGCGTCACTGCCAGTCTGGCTTCAAAAGTCTGGGAGCGGACATCAGATACCGGGATCACTGAGCTCAGTTGCAGCTCAGTCTGGCCTTGTTGTTGATACACCAACAAACTTTGACCTGGCTGAATAAAAGCGGCATATGACAAAGGTGCAAACAGCCGCACTTCCAGATCGGTCAGGCTGACCAGCTGCAACAAAGTTTCACTGCGGCTGACTTCTTCCCCTTTCTGGTGATGACGTTGACTTACCACTCCGGCAAAAGGCGCTGTCACCACAGCACGACCCAGTTGATCCTGCACCTGTGCCAATGAAGCACGGTTCAGCTCAACATCGGCAAGCGCCAAATCACGATCCGCCTGCACCTGATCCAATTGAGTTTGTGAAATCAGCTGTTTGGCCACCAGGGTTTTTAGCCTGGCTAGTTCTTTATCCAGCCTGGCTGCATTAATTTGTGATCTTTTCAGCTGCGCCTGCAGCTCGTTGCTGCGCAGCTTCAGCGGTGTAGGGTCAAGCCGTGCCAGCACATCCCCTTGTGCCACCTGCTGGCCTGCTTCAGCAATCCAGTCCAGCCGGCCGTCGACACCCGCACTTAAATTCGACTGATAACGGCTATAAACCTGCCCCGACACCATCATCTGCGGGCTGATGGTTTGGCTTTGTACAGGCGCCACACTGACCACTTTAACCGGTGCAGTTTCGGCCTGAGCTAAAAACGCCGTGCCACCAAGCAGCAGCACCAACTGCAGACTGCCGGTCAGTTGTCGTTGCCATAAGGCGGCTTGCTGTAAAAACTTGTGGGTATTATTGAGCATGGTGTAAAGCTCCTGCTGTAGCTAAAGAGGTTGATGTGCGCTGCCAGCTGCCCAGATACAGCAGCGCGGGCATCAGAATTAACGTAAAGACTGCACTGAAGGTCATGCCACCGACAATCACTGTGGCAAGACCGCGGTAAATTTCACTGCCAACACCGGGCACCAGCATCAAAGGCAACATGCCAAAAATACTGGTGAGGGTGCTCATATAAATAGGTCGCGCCCGTACCCGCACAGCTTCACTAATGGCATCCAATGGGCTTAACCCCAGAGCTATACTGTCGCGGTATTGTTCCACCAGCAAAATGGCGTTATTGACCACCAGCCCAAGCAGAATGATAAAACCTATCATGGTCAGTAAATCCAGTGCCTGGAAGGTAAATAAATTCAAAAGCTTAAGCGCAACCACCCCACCTAATAACGACATTGGCATCGTTAGCACCACCAGCAAACTGGCTTTGACTGATTTAAACAAAGCAGCCATCAGCAAAAACAGAATAAACACAGCTATCACAAAGTTAACCGCCATAGTGTTAATGGCCGCCTCCAGCCGGTCAGCACTGCCACGAAAACCTATAGTTAAATCATCGCCCAATTGCTGGCGCAGCGGCAGCACTATGTCCTGCTGCAAAATAGCCATTACATCAGACAGCGCCATGTCGGCAGGTGGGGTAATTTGTAAACTGACAGTGCGCAGGCCATTCACCCGCAGCAAATTGGTTGGACCCACTGTACGTTGCAAACTGGTGAGCTGGCCTATGGTTTGTACCCCGGCTTGCGCTGTATAAAGCGGCATCGCCTGCAACTGTTCCGGTGTGGTCCATGGTATGGCCCGCAGAATAATATCCATACGTTCATTACCATCAAACTGCTCGCCTACGTAAATACCGTCTGTCATAGCGCGCACTGCGTTGGCCACGGTAAAACGGTCCACTCCGGCTTTGGCAATATTCATTTCGTCGGGCAAAATTTTCAGCTCCGGCTGATTTTGCGCCAGGCCAGGCTGCGCCTGCACATTGGCACCCGGAATTTTTTCCTGCACCAAGGCCATAGCAGCTGCCGCCTGTTGCATCAGCAGCTCACTGTCCGGCCCCTGAAAATCCAGATACAACTCACGGCCCGAATTAAAGCCAAAGTTCAACAACGAAGCGCGGAAACTAAAAGAGGTGGTATCTGGCAAATCTTTTAAAATTTCAGTGCGTAATAAGGTCAGCATATCGTCCACGGCACGGGGGTCTTCCGGGTAAATAAACAACACATTAAAAGCCGGGAACATCGACATGTTGTAACCTTTAATAGCCGGATATTTTTTATCCTGATAATAAGGTTTTAACCGTTCAACCAGCAGCTGGCCTATTTCCTGTTCCAGCACCTGAATATTGCCTCCGGGCGGCAGGGTAAAACCGGTAAAAATACCGTCAGAGTTGGCCTGGGGTAAAAAATCTGCTTTAGGTAATAACAACATAATCAACAAAATGCTGCCGGGTACAAACAACAACACCCAACCAACAGACTTTTTAACACTGCCTGTGAGCAACATCACGTGATGTGTCAGCCATTGCCAGAGTGGTAATAAAGGGTCAGGTTTGGCGTCTTGTTGTTTAAACAATAACATCGAAGCGACCGGAATGACGGTCAGCGCCACCAGCATCGAAGCCGAAACCGCCACCGCCAGCGTCAATGCCAGATCGTAAAACAGCTGGCCTTCCACCCCTTGCATAAAGAGCACCGGCAGAAAAATAGCCACCGTAGTGACAGTGGATGCAAACAATGCACCTTTGACCTGGGCTGTACCTTTTTTAATTGCCAGTAGCAGCCCCATGCCCTGTTGCTGCAACCGCACAATATTCTCCTGCACTATAATAGCGGCATCCAGCACCATACCGACCGCAAAAGCCAGGCCAGCCAGCGACACCACATTTAAACTGCGGCCAAACGCCTGCAGTATGATAAAAGCCACCAGTAAACAGACCGGAATGCTCAGACCAATCAGCAAAGTGGCTTTGATACCCCGCAAAAAATAAAACAGGATCAATAAACTCAGTGCCACCCCAAGCCATAAATTGGAGTTCACCAGCGCTATAGCACGGCGAATATGCACCGAAGCGTCAAAGCTAAGTTCCATTTCCAGCCCTTTGGCGGCCAGCACATCCCGGTTCAGCTCGGTAATGGCCAGGTTCACTTCATCCAGAATGGCCACAGTGTTGGAATTTTCACCACGCTCCAGCGTCAGGTAATAAGCAGGTAAACCGTTTCTTTTGGTAAAACCAGGCACTTCAGGGTAACCCACTTCCACTTCGGCAATTTCCGCCAAATAAACAGGCCGGCCCTGGTTATAAGAAATAATCATCTGGCCATAACTTTGTGCATCAAACTGGCCTTCAAAACGCACTGTATATTGGCGGCGGCCTACTTCAGCAAAACCACCTGACACATTACTGCTGCGGTTAATACTTTGCTGAATTTGTTCAATGCTGATGCCAAGGGCGGCCATTTTGTAAGGGTCAAAGGTAATATGCAGCTCTTTGGGCAAATCCGACGCCAACTCCACATTAGAAACACCGGAAATAGCCCGTAACCTGGGCCCGACATTGTCGCGGATCAGCTTTAAATAAGGACTAAAATCATCAGGAGCGCCCGGCGTCATTTGTTTGATCAGAATGGAGGCCACATTACCGCGGCCACTGCCGACATTAATCACCGGCTCTGCTGCTTCTCTGGGTCTTGGCGGCGCCTGATTTAACGCGTTAATCACATCCAGCATGGCGCGCTGCATGTCTTGCCCCACTTCAAAAGTTAACGCAATAGAGCCAAAACCAGGGCCAACATTACTCTGAATTTCCACTACACCAGGCACATTGCGTAAGGTGTTTTCCTGCGGTTCAATAATGGTGGCTTCCATTTCCTGCGGCGCAGCAGCGCGCCAGCCGTTATTAATAAAAATTTGTGGTCTGTCTAAATCCGGTAACAACTGCACCGGCAATTTCACTATGGCCAACAAACCAAATAACAGGATCAAAATAACCACCACCAGAGTGGCGGCCGGATTTTTACAACTGGCGCGGGTCAGGTTCATATCAGCGTCTTTGGAAATAGCGAATGGCCGGAGTATATGCAGTAGTAGGCAAAATCCCAGAAAAGGTTGGGACAAGCGGAAGATAAATTGCAACCAATTGTGACCAGACGTCACTGGTCTTAATTTAATTGCCACTGGTCGTTGTCGCGCGCTGGCTACAGCAAAATAAGCCATGCCAGTAGCAAGGGGCGGCCTTTAGAAAAACACCGGCCAAAAGCAAGCATCCGGTAAAATTATTGTTACTTTAGTAATTTACCAAATTGAGCTTCTCAGTTAGCATCACCCCTTTTATCGGCTTATCACAACCTGCACAATAGGGCCATTCACCCACGCAAGGAGCATCAGGTGTTATCTCGTTATTTATCGTTAAGTATCAGTCTGGCTATCACATCGGCCTCTGCCAGCACGCTGCCAGGCTCAGCTGATCTCACCAACCCCGATTACAACAGCTACCGTTTGATCCAACGGCCAGATGGCAGTATTCAACGTGAATTTGTCCAGGAGCCTGCCGACGGCACACAAAAATACATGATTGAATTGCGCGGCAAAGCCGTGTTGCCACGTTTGCAGCAGCACAACAAAACCACCAAGCTGCAACAGATAGCCGCACCTTTATTGCTGCAGGCTGAAAATCAGCTGAAGGCAGAACAACAACAACTGACCCAGGAACTGTTGCAGCAGCAGCTGATAAACGATGTGCATGCCAGCACCAGTCTGTTGTTCAACAGCCTGATAGTGTCGGCCAACCCGGCCGATATTGCCAAAATTGCCGCTTTGCCCAATGTTAAAAAAGTGCATGCCGACCACGAATTGCAGTTATACCGCGATAAGTCTATTCCACTGATCCTGGCTGACAAAGCATGGACACTCGAGGATAACAACGGCAGTGTACTTTCCGGTAAAGGCATCAGAGTGGGAGTTTTGGACAGCGGCATCGACTACACCCATCCTGATTTAGGCGGCTGTTTTGGCGATAGCTGCAAAGTAGCCGGCGGTTACGACTTTTACGATAACGACGCTGACCCCATCGACACCGAAGGCCATGGCACCCATGTGGCCGGTATTATTGCCGGTAATGGCACTGTAAAAGGGGTTGCGCCAGAGGCCACTTTGTACGCCTATCGGGTTTGTCACTATTATTGCCCAACCAGCGCTGTGATTCAGGCCTTAGAGCATGCAGCGGATCCGGATCAAAACTCACTGAGCAAAGATGCGCTGGATATAGTGAATTTAAGTTTAGGTGGACCAGGCAGCTTAGACGACCCTCTAACCATTGCCGCCAATAATGCCAGCAAAGCCGGTATGGTGGTGGTGGTTGCAGCCGGCAATGATGCTGAAGCCTACGATGCATTGGGCACACCGGGCAACGCCGAGTTGGCGATTACGGTAGCAGCCAGTTATTTGAATGACAAAATCACCGATTTTAGCTCCAGGGGCCCAAGCGCCAGTGACCTGATACTCAAACCTGATTTAGCTGCACCAGGCAACAATATTAACTCAACCATGCCAAATGGGCAGTTTCAGGGAAAAAGCGGCACTTCAATGGCCGCGCCACATGTGGCAGGCGCCGCAGCTTTGTTAAAACAACAAAACAACAACCGTACGCCGGATGAAATTAAATCCTTATTGGTAAATAGCAGTAAAAAACTGGATGAACCGGTTTCAGCAACAGGCAGTGGCCGGCTTGATGTGCTGGCAGCGGCGCAAAACAAGTTAATTTTCAGCCCCAGCTCTTTGTCCTTTGGCAAATTTGACGCGGAACAGCCTCTATGGACTTCAGCACGACAGTTAAAACTGCACAATAAAAGCCAAAGCAACGAAGTTCTGCAACTGAGCGTGCCAGATTTGCCATCAGGGGTTACAGTGCAAATTCTGGCGAATAATCAACCACAAACCCAAGTTACTATTGCACCTGGCGATTCTGTCGAATTGAGCCTACAACTCAGCGTTGACAGTTCAGTCTATCAAATACCCAATAACGTCCTGCTGGAAGATTTTGCCCTTGTGGTGCAAAACCAGCAACAACAGCAACAACGTGTTGCACTTGCTTTTCTTGTGTATAACCAGCTGCAGGTGGATAGCCCGCAATTTATTAATCGTCTGCAAATTTACAACCATAAAGGCGAGCGAAAGTTTAACGGCATCCTGGCAGCACAAAGCAAGCTTCGGCTGGCAAAAGCAGAAAGTTATGATTTTATTGCTGAATTTTACAGCGTCGACCAAATGCAGCTGGTTGTGCTGGAAAATCAACAGCTGGCCGACAGCGGCAGTATCCGGATAACTCCGGAACAGGCGGTGCATAAGCTGGAAGTCACTGCTGTGACTGACCCAAACGGAGTTACTATACCCACAGAGAATTTAGTAGGAGGTCTGAATTCGGTGGAAATTCGCCACCCAACCAAACCAGTGTTTTACAAAAAACTTTTTCGTCCTGTTAGCCCCATTGGCAGTGGCGGTGGCCCCATCATGTTTAAAGGTAAAACCCTGTGGGTGTCACCTTTTTCTTCACAGTATCAGTTAGCTGCATTTGCCAGCTGGAAACGGACAAACACCACTGCAAATGAGACTGAAATTTATACCTGGAATAGCCGTTTCCAGGGTATCTCAGCGCAGCAACAAGTTGCGCTAAATGCGGCCAAGATGCACCGTTTCCAGAGTGTTATTACACCGGATAATAGTCAAAGGTCCCTCACATTCGGCTATAAAAATGAACTTGCATTAGGAAAGGCTGCTTTTGCCCTCTCTGATTTGTCCGGCATTATTGGCTTTGGTGTGAATATTAGTACCCTTGATGCCAGACAAGCACATACCGTTCGCATCTATGGTCAGTCGTTAACTTTTGAACCTGTTTTTGGCACCGGCATTTTTAATCTAAATGTCACTGAGAAGGCTCCAACTGCCGGCCACGGGTATGTGAGTTCAGATTACCGTCGTTTTTGGGGAGAAAAAGGTACCGCAATCATTATGAGGGATTACGACACAGCATCTTTTAGCCCTGTGCTAAAATTTGCGGTCGTAGACAAAACAGGTGAACACCGACTGTCATTTCACCATCATTGGATATCGATGTCTGCCTATGCGTATCCGAATCATTTCATGTTATCGATGCAGCGTCGCGATATTTATAACAATCAATTCAACAATTACCCTTTAGCCCAACCAGAATTAGCATCATCGGTCACCTTACGGTGTAACATACAGCCAGCTGAGCCTGTCCGTTCGGATAACTTCAGTTTTAACCTTTACGGCGACTGTAAAACTGCAGATATTGAAGTAAAGTATCCTACTGCACTGGCAGAAATTGCGCAGGACTCTTACGGCAAAATAACCTTGATAAAACAATCGGCTAAAAGTTCACCATTGATCAGCGGGCTGAAATTTGGTGATGACCGGAGTGTCAGCCAACAACTTAGTCAAGGCCGCGGCTTTATTGAATTTCAGCTGGAAAAATCCGTGACTGGCAGCGCAGAAATTCATTATCAGGGCAAATGGCATCCGTTAAACTTACAAGCAACAACAGCGACCACAGAGCTGCAGCTTGATTACCGTGCCGAATTCAGCTTACCGGCAACTTCAGCTTTGGCATCATTTCGCATCAGGGCAGAACACAGTTCAGGTAACAAGACTGAATACCTGCTACAAAATGCCGCTATTGTCGGCCCCAAACCGGAAGACGCACTGCTGGCTGACAATGACAAAGACGGCCAGCCAAATGCTACAGACAAAGATGATGACAACGACAACATCAGTGATATTGATGAGCTTCGTTACAATCTTGATATTTATCAAAATGATAATAATGCCGACTATGACAGTGATGGTTTAACTAACCAGCAGGAATTAACCATGGGTACATTTCCTGATCTGGCGGATTCAGACCAGGATAAGTTGCCAGACGGATATGAACACCAAGCAGGATTTAATCCGCTAAATGCCACAGATGGTAACGCCGACCCTGATCGCGATTTGCTGACCAATGGCGAAGAGTATGTGCATAAAACTGATCCATATAAGGAGGACACTGACGACGATCTTATGCCAGATGGATTTGAAGTGTTGTTTGGTTTAAAACCACTGGATGCCACAGATGCCGGTGGAGATTTAGATAACGACGCTCTAACTAACCTGTATGAATTTAAGTACAGAACCAATCCAACCTCTGCGGACACAGACAAAGACGGTATGTCGGATGGTTTTGAAACGCAATTCGGTTTAAAGCCGTTGGATTATGAAGATGCCGAAAAGGATTTGGATAGGGACAATCTGAAGAATCTGGATGAATTTAAGCTAAACACCAATCCAACCAACGTAGATACTGACGGTGATACCATGCGTGATGGTTATGAGGTGCGCTACAATTTAAATCCGCTGGATAAAGCTGATGCCAACACAGATTTAGATCAGGACACACTGACTAACCTTCAAGAGTTTAAACAGCAAACCAACCCGAGATCTGCAGACACAGATAGCGACAGCATGCCTGACGGTTTTGAAGTGCAATATGGTTTAAGTCCGCTTAGTGCCACAGATGCAAACGCAGATCTTGATAATGACAAACTAAGCAACCTTGAGGAGTTCAAGCATAAAACCAACCCGACATTGGCAGACACCGACGGCGATCTGCTTCCTGACGGTTATGAAGTGCTATACAGCCTCAACCCGCTGGATGCTGCTGATGCCACGTCGGATAAAGATCAGGATGGTTTTACTGCGTTGCAGGAGCTTCAGACCGGCACCAACCCCACAGTTTCCGATAAAAAGTCCGGTGGTGGTTCCTCAGCTGGTGGAGCAACCACGAATGAAGGTGGTGGCGGTGGCGGCAGCATGGGCTTTAGCGTGCTGAGCCTGGCTGCAATCTGGTGTTATCGCAGGCAGTACCGGCAACAACACAAAACACAACAAGCCAACACACTGTTTTAATATCAAAAATTGGCAGAATCAGACGATAACAACCTGCTCCTGCCAAAGCAAAATGCCGCCACAGTGTTCAAGGCATAAAAAAACCGGCGTCTTTGGATGCCGGTTTTTTATTGAACTAAAACAGCAGCTGTACCTGCTATTTAATAAAAGAGGTGTGAGTCGGCCGGTAAGCCGGGTTTTGTTCTCTGTTGCCAGAGCGACAATCATTCCTCTAGGACGTACGTCACCGCACGCCTCAAGCAACCTACCCGCCCCCAACGCGGGCCGCGCCAATGGGGGCCTATTTGGTCTTGCTCCGGGTGGAGTTTACCGTGCCACGAACTGTTACCAGTCGCGCGGTGCGCTCTTACCGCACCCTTTCACCCTTACCTGATCCCACTTGCGTGGGCCATCGGCGGTTTGCTCTCTGTTGCACTGGTCGTAGGCTCGCGCCCCCCAGGCGTTACCTGGCACCCTGCCCTGTGGAGCCCGGACTTTCCTCCCCCTGCTTACGCAGGCAGCGATTGTCTTGGCCGACTCACGGCGCGCATTATACGCCAATTCGTTATTCAGGCCAGCAAAAGCTTTCTGGCCCTTGAACTGCCGTACTTTTGGCTTAGCTATTGAGCCATTTACGAAGTAGCGCGGTGCGGGTTTTGCTGCTGATCAAAGGCTCCGTCTGGCCGCGCATATACAGCGCCAGATTTTCTTTGCCATAAGGCTCCAGCCGTTCAATAAAGTTAATCTGGATAATGTCACTGCGATTAAGCTGAAAAAACCTTGTTGGATCTAAGCTTTCAGCCAGCTGCTGCACGTTGTTTTCACTGAGCATCAGGCTTTGGCCCTTTTCATCCTGCGCCAGCAAAATGCCTTTTACAGCGCGGATACAACTGATATTGGCCGCTTCCAGTAACTGCAAACCCTGGCCCTGCTTTAATAAAAACCGCTGGCGATAACCATGCTGTGGTGCTGCAGGTGCAGTAACAGACGCTGCGATATGCTGTTTTATCACAGCGGGCTGCGCCAAAGTCTCATCCTGCGCCAGCAGCTTCTTTTTTAGCTGCGCCAGTTGTGCCATGGTTTCGCTAAACACTTTATAAGTAAAAGGTTTGAGTAAATAACCCACAGCCTGATGTGAAAACGCCAACACGCCATAGTTGTTGTAAGAGGTGGTAAAAATAACAGGGCAAGGTATATCCAGCTGCGCCAAAGCGTTAAACACTGTGCCGTCTCTGAGTTCAATATCGGCAAAAATCAGCTGCAACAGCGGCAGCTCGTCCTGCTCAAAAAAAGCCAGCACTTCGGCCACTGAAGTTAACACAGCCACTATTTCAGCTTCTGGCTGGTACCTTTGAATAAAACCGGTTAGTTTTTCGGCGGCCAGAGGTTCATCTTCTATTACCAGTATTTTTTGCAAAAAATTCACCTTAAAACTGTTTTAACCATTGGCAGTGTGTTGTTGTTTATAAAGGACAAAGCGGTAAAGCCAGGCAAAACTCACCTTGTTGCTGCCTGACCTGAATATCGCGTTTAAATAACACCTGTGCACGTTGTTGTAAGTTTTTCAGCCCCAGTCCCGTCGAATCCGGTGCGTATAATTTTGGCTTTAGTGTATTGCGGACAGTCAAAAAGTCGTCTTCAAAGCGCAGCTGGATGTACAGCGGCTCTAATTGGCTGGCTTCGTTATGCTTGACCACATTTTCCAGCGCCAGCTGCAAAGCGCCGGGTAACATCAGCCACTGGCTGCTATTGATAGCGGCAAGCTCCAGATCCAATAAATAACTGTTGGCAAAACGCTGATTCAAAAGCGCCAGATAATCTTCGGCAAAATCCAGCTCCTGTGCCAGAGTGACCAATTGTGTGCTCTGATGTTGTAACTGATAACGGTAAATAGCGGTGAATTTTGCTAAAAAATCTTCTGCTTCATCGGCATTTTTATGAATAAGCGCCGACAACACATTAAGATTATTAAATAAAAAGTGCGGATCCATTTGTTGTTGCAACAGCTGTAGTTGTTGCTCGGCAGCGTTTTTTTCCGCCATTAACAACTGTTCCGCCTGCTGGCGCTGCTGTTTAAGCGCCTGTAATAACAACACAAAACCACCCACCAATAACTGCAACAAGGCGTACATCAGCATGTTTTTCAAAAGCAAGGTGGCGGAAAAAGGGTAACCCTGTAACTGCTCTAAACCTTGTTGCAGCAGCGTCATCAGGCCGACAAACAACAACATACTCAGGGCCAGCGTTTGCAAATATTGGCGACTGGCTTTACTAGGTTTGGGCAGGCGCTGATGTAAAAACCGGGTCAGGCCAAGCGCCAATAAACCCTGCATGGTTAGCCACACAGGCGCATCAAAATAATAATGCAGCGCTTTGCCAGGCGCTGTTTGCAACAGCGCCACATATAACCAGAATAAATGGGCAAATAGCAGCATACCCATCACCGGCTTGCCAAGCCGCTGCCAGAGCGGCTGTTGTTGGGTTGATTGCGCTTGTGGTGCTGTTTGCGCAGGCTCTGCGAATAAGGGGGGAGCTTTCATCATTTCAGGTCCTTCTGCTCTGGCAAACGTAAAATTTCAGCGCCTTTGTCGTCAAAAAACACCAGCTGAGGTTCGCCTTTGTCGTTGACCGCCATTTCAATTCGTTTTTTACCTGATGGATCATTGAGTTGCAACATGGCTTTGTTGTTGAATGTGCCATAAAAAGCGCGGCGCGCGCCATGAATAGAACCATCTTTTTTCACATCCAGCGCTTCAAGTTTGGCAATAGCGGTTTTGTCGCCTTTTTCTGCTGCCAGCGCCAGCTCCATATAAACATCAAAATCCAGTTGTGGCCGGTCGACAATATTTAAACCAGCGATCAACATGCCATCCTGCTCAATATGCTGCAAAGCCACCACCTGGTCCTGGTTATAACGGTCAAACGACAGATGCAGCCCATGTTCAATGTTGTCACCGACTTTTTTACCGCGGAAAATAAGACCACCGTTTTCTGTGCCTTCGTCGTTATAAAAAACCATGCCGGGGCGCTGACCCGGGTCAAACACCACTTTGCCTTGTTTAATGGCTTTGGGGGCATGGGCAGTGTTGGCCAGCACCAAGCGTGGATGACCGCTGGGTTCCATCACATTCAGTCGTTCTACATTGAGTTCGCGCACGCTGGTTTGGTCTTTTTGCAGAATTTGGGTTTGCACCGTCAGCGCCACCACAGCACAGCCAAGCACTATATTAATTGCCGTTTGCAGATAATTTGTTTTCATAAAAAGCTCCGTGTTCGGGTTTGGTTATCTCGAACTCAGAGTACTAACAGGCAGGCGATAGCCGCTGTCAAAACCAAACAGCGGCGGAAAAAAGGCCATAAAAGGAGGAAAAATAACGATAAAACACAGCCTGTCTCAGCTATGTGATTAAAAACCGGCATTAACTTTGTTACACAGGTCACTGTTACTTAAGTTATGGTTGTTAACACAGTCTGGTTTTAGATTGCAGAATTTTCAGGGCATTTAATGAAAGACCGCTAGCTTATAGAATACTAACGGTCTGTAGTGTTCTACCCTTGATTGTTTAGCAATATCAGGCACACACAAGCAGAATTCTGTTGAGAAAATTAACCGCCAGTTGTCTGTTCGGTTGTCCTTTTAGTGCGCGTTTCGACAACTTTCACTTCAAGCAGTAACTCTCCGCCTCTGGGACCAGGGCCATAGGTCAAAATTGTCACAATAGTGACTAGTTCATCGGCCGTCAGATATGACTCTGTTTGTGTAACCACCCGATACTCTCCATCCGCTAAATCCGGTGGGGTTTGCCCGTCAAATGACGGCAGAATACCAGTATTGATGTTTTTATCTGCGGTCTGGCTGGTTGCCAGTGCAGCTGCACCGGCAGGCACGTCTATGGTAAAGGCTTTTTTGGTCTGGCCGTCTGTTCCAATCCATTTTATAAACAATATATTGCCATCCCTGTGCTGAATAACACAGTCGCTGCGGCATTCATCCGCCAAAACGCTGCAACTACACAATAACAATAAACTTAAAACTGCAACACTCCGTTTAAACAACATAAAATTCTCCTTTTTTCGATTCACTTTGCATACTCATCATTTTAATAGGTGAGCCCAAAAAAGATGCAATGGTGTAGCGACTACTTCAACACACAATTAAAAGTGATACATAAAATCCCGGTAAGCAGATAACGTTTTGCTTACTTTCCAAGCAATCAAGGCATTTCATATCAATGTTGTGTAGCAGCTGTATTTTTCCGCACTAATCCGCCCTTTTATTTTTGACTTTAGCGCGGTTTTCTTCACATAAACCTATCAAAGGCAATTGACGCAGCACTTTCATCTGTGGGTCTACCAGCAGTTGATCTGTGCTTTTGAGCGCAACAGTGACAGCACCTTTGCCAAAATCCAGCAACTGGGTTTTACCATTGATGCTGATTTCAATCGGCATAGGGAACCGTTTTTTATTGGCTGTTAACCAGCTGAAAGTCACTGAATCGCCATTCTGTTGTTGTTTCAGCTCAGGCAAAGCCGCTTCATATAAATACACGTCAAATAACCACTGATAATCCCGGCCTGTGATACGGTTGACGATGGCGATAAATTCCTGAGTATTGCGATACCTGGGTGTAATCGGGTATTGCAGATTTGCTGTGTCGGCCGTGCCATACAGCAGCTCGCGGGTGGCTTGCCAAAAAGCTTCTTCACCAATCAAATTGCGTAAGGTATGTAAAGTCCAGCCGCCTTTGCCGTAAATATCCGGGTTAAAGGCCTGATCTGAAGTCACCACACCGCTGCGCACTATAGGGTCGCAGTTTTGTAACCCCAGATAAGACTTATACATCTGGTAGTGATAAGCACTGATACCCAGTTTATCCAGCGCATAAGCAGGTTGCATATACAGGCCAAAACCTTCATGTAACCAGGCGTCGTTCAGTTTTTCATGTGTCATCAGGTTGCCAAACCACTCGTGCGCCAACTCGTGATGCAATAGCCAGTCAAAACCATATTCGTCCCGTTTATAACCTTTGCCATAAGCGTTGACGGTTTGGTGTTCCATGCCCAAATGTGGAGTTTCCACCACACCCATTTTTTGATCGCCCCATGGATAAGGCCCTAACACCCGCTCATAAAATGCCAGCTGACCCCGCACATCATCTTTGATCAGCGTTTTGGCTTTATCGACATTTTCCGTCAGCGCCCAAAACTCTATAGGCACAGTGGCACCGTTAATGCTTTGATAAGTTTCAGAAATGCGGCTGTAAGGGCCAATATTCAGCGCAATATTGTAGTCACTGGCCGGTACTGTTAATAACCAGTCGAACCTTTGTTTATTGCCTGGCACTTCAGCTATTTTTTGTAAAACACCATTGGTGACTGCACTTAAACCTTTGGGCACCGTCAGTTTTATCTGCATCCGGTCGGCTTTGTCGCTGAAATGGTCTTTACATGGCCAGAATAAATCACAACCTTCGCCCTGCACCGCAGTGGCAATAAAATGCTCGCCTTTGGCAGTTTTGCTCCATACCGAACCACCGGCCCAGGGGGCGTTTTTCGCCACATGCGGTTTACCGCTGTAATACACTGCTACTTTTGCTGTGCTGCCTGAGGGCTGTTCGGCACCAAGTTCAATAGTAAGTACCCCGCCCAAGCGTTGGTATTGCGCTGTTTTACCGTTTACCTCAATCTTGCTGATGTCAAAACGGCTGTCGAGTTTGAGCTCCACCTGATCGCTGGGCGCGACCAACACAAATTCAGTTTCACCCCTACCTGCAATTTTTTGCTCGTCCGGAAATATTTCTAAATCAAGAGCATAACTTTTCACATCGGCTTTTTGCGCCACTTGCGATAACGGCTGGCCGGTGTTGCCAATCACCGGATCAAGCGGCGTGGTGCTACAACCAAACAGTGCCAGCGAAATAAGGCTCAGGCCAAAACCGGTTTTTTTCTTAAGC
>NZ_JAVBXS010000087.1 GCF_030824435.1 Rheinheimera sp.
ACCATAACAACAGCACCACCAACGCCACCATACACAAAGCGGCTAAGCTTAATTGCAGCAACATTAATCCGGCTCCCTGGCTGATTGGTGTTTCGTTTGGTTTGTCTGGCTTGTCTGGTTTGTTTGGTTCAGCATGGCCTGATTAATCAGCGCCTGTAACTGTTGTTCCAGTTCTTGATCCGCCGCCATTATCTTGCCAGCGCCCTGCTCCCCAGCATCACTTTGTGCTTTACGCTGTTTTTGCAGCATCACAAAAAACAAACCCGCCACCAACAACAAAGGTGCCAGCCATAACCAGATGGTGCTCCACTGCACCGGCGGCTGATAATGCACAAAGTCGCCATAACGTTGTTTCATAAAATCAATGACTTGTTCTTTGTTTTGCCCTTGCTGCACCAGCTGATAGGTTTTTTCACGCATATCCACCGCCACTACAGCGTTGGAGTCGGCAATATTCTGGTTTTGGCATTTAGGACAACGCAGTTCAGCCGTCAGCTCACGATAAAGCGCCTGCTGCTGTGCGTCTTTAAACTGCATCAGCTCTTCTGCGGCGCTAGTTGTAAAAGGCGTTAATAAAACCAACGACAACAGCAGCGTTTTAAGCCACTGCAATTTTTGTAGCTTGCTTTGAAACTTAGTTAGCATAAGCAGCTCCGGCAGTTGTTGCAGCTTCAGCTGTTGGCTTGTGTTCAGCAGCTTCTTCAAGCAAAGCCTGATATTGCGCCCCTAAAGCCGGCCAGTTTTGCGGGTTAATATCCCCCACATGATGGGCACGGATTTGGCCTTTAGCGTCAATTAAAAAAGTTTCAGGTGCGCCTGTTACCCCTAAATCAAAAATCAGGCTGCGTTTTTCATCAAGAATATTCAGCCGGTAAGGGTCGCCTTGTTCCTGCAACTTCTTCACTACATCCTGTTGCAACTTGGTTAAATCAAAACTTTCACCAAAAGCGCTGTCTTGCGGTTGCACATAATACAAACCAACAATATCAATGCCTTGCTTCCGAAGTTCAGTTAAAAAACCAAGTTCAGCATTACAAGTCGGACACCAGAGCCCCCAGACATTCAGTAAATACACTTTGCCTTTAAGTTTTTCAGCGTTGTAAAGCGTTGTTGGCGCCATTAAATCCGGTAATTCAAAGGCAGGCAGGGTTTTACTGACCAGTGCAGAGCCATGTTGGCGCGGGTCAGAAAATAAACCACTGAATAAAAATGCTGCCAGCGCTATAAAAAGCACAAAAGGAATAAAAAACAGAAACTTACGCATGTTCTACTCCGGCAATTTCTGCTGTTTTTTCACGAACTT
Organism: Rheinheimera sp.; assembly: GCF_030824435.1. Classification (GTDB taxonomy): domain Bacteria; phylum Pseudomonadota; class Gammaproteobacteria; order Enterobacterales; family Alteromonadaceae; genus Pararheinheimera. The sequence continues at coordinate 1,304 of NZ_JAVBXS010000087.1, forward strand.
TCACTGTGCTGCTGCGGTATCTTTTATCTAACAGCGCCAGCAAAGCACCAAAGGCCATCAACACACCGCCCAGCCAAATCCAGCGCACAAAAGGTTTGACATACACCCGCATGGCCCAGGAAGGCCCGCTCAGTTCTTCACCAAGCGCCACATATAAATCACGGCTTAAACGTGCATGCACAGCAGCTTCGGTCATCACGGTTTTTTGCAGCGGATAAAAACGTTTTTCCGCATGCAGATGGGTGACTTTTTCACCCTCGCTATACACTTCCAGCTCTGCCGCCTGACCACCATAGTTCGGGCCATTCAGTGCATAAACGTCGGTCAGGGTAAAGTGGTAACCGTTCAGCTCCACTGTGTCACCAATTTTCATCCGCACGTCTTTTTCCACACTCAGGGTTTTGGTCATAGCAACACCAATCACCAGCACGGCAAAACCAATATGCGCGAATGTCATGCCCCAGTGACTGGCCTGTAACCTGCTGATACCTGAGCTAAAACCACCCAGCTGCTGCGCACGCTGATACACTTCACCAATAGCCGACATGCCGACCCAGGCACCCAGCAAACAACCTAATAACGCCAGATTGGCAGCCAGCGACTGCGTGGCCGCCAGATAACCAATAGCAATAGTTAACGCCAGCAGCGCAACCAAAGTCAGAGGTTTTAACAAAGGGGGCAGCTGTTGTTGTTTCCAGCGCACCCAGGGGCCAAGACCAAGCAACAAACTAAAAGGGATCACCAGATAATAAAACAGCTGGTTAAAAAACGGCTCACCGATGGAAATAGAACCCAGGCCTAATTCTTTGTGAAACAGCGGATACAAGGTGCCTAAAAACACCACCAGCGTGGCTGTCAGTAAAAACACGTTATTGCCCCACAACAACACTTCACGGCTAAACAGCTGATACCTTGCCTGCGAGCGCACAGCATTCATGCGCAGCGCATACAAAAATAACGAACCGCCGACCACCAGCAGTAAAAACGCCAATAAATACAAACCACGGCTTGGGTCGGACGCAAAAGAATGTACCGAAACCAGCACACCGGAGCGCACTAAAAAGGCGCCCATTAAACTTAAGGAAAATGCGGCAATTGCCAATAACACAGTCCAGGATTTAAAGGTGCCGCGTTTTTCAGTAACAGCCAGCGAATGCAGCAATGCAGTGCCAACCAGCCAGGGCATAAAAGAAGCGTTTTCCACCGGATCCCAGAACCACCAGCCGCCCCAGCCGAGTTCGTTATAAGCCCACCAGCTGCCGAGCATAATGCCAAGGGTTAAAAACAACCAGGCCGCCAGCGTCCACGGTCGCGCCCAACGTGCCCAGGTGCTGTCAAATTTACCGCCCCAAAGTGCAGCAATAGCAAAAGCAAAAGAAACGGCAAAACCAACATAACCGACGTACAACAAAGGCGGGTGTACTATCATGCCAAAGTCTTGCAGCAGCGGGTTTAAGTCACGGCCTTCCACCGGAAAAAACGGCAGGCTGCGCTCAAACGGATTTGACATAAACAACGAAAAGGCAATAAAACCCACACAAATAAACCCAAGCACCGCCAGAATACGGCCTTGCATCAGCAGTGGTAATGATTTGGAAAACACCGCCACCAGCGCTGTCCAGAAGGTCAGAATAGTGACCCACAGCAGCATAGAGCCTTCGTGTGAACCAAAACTGGCGGTCAGCTGAAAATACCAGGGCAGCATGCTGGACGAGTTACTGGCCACGTTAATCACAGTAAAGTCGCTGTGATAAAAAGCGTACATCAGGCAGGCCATAGCTATGGCGCTGAATAAAAACTGACCTATGGCCAAAGGTTTAGCCAATAACAAAGCCCGGACATTGCCGCTGTAACTGCCGTATACCGGCACCAGCGCCAGCAGCACCGACAAGGCAAAAGCAAATATCAAGGAGAGCTGACCAATCTCAGGCATCATTATTGGGTTCCGCCTTCTGTTGCTGCTTTATCTGCTTGTTGTTCAGTTGCAGTCGCCGCATCAGGCCTGGCAGCAGCATTACCTGCTGCCGGATAAGTATATTTGGGCGCCACATGTTTAATGCCTTTTACCGCTTCAGCCACTTCAGGTGGCATATATTCTTCATCATGTTTGGCCAGCACTTCAGTGGCCTGAATATTAGTGGCGTCCATTAAGGTGCCTTGTGCCACTATGCCCTGCCCTTCGCGGAACAAGTCCGGCAGAATGCCGTCGTAGTGCACTGTGACTGTTGGGCCGGTGTCCACCAGCGCAAAACTGACTTTTAAGCTACTGTCATCACGTTTTACTGAGCCCGGCACCACCATACCGCCAATACGTAACCGCTGACCGGGCACAGGTTTTACCTTGTCTTCGCCTAAACCCTCTAACAGCTGGGTTGGGGTATAAAACAAATCAACGTTTTCATTCAGCGCATACAACATGGCACCTACAGCACCACTTAATAACAACAAAATGGCACTGACCGCCATCAGCCGCTGTTTACGTCTTGGATTCATTGGCTTCTTCCTCTTGTTGTTGCTGGGCACGCACCCGTTGTTCACGGCTTTGTTTTTTGGCTAAATCCTGCAAAATACGGTTTTGGCTACGCTGGCTATACCACCAAAGACCGAACAACAGGCCGTAGGTACTGCCAAAAGACAACCAGACAAAAAGTGCATAACCGCCCATCTGCCAAAAGGCACTCAAAGACTCAAAATAAAATTCCGGCATCAGACAGTCCGCCCTGCGTTAGTTTGCGGCACATTGCCTTTCTGATCAGACTGCTGCGCCAAAGCCCGTACCCATGGCCTGTGTTGTTCATTCAGCAAAATGGCGGTGCGAAGGCGTAAACAGGTCAGCGCCGCCAGCAACAAGGCAAAACCTAAAATACTGAGCAGCAAAGGCCACAGCATCGATGGGTCAATGGAAGGTTTGGCAAATTTGGTGATAGTGGCGCCCTGATGCAGGGTGTTCCACCATTCCACGGAGAAGTGAATAATGGGCAGATTCACTACCCCCACTACAGCCAATAAAGCCGAAGCTTTGGCGCCCATTTGCCGATCGGCAAAAGCGCCGGAAAGCGCAATCACACCTAAATATAAAAATAATAAAATCAGTTCAGATGTCAGCCTGGCATCCCACACCCACCAGGTGCCCCACATAGGTTTGCCCCATGCCATACCGGTTAAAAGTGCTATCAGCGTATACACAGCACCAATAGGCGCAATGGCGCCAACAGCCCACTGCGCTACTTTAATTTGCCACACCAGGGCAATAAAAGCGGCAATCGCCATGCTGCTGTAAGCGCCCATAGACCAAATAGCGGCAGGCACGTGAATATGAATAATGCGGTAGCTGTCACCTTGCTGGTAATCAGCCGGCGTAAACCCCAAACCCCAGACAGTGCCAAGCAGCAGCGTCAAAACGGCCAAAGTCATTAACCATGGAAACCACAAACCACAAATACGGTATAAAGTTTCAGGTTTAGCATATGGATCAAGCCACTTAAACATATCACCCCACGTTTAATCTTAACGCTTTTAATACCGCCAGCGGCACCAAAGCGGCTGCCAGACATAACATGGCAGCTAATACGGCTAATTGTGCTGAATAGTCCAGCCCCAGCGTGGCATTATCCACGGCGGCGCTGGCAAAAATCAGCAGCGGAATATACAAAGGTAAAATCAGTAAGGCCAGCAGAATTCCGCCTTTATCGGCAGATAAAGTCAGCGCTGCGCCAAGTGCCGCCAATAAATTTAATAACGGTGTGCCCAGCAGCAAACTCAGCACTATCGCCTGCCAGGCCGCAGCATTAAGCCCAAGCAATAATGCAATCAGCGGTGATATGAATAACAGCGGCAAAGCCGTGCTGCACCAGCTACTGGTTATTTTGGCCAGCACATAAGCAAATAACGGCTCATCCGCCGCCACCAGCTGCTCTAAAGTGCCCTGACGAAAATCTTCTTTAAATAAACGCTCAGCGCCCAACAGCACACTCAAAAGCGCCGCTATCCAGATAATACCTGGCGCAATTTCAGCTAATAAATTCGGTTTGGCACCAATACCCAGCGGGAACAAAGTCAACACTATGACAAAAAACATCAATGGATTCAGCCAATCGGCTTTTTGTCTGGCGAGTAATCGCCATTCGCGCACAAAAGCGGCTTTAAACATTACCATCGGTACACCAGCTCCAGGGTACGGCTTTGTGGAAATTGTTGTTCCATGGCCTGGTGAGTGGTCAGAATAATGGCGCCGCCTTGTTCCAGATGTTGTTTAAATTGTTGTTGCAACAGCTTGATGGCACTTTGATCCAGTGCAGTAAAAGGCTCGTCTAAAATCCAGAGTTTGGCCTGGGTTAACCACAACCGCGCTAAAGACACACGGCGCTGCTGACCGGCTGATAACATCTGACAAGGAATATCTTCAAGACCTGCCAAACCTAAAGTTGCCAGCACGGCATAAGGGTCGGCCTGTTTCAGCTGAAAAGCCGCTTGCCAGAACTCCAGATTTTCAAGGGCGGTGAGCTGTGGCTGCACACCACTTAAATGGCCGATAAAACATAAAGACTGAGCAAAATCGCTGTGTGGCTGTCTGTGAGAGAGCGGCTCGCCACACCACAACACTTCACCTTCGTCAGGCATCGCAAGGCCCGCCAGAATACGTAATAAACTGCTTTTACCGGCGCCATTTTTACCACTGATATGCAATAGCTCACCGGCCGCCAGTGTCACATCAACAGCGTCGAATAACACCCGGTCTTGCCGGACACAACTCAGAGCAAAAGCGCTTAATAGACTTGTTGTCACCAGAAAAACAGCCATCAAAAAAAACAGCGCGCATCTTAACATATTGGCGTTAGAATACGCATGCGCTATAACCTTGATAGCCGCTTTAACAGCCAAAATTATGAACCAGATCAATCTTGATTCTTTGTTGCACATTGGCAGTACAGTCAACCAGACGGCAACAACAAGCCCGCTGGCACCGCTGAAACTGAGCCCCGACACCCTGTATCAGGGTTTGTTAAATATTGGCCGTGACGGCAGCAGCCAATTACAAATGAGCACGCCGCAAGGCCCGGTGCAAATTAAGTTAACTCCACAACAAACTGCACTGGTACTGGCCGGACAAAACACAACTGCGGTGATGACGCCGCAAGGTGTATCCTCTGGCGAGGGTTCAGCGTCGAATCAAAGCCAGGCGCTGAACCAAAGCGCCTTATCAGGCTTTCAACAAAACACCACAAACAACGTAGCCGGCCAGATAAAACTGAATCTGGCCATACAGCAGCTGCCATCAGGCCAAATTCAGTTGCAAGTTCAGCTGCAAACTCAGCCACAACAAACGCCATTCCCCACAGTCGCTTTAACAGCGGCCCAGCTGCTTGATGTGATGGGAGCCAAAGGTGAAAACAACCAGCTACAACTTGTTGTACAGCTAAAACGGGTGGGCAATCAGCTGTTAGTGCAACTGCCTAATCAGCGCCAGCTGCAACTGCCTTTGAGTTTTTTACCACAAAGTAAAAACTGGCCGGAGCAACAACCCCTGCAGGCATTGTTACAACTTGAAGTGAAACAACATCAGCTGCAAATCAAATTACAGCTGACAGCTGAGATGAATCTTGCTGGCACTGACAAAGCAGCCAACAAAACGCCAACAACTGCTGCAACTATCAGAGATGCAGCGAGCCACGCAGTTGCAAACACAGGCCGGGATAACAGCAGCACAAACAGCGGTACAACAGGCAAAGAAGTGTTGTTTAGCTCAGCGCAAAACCGCGAACTGGCGCCTTTATTGGCAAAAGCACTGTTAAACACCAATTCAGCAGAACTGCCCAAGGCTGTGATGCAGCTGCTGACTGATAAAACCCCTGCCGCTCAGGCAACTAAAGCCCAATGGCAACTACAGGGCGTCAGCGATAAAAACCCGGATAAAACCAATTGGCAATTGCAAATAAGCCCGGCCACTGCCAAAACTGCCGTGCTTGAGCTCAGTCCAAACCAGCTAAACCGGCCTTTGCTCTGGCAAGCCAAAACAACAGAACAGCAGGTAAAAACCACTGTGGATGTTGCGCCTTTATGGCGGCAATGGTTACCGCTTTCCGGCGCCAAAGCAGATCCACTTCGTGTTCTGCCCGATTTACCGGCAGCGGTAAATGCGGTTTTAACTGAGTTAAAAACCCAAACCCTGGATGTTGCCCGCCCTATTCAAAGCAGCCAGCTGGCGCAGCAGCTAAACGCAGCTTTGCAATTTAATCCGCTACAAGCCATGCCAGAAAATATGGCAAGCAGCACCGGGACCAGCGCCGGTACTTTGGCTGTTGCTTTGCAATTATTGCTGGGAAGACTGGCAGGTTTAACAGGACCGGAGCCCAAAACAGCAACAGCGGCTAAACTGCAGCAGTTGATTGGTCAATTGGACACCAACCAAAGCAGCAATTTGTTACGGCAGTTATCCAGCCATAGCAGCACCTTGCAGGGGTCGCAGTTTGCAACAGTGGAACAGCAACAACAACCTCAGCAAAACCAGCAACTTTTTATTCAGTTGCCGTTGCAACAACAAGGCGACAGCCGCTTTGCTGAACTTGCCATCAGCGAGCGTGAAGGCGATGGCAAAGGCGGCAGCGGCAAAACCAGGCAATGGCAACTGACAATGAAATTTGATTTGGCCGAACTTGGCCCTTTACTGGTGCAGGTACGCTTAACAGGTCAGGACGTCAGCCTGCAGTTTTATGCCGAGCAGGAAAAAGTGGTGAGCACTGCACAGCAGTTTTTACCGCTGTTTAAAGACCGGCTGAAATTACAGGGGCTCAGTGTCAGTGAAGCACAATGTCAGCTGGGTAAAATTCCACCGCAGCTATACCAGCGCAGCAATAGTTTATTGGCCATTAAGGTATAAGCATGACAAAAACCAATAAAGACAAAGCTGCCATAGCCCTGCATTACGACAACAAAACACCGGGCAAAGCGCCCACTATTGTTGCTAAAGGTCATGGTGATTTAGCCGATGAAATTATTGCATTGGCCAAAGAACACGGCATTTTAGTGCATGAAGATGAAGAGCTGAGTAAGTTATTAAAACAAATGGAGCTGGGTGACCAAATTCCCAAAGAGCTGTATTTATTAGTGGCCGAACTCATTGCCTTTTCTTATGTGCTGCAAGGCAAATTCCCCGACAACTGGCAAAATATCCACGAACGTATTGATTTAAAAACCTAACACCAATAAAACCGTAAACCTGCCCTTTTATGAATTTCCCCTGCTTTATTCCGCCGCCACAGAAAAATAAATTTACTGTAAAATAGCTGACTTAGCGGTCATTTCAACTGGTCGGAGATCTGTAAAGCGTTTTTCTTCGTCTAACCTGATAAGTCCTAATTGAATATCAACTGAATGAGGTGCGCTGATGAACGTACAAGATCTGAAACTCGGCATGTTGTGTCAAAGCAAAAAAGGTGTGGGTATTGTCAGCTGGATAGACGCGCAGGACAGAGCAGTGTATTTATCCGATTTACATGATAATGACAAACATTTTGCCGTTAGTTTTGAAGAGCTTCAGGACGAACCACAAATTCACCAGGTATCTGATATTTATTATTAAATTCAGTTAAAACAGCTAAAAACAAAAACGCCTGTGGCAACAACCACAGGCGTTTTCTTTTTTTATGTACAGGATGTACGGTACTGTTGAGGTACATACTGTACCGGCATTGCAGCAGCAAAAAGCCGGTGATGTACAGGATGCACGGTATTGCTGAAGTGCATGCTGTACCGGCATTGCAGCAGCAAAAAGCCGGTGCTGCACAACATCAACTCAACGCTATCAGGTACGGGTGCGTTTTTTACCTTTAAAAGCTGGTTTGGCCGGACGGGCCGGTTTTTCCGGTTGATGTGTTCTTTCCGGTTTGGGCGCTTTTTCAGGATTTTTTAATAAAATCTGATGCTTACGCACTGCCCTTTTAATAGAAGCCATACGGCGGCGACGTTCTTCTTTGTCTTCCGGTTTGGCCAGGGTTTCAGTTTCGTAATCCATATGCACAACTTTACGCAGATAGTTCACTTCTTCCAGTGCATATTCGGTGTAACCACCGGCCGGTAAATGTTTTGGCAACAATAAATCACCATAACGTACCCGGATCAAACGGTTCACCACAGCCCCCTGCGATTCCCACATGCGGCGCACTTCACGGTTGCGGCCTTCGGTCAGGGTGACGTTAAACCACTTGTTAATGCCTTCACCACCACTGGCTTTAATCTTTTTAAAAGCCGCTTTACCGTCTTCCAGCTCAACACCGGTGCGTAATTTTTGGATCATAGCGTCTGTCACTTCACCAAAGACCCGCACCGCATATTCACGTTCTACTTCAAATTTGGGGTGCATTAAACGGTTCGCCAGCTCGCCGTCTGTGGTAAACAACAATAAACCTGAGGTATTAATATCAAGCCGGCCTATCGCAATCCAGCGTGAACCACGGATTTTAGGTAAACGGTCAAATACCGTTGGCCGCCCTTCCGGATCGGTGCGCGAACAAATTTCACCTTCAGGTTTGTGGTATGCAATGACACGGCAGATTTGTTCGGCTTCAGCAGCCAGTTTTACCGGATGACCATCAACCCGCACTATTTGCGTTGGGATCACTCTGTCGCCCAGCTGCGCTACTTTGCCGTCCACAGTGACACGGCCAGCACTTATCCAGGTTTCCATTTCACGACGTGAACCTACACCAGAACGGGCCAGGATTTTTTGTAACTTTTCACTCATAAAGTCTCCTCAGTCATCGCGACTGTGTTTAATAAAGACGCGCTATCGAGCGTCATCGCTGCTTGTGCAGAAAATTCAGTTAAAGCCGGCAAAGCCGACAATGAAGTTAAACCAAAATAATTTAAAAATTCCGGTGTGGTGGCATACAAACCCGGCCGACCCGGCACATCTTTGTGCCCCACCACTTTCACCCAGTTCCGGTCGAGCAAAGTACGGATGATCTGGCTACTGACCGTCACCCCCCGCACAGCTTCAATTTCACCGCGGGTGATGGGTTGACGATAGGCAATAAGCGCCAGAGTTTCCAATACAGCTCTGGAATAACGCGGTGAACGTTCGGGCCAGAGTCTGGCCAGATAGTCGCTCCATTCACTTTTGGTTTGAAAACGATAACCCGTTGCCGTTTCCACCAGTTCAATGCCCCTGCCCTGATAATCCTGTTGCAACTGCTTTAGTGCATCAGCCAGCCGTTTTTTCGACAGCTGAAAATCGGCCAGTACAGTGGCAGTTAAATCGTCCGTGGTTAATGGCCTTTCGCTGGCAAACAAAGTTGCTTCAAGCAACTGCAATAATTGGCTGTCATTAATTTTGCTGGCCAATAGAACATCCTGTAGGTGGTAAGCCTGTGGTTGAGGGCAGGCGGGAAAACGCCGCCATTATGCCAATTTCAGATGGATCTGACCATAGGCTTGCACCTGTGTCAGTTGCACCAGTTTTTCTTTGGTGAGCTCTAAGATGGCCAAAAAGCTCACCACCACCCCTGCTCTGCCTTCTTCAAGCGAAAAACATTGTTCAAACAATAAATAACCTTGTTTTTCTTTTAGCAACTGTAAAATCTGGCTCATGCGCTCGCGGGTGGATAATTTTTCTTTAGAAATATGATGATGCTGAAAATCTTTCACTCTTTTCGCCACATCAGCAAGCGCAGCCACTAAATCTGCAAGCGACACTTCGGGCAAAATCACCAAAGGTGCAAAATTGTCGGCCAGTTCGGTTTTTACCGGAAAAAAGTCACGTTCTTCGCGTGGCAGACCGTCTAAATCAGTAGCAGCTTGTTTAAACCGTTCATATTCCTGCAAACGGCGAATCAGCTCTGCCCTTGGGTCCAGCTCTTCAGCGGCCTGATGTACATGCACCGGCAATAACAACCGTGATTTAATTTCCGCCAGCATTGCCGCCATCACCAGATATTCAGCCGCCAGCTCAAAATTCATGCCCTGCATCAGGTCGATATAAGCCATATATTGTTGGGTAATGTCATTCACCGGCAAATCAACAATATCAAATTTGTGTTTTCGAATCAGGTAAAGCAAAAAATCCAGCGGCCCTTCAAAAGCTTCCAGCAACACTTCCAGCGCATCGGGCGGAATATATAAATCTTCCGGCCGCTCCAGCACAGCTTCACCACGCACAAAAGCCAACGGTAATGGCGCCTGAATGGTTAAAGGCGCCAGGGTGGTTTCAACTGTGAGCTCTGTGGTTGGGTTCATGGCCTGCTTTTGGCAATTGAGTTTTTGGCAATGTCGTTTTTGGAAATCTAGCCCGCTTACAAAAACGGTGCTACCGGGCCAGCGCCCTCGCGGATGATGACGGCGACATCGTCAGATAAATCCACCACTGTGGTTGGATTACCCGGCAACACACCACCGTGCATAATCAAGTCCACCTGCCGTTCGAGCTGGTCGCGTAAATCTTCCGGATCGGACTCGGTAAATTCCTGCCCTGGCAAAATTAAACTGCTCGACATTAACGGCTCACCTAATTCTTCCAGCAGCGCCAGCGCAATTTTATGATCGGGAATACGTAAACCGACGGTTTTTTTCTTTTCGTTCAGCAAGCGTTTTGGCACTTCTTTGGTACCACGCAAAATAAAAGTATAAGCACCAGGGGTGTTGTTTTTAATCAACCGGAATGCAGTGTTTTCTACTTTGGCATAAATCGACAGTTCGGATAAATCGCGGCACATCAAAGTTAAATGATGATCACCACTGATTTGGCGGATTTGTAAAATACGCTCCATCGCCGCTTTATCACCAATATGACAACCCAGCGCATAACCACTGTCGGTTGGGTACACTACAACCCCACCTTGTTTAATAATATGCACCGCTTGTTTAATTAAGCGTTGTTGCGGTGTTTCCGGATGCACATAAAAAAACTGACTCATAAAGCTCCCTGTCAGCGCCACTTTTCTTAAGATAAATGTCGCTGTTTTTAAATTTTTAGCGTTGCTGTTTTAATCTTTTATTAGCAATAGCAAGGATTTAGCCAATATTCAAGCAAGCTGTTATGGCGGCAAAGGCAAAAATTCTTCAGCAGTTTCGCTGGTTTTAACGCTCGTATCGATGTCCGCATCAAGGGAAAAATCGACTTCGGTATTGGCAAAGGTTTTAAACTGCCAGTCTTGCCAGATAGGAATAATATCGTCGGTCATATATAAACCGCGCCCCAGCTCATTCCATTGGGTTGGCTGGTGAAAATCTGAGCCAACTGAAGCTTTAAGTTCAAATAACTGGCAAAGCCGCCAGATCTCGCGTTTTTGCACCGGCGTTTGTTGTGGCGACGCCACTTCGGCGGCATCACCACCGGCCAGCGCAAATTCACGCATCAGTTTGGTTAACCATTTTCCATTAAGGTTGTATTTCAGCGGATGGGCCAGCACAGCCACACCACCGGCGTCGTGGATCCACTGCACAGCTGTGGCTAAATCGACCCAGTTATTCGGCACATAACCAGCTTTGCCACGCGCCAGATATTTTTTAAACACGTTGTTCATCGAGCTGGCTTTACCAATATTCACCAGATGGCGGGCAAAATGGGTGCGGGTGAGCGCAGCGCCATTGGCAAGTTCCAGCACGGCTGGCAAACAATCCGGCACCTGAAATTTGGTTAAACGCCGTGCCATTTCAGTGGCACGTTCCAGCCGTCTTTGTTGCTGGCTTTCAAGCCTTAATAAAAATTCGCTGTTATTGGGGTCAATCTGCAAACCGACAATATGAATTTCAAATTCGTACCAGGAGGTTGAGATTTCCACACCATCAATCAGCTGCAGCGGCAGTTGTTGATCTTTGATATAAGCTGCTGCTGCGCCAAGGCCTGCCACTGTGTCATGATCGGTAATGGCCAGCACATTGAGTTTTTTTTCAACGGCGCGCGCGACTAAATCTTCCGGGCTTAAAATGCCATCTGAGCAAAAAGTGTGGCTGTGTAAATCTATTTTCATGGCAAATCTCAGTAAAAACGGCCGTCATTGTGCCACAAAAGCAACGTCAGCTGCGGTTATTCTGTTAAAGCTGGCATCACCACAGCATCCGCACGCAGGTATCAACAAAGCTGTACTCACAAAACACAGCTAGCACAGCGCTGCTAAAGAAAATCATAGCCATCCAGACTTTTATACGTTTTATTTTGCATTTATGCCAAATCCAGCTTGACGAAACATAAGCTTCTGCGGTTTGATAGGGGCAGATTTTCGCAGGGTGTACTCAGAATGATGTTACAAACAACCTTAACCAACTGGTGGTGGCATACTCCTTAACGGGCGTGTGTTGGTGTTGTTTACCCTGAATAAACCCCAAGAGCCCGTTTTCACGAAACGGGCTTTTTTTTTGATGTTAAAACGATAAACGAAACAAATTAGGATTAAAAACATGAGCTTAGTAGCGTTAATTTCCTGGCGATGGTGGCAGTTTTCTGTCGGGGGCACAGGCCCTGCTTTGGACTATTGTAACTAACAGCTGCTGATCTTCGCGGCACAAACCGCAGATCAGCCCCGCCAAGGCGGGTTTTGTAAGGAAAGACCAATGATTTTCAGCCATATCACCCAACAAGCTGGCCAGGTAGCCAGCATCAGTCAGACAGTGCCTTATCAGGCCGATCCGCTGGCTTGTTACCAGCATTTAGCAGGGCAAAGCCGATATTCGTTGCTGCTTGAATCTGCCGAAATTGACAGCAAAGACAATCTCAAAAGCCTGATGTTACTGGATGCCGCACTGCGCATTGAATGCAACGGCGGGCAAGTGACAGTTGAGGCCATTACCAACAACGGCAAACTGCTGCTGCCTTTTTTACACGACAAGTTACAAGGCAAAGCCAGCCTGCGCCTGGCAGATGATGCTTCTGTGTTGATTTGCCAGTTTACCCGCCCCGATCCTTTGCTGGATGAAGACAGCAAACTGATTGCCGCCAACCCTTTTGATGTTTTGCGCGTATTGCAGCATGAACTTTTTAGCCATAGCAATGAGCCTTTTGCCATCTTTTTAGGCGGTGTCATTGGTTATGACATGGTGGCCACAGTAGAGCAGCTGCCCGAAGTGCCAACAGGCGCTAACCGCTGCCCGGATTATTTATTTTATGTGGCTGAAACCTTGTTGGTGCTGGACCATCAGGCGCAACAAAGCCGCTTAATTGGCAATATTTTTTGTGGCGAAAGTGCCATGGCCAATTGTTTTGTGGTGGGCAACCGACTGGAGCAACTGAGTCAGATGCTGCAAGATCAGGCAACAGCATCCGCACAGCAGGCGGGCGCGCAGCAGGTTGCCGCGGTGCAGGTTGATATCGATGATGCCGCTTTTATTGCTCAGGTAGAAAACCTGAAAGAAAACATCGTTGCAGGAGATGTGTTTCAGGTGGTGCCAAGCCGCTGTTTTAGCTTGCCTTGTGCCAATCCGCTTGCCGCTTATGCCAAACTCAAACAACAAAACCCCAGCCCTTATATGTTTTTCCTGCGTGACAGCACATTCGAGCTGTTTGGCGCATCGCCTGAGTCGGCGCTGAAATTTGATGCCAAAAGCCGTCAGGTGGAAATTTACCCTATCGCCGGTACCAGACGCCGTGGTTTTAAAGCCCTGGGCCAGATTGACCGCGATTTAGACAGCCGTATTGAGCTGGAGCTCAGACAAGATGACAAAGAAAAAGCCGAACATTTAATGCTGGTGGATTTAGCCCGTAACGACGTGGCCCGTATCAGCGTACCCGGCAGTCGTTATGTCAAAGAGCTGCTTAAAGTGGACCGTTATTCTTATGTGATGCATCTGGTATCCAGAGTGGTAGGCACACTAAAACCTCAGCTGGATGCACTGCACGCGTATCAGGCCTGTATGAATATGGGCACTTTGGTTGGCGCGCCCAAGGTAAGAGCGGCCGAGCTGATTCGCCAGGTGGAAAGTAAACGCCGCGGCAGTTATGGTGGTGCTGTCGGTTATTTATCCGGTAACGGTGATTTTGACAGTTGTATTGTTATTCGCAGTGCTTATGTCGAAGCTGGCACCGCCTATATTCAGGCCGGCGCCGGTGTGGTGTATGACTCCATCGCCAAAGCAGAAGCCGACGAAACCCGCAGTAAAGCCCAGGCAGTAGTGACAGCTATTCTGGCCGCCGGAGGTGCACAATGAATGCAACAACAACGACCAGCAAAACCATCGTCTATCTGCTGGATAACAAAGACTCTTTTACCTACAACCTGGTGGATGAACTGGCGCAGCTTCATTGTGAATTAAAGCTGTACCGCAATACGGTGCCGGCTGAGTTTATTTTTGCCAAAATGCAGCAAGATGCCAAAACCAACAAAGTGTTGTTGTTATTGTCCCCAGGCCCCGGCGCTCCGTCCGAAGCAGGCTCTATGCCGGCACTTATTCAGCTTTGCGCCGGTGTGTTCCCGATGCTGGGCATTTGCCTGGGTCATCAGGCGCTGGTAGAACATTATGGTGGCACAGTCGGGCGTGCAGGTGAAACAGTGCATGGCAAAACATCCCTGATTGAGCTGGATGAACATCCGGTGTTTCACAACCTGCCAAGACCTTTTGCTGTGGCGCGTTATCACTCTTTGATGGCCACTCAGGTGCCTGATAGCCTGCAAGTCATTGCAAGATATCAGCATATTCCAATGGCTATTTATCATGCCGAACACAAGGTGCTGGGTTTTCAGTTTCACCCTGAGTCGATTTTAACGACGCTGGGTAAACCTTTATTGGCGCAAAGTCTGGCTTTTCTGGGAGGTGCCGAATGACAACAATCAATCAAGCGACGACCCCAGCTCAGGCTCAGACAGCAGAGAGCAGCTTTAACGCCCAGCCTTATTTACAGCAATTATTGGCAGGTGAATCGCTTAGTCAGGCCCAAAGTGAAGCCTTTTTTGCCGCAGTGGCCGCTGGTTTAGTGGAGCCTGTTTTGTTATCGGCAGTATTAATAACACTAAAACTGAAAGGTGAAACAGCCGATGAAATTGCCGGTGCAGCGCTGGCTTTTCGTGCTGCAGCCACAGTTTTGCCGGTGAATAACAAACACAGTATTGATTGTTGTGGCACAGGCGGTGATGGCAGCAACACCATTAACATCTCCACCACAGCTGCCATAGTGGCTGCTGCTATGGGCCTGAGCGTCAGCAAACATGGCAACCGCAGTGTGTCCTCCCAAAGTGGCTCGGCCGATTTATTTGAAAAGCTTGGCGTGAATATTCAGATGAGGCCGGCGCAAGCCGTCAGCGCCCTGGATAAAGCCGGTGTCAGCTTTTTATTTGCGCCTGTGTATCACCCGGGCATCCGTCATGCCATGCCGGTTCGCACAGCGCTTAAAACCCGCACTTTATTTAACCTGCTCGGGCCTTTATTAAACCCCGCCGCACCGGATTTTCAGCTTTTGGGTGTATACGACGCCAAACTATGCAGAGTGATGGCCCAAGCGCTGAAACAGCTGGGTGTTAAACGCGCCTGGGTAGTGCATGGTGCCGGTTGTGATGAAATTGCTTTGCACGGCATTACTCAGGTGTGTGAAGTACGGGATGGTGAACTGTATGAATTTACTTTAACAGCCGCCGATTTTGGCCTGGCACCCCAACCACTGAGTGCACTCAAAGGCGGCGACCCCAGCCACAACGCGGCAGCCAGCCTTGCTATTTTAAATGGCACAGCACCGCAGGCGCATCAGGCTGCTATTGCCGCTAATGTCGCCGCTATGCTGAAAATTTGTGGCCGTGGTGAAGACTTAGTCGCCAATTGCCAGCAAGTTTTAGCGCTTTTACAAACAGACGCAGCCATGCGACCCCTAGCGTTGTTACAGGAGGCCAGTTATGGCTAATGTGTTAGAAAATATTATTAACCACAAAAGGTTAGAAGTAAGCGAGCGCAAAATAACTCAGCCGCTTGAGACTTTTATTGCCGATGTAAAACCAACATCACGCAAATTTTTGCAGGCGCTGTTGCAGCCCGGAGCCCGTTTTATTCTGGAGTGCAAAAAAGCGTCGCCTTCCAAAGGCTTAATCCGCGCCAATTTTGATTTAGACGAAATTGCCGTTGTGTATGGCAAATATGCTGACTGTATTTCGGTGCTGACCGACGAAAAGTTTTTTCAGGGAAGTTATACGTATTTAGCAAGCATGCGGCAAAAAGTCAGCCAACCGCTGCTTCACAAAGATTTTATTATCGATCCATACCAGATTTATTTGGGCAGGCTAAACGGCGCCGATGCAGTGCTGCTGATGTTGTCGGTATTAACAGACGACGAATATCAAAAGCTGGCCAAAGTTGCACATGAGCTTGGTATGACAGTGCTGACCGAAGTCAGTAACGAAGCCGAAACCTTCAGGGCAGTGGCACTGAAAGCTGAGCTGATTGGCATTAATAACCGCGACTTACGCACTTTAACCACCAACTTAGACACCAGTTTCCGCCTCGCCAGGCTGATCCCGCCCGGTACCCTTGTCGTATCTGAATCCGGTATTTATTTTAATCCGCAGGTGCGAAAGCTGCGTAAAGTGGCCAAAGCCTTTTTGGTCGGCAGCGCTTTAATGGCAGAGCCGGATCTGGAAAATGCGGTACGTGCTTTAGTGCTGGGCACGCATAAAGTTTGTGGTTTAACCACTGCAGAGCAGGCACAAACTGTGTATCAGGCCGGAGCTTATTATGGCGGCTTGATTTTTTATCCGGCCTCGCCACGTGCAGTGAATTTGGCACAGGCGACCAGCATCATTGCAGCTGCGCCACTGAATTTTGTTGGGGTTTTTGTGAACGAAACAGCGGAACAAGTGGCGATGACAGCTCACGAGTTAGAGTTAAGCGCTGTGCAGCTGCATGGTGATGAAGACGATGAATACCTTTTTAAACTCAGAGCCTTATTGCCTAAAACCACAGCCATCTGGAAAGCCTACAGAGTCAAAGACAAACTGCCTGTTTTTACTCAGCTTGCCGACAAAGTGGTGCTGGACAGTTATCAACAAGGTTTACCAGGCGGCACCGGCGTGCGTTTTGACTGGGCGCTGTTGCAACAGCAGTTCGCCCGGGATTTCGACAACAAACTGCTGCTCGCCGGCGGTTTAAGCCCGGACAATGTCATCGAAGCCCTGCCGCTGCCGGTGGCCGGTCTTGATATGAACTCAGGCCTGGAGAGCGCCCCTGGCGTCAAAGATCCGGCCAAAATTGCCAATGCTTTTCAACAGATCAGAGAATTCAGTTATGACTAAGCCTTTATTAAACCCTTATTTTGGTGAATACGGCGGCATGTTTGTGCCGCAATTATTGGTGCCGGCGCTGCGTCAGCTGGAGCAGGCATTTGTTGATGCACAGCAGGATCCGGCCTTTCTGGCCGAGTTCCAGCATCTGCTGACCCATTATGCCGGCCGTCCCACTCCACTGACGTTGTGCCGCAATATCAGCCCCAACCCGCTGGTGAAAATTTATTTAAAACGCGAAGATTTATTACATGGCGGCGCCCATAAAACCAATCAGGTGTTGGGACAGGCTTTACTTGCCAAAAGGATGGGCAAAAAAGACATTATTGCCGAAACCGGTGCCGGCCAGCATGGTGTAGCCACAGCTTTGGCTTGTGCCCTTTTGGGGCTTAACTGCAAAATTTATATGGGTGCCAAAGATATTGAACGCCAGGCACCCAACGTGTTCCGGATGAAACTGATGGGCGCGACTGTGATTCCGGTCACTGCAGGCTCAGGCACTCTAAAAGATGCAGTGAATGAAGCCATGCGCGACTGGTCAGCAAGTTATGCCACCAGCCATTATCTGCTCGGCACAGCGGCCGGCCCGCACCCTTTCCCGACCATAGTACGGGAATTTCAGAAAATGATTGGCGAAGAAGCCAAACAACAAATTCTTGAAGCTGAAGGCAAATTGCCGGATGCAGTTTTGGCTTGTGTCGGTGGTGGCTCCAACGCCATAGGTATCTTTGCCGACTTTATTCCCGATGAAGAAGTGAAACTGATTGGTGTAGAACCTGGTGGCATGGGTATCAATACCCATCAGCATGGCGCTGCGCTTTCAACCGGCAGTTTTGGTATTTTGCACGGCGCTTATACCGCCATAATGCAAACAACGGATGGCCAGATTGAAGAATCTTATTCTATTTCCGCAGGTTTGGATTACCCTGCCGTTGGCCCACAACATACTTATTTAGCTTCTATTGGCCGCGCTCAGTATGTCGCCATTAACGATGATGAAGCTTTGGCGGCCTTTCAGCTGCTGGCCAAAACCGAAGGTATTATTCCGGCGCTGGAAAGCTCGCACGCTTTAGCCCATGCACTAAAAATGGCCGAAGCCGCCACCGAGCCTACTGTGCTTTTGGTGAATTTATCCGGTCGTGGTGACAAAGATTTAGGCCATGTGATGACAGTGCTGGCTGAACATCAGGCGGCAGAAATTGCCCAAAGGCAACTGAATGAACAGGCCAATGATCGTCAGCATCAGGGCAAATAAATAAAGGATTGAATATGTTACGTTATGATTTGATGTTCAGGCGTTTAAAAGAAGCTAACCAGGGTGCCTTTGTACCTTTTGTCACTATCGGCGATCCTTCGCTGGATTTGTCTTTTGCCATTATCAAAACGCTGATCGACAACGGCGCTGACGCTTTAGAGCTGGGCATTCCGTTTTCCGACCCTATTGCCGATGGCCCGACCATTCAAAACGCCAATATCCGCGCTTTGGCGGCCGGGGTTACGCCAGCACAATGTTTTGATTTAATTGCCAAAATCCGCGCTTATGATGCCGATATTCCAATTGGTTTATTGTTGTACAGCAATCTGGTGATGGCGCGTGGTATCGGGCATTTTTACCAACAAGCCAAAACTGCCGGTGTGGATTCAATACTGATTGCTGACGTGCCGCTGCATGAAAGCCAGATGTTCAGAAAGGCAGCGCAACAGCATGATATTGCGCAGATTTTTATTGCTCCACCTAATATTGACGCTGATGGTTTAAATGAACTGGCAAGTTATGGTCGTGGTTACACTTATTTGTTAAGCCGCGCCGGCGTGACAGGTACAGAAACAGTAGCCACTATGCCAGCGTCACAGTTGGTGCAACAGCTCAAGGATGTGCATGCAGCACCCACTTTGCTGGGTTTTGGTATTTCCAAACCAGAACATGTCAAAGCTGCTTTGGCCGCTGGCGCCGCCGGTGCTATTTCGGGTTCTGCCATAGTGCAAATCATTGAAAAACATCAGGGTGAGCCAGCAATACTGCTGGCAGAGCTGGCCGGTTTTGTCGCAGCAATGAAAAACGCAACCCAAAGCTGACGAACTTGTGATCACAGTTAAAAGCCCAACATAAAACCCGGTAAGTGTCAGGCACTTACCGGGACATTATTATTGCAAAAATGTTGTAACTTAACTAAGTTAGCCTTAACAATGACAATAAGGACAACCTGATGTTAAGGATAACGGCATCAATTTTTACATTTATGCTTGCACCTGCCTTCGCCGGCGAATTGCCTCCTGTGCTCAGTTATCAACCCAACTGCACTGCGGAAATTCTGAGCCAGCAAAGTCTGGCCAAGGTGCTGATTCTGACCGACAAAGGTCATCAGCAAGAACGGGATAGGGTTACACAAGAATTAATTCAGCAAATGCGCCAGCTGGCTGATGATCATCAGGCCGATGCGGTATTGCTCAAGGACATCTCCACTAAAACCCGGCTTGCCAAAAACAGTGGGCAAAGTTCGGTCAGGCGCTTGTTGCTATCTGCCGATTTGATCCGTTTTTGCACAGATGATCGCAGCCTGTCTGCCCGACCTGCAGCTTTTGATGAAAACGGTGCAGTTCCCAGCAGCATGTCCAGTCTGAGTTTTGACTTAAGCAGCCAACCAGTCCCAAGCCCAGAGCTGGAACAAGCAGAATTGCCAGTACGTAAGGATGTGTCTTTAGCGCAAGGTGCTTATGGTTTTTTACCTGGCATCAGTCAGGCGCAGGTGCTGCAATTGGCCGGTGAGCCAGATGTGCGGATCCGGCTGAAAAATGGTCAGCAAGCCTGGGCTTATGGCCGTTACCTCTGGCTGGTGTTTAACAACGATCTGCAACAAATCCATTACCAGAACCGGGTATTGTCAGGTTATGGCAGCAATCTGGCAGAGCCGGGTGGCCGTTTTGACCGGCAATGGCAACTTGACGGTCACTTGCCCTACCAAGCCCCCCTTGCTGACGTAAAGCAATATCTGAACGATAAACAGCAGCCATTTCAACAAAACAATAAGTCTGAGCTGGTGCTTTCTAACCAGCAACATCAGCTGATCCTGAAGTTTGAACACTATCAGCAGGTACAGAATAAACCGGCACTGCTCTTATTAACTGAGTTTTCGCTGATGGCAAAAGGTGAACCTTATATTGCACTGCAACCACAACCACTGCCATTACAGCAACTTTTGCCGTTGCTAAGCCCACTGGCGCTGCCTCAGCAACAGGCTCCACAGCGAAGTCAGCTTGGCTCTTTGTTAGCATTGCAACAACATCAGGTCGTTGAACGTAAAGAAAAAACCTGGCAAGTGTTTGGTGATCACCTGCAATTACAGCTAAATGATGATGTGGTAAAAGCGGTGCGTCTGGCACCGGCACTTTTTTTAAATAACGCCAACGCCCCCTTAAGCAAACAAATGCTGCAAGCTTTGGGGATCCCGGAAAATGGCAAACAAATGCTCAGTCGTTTTGCAGATACCCAGAGTATCGGCGACAAACTACTGCTGACTTTAAACGCAGAACAGGGCTCCCAGTCAATCGAGCTGACAGTTAATCCTGACAGCGACAATCTGGAGATAGAGCAGGTGTTGATCCGGTATTATTAACCACTGCAGCCGTCTCTTTTGCCCGGGCTGATACCACATAGGCGCTGGATCAGCCTTAGCAGGCGATAAAATAGCCTGACGAACGCCACAATAGCGGTTAAAATGCCCACTTTTACAGCAGTGCGCCCTGTGCTGCTGTACTGGTGGAGTAGTTGGATGTTGTGCAAAAACAAAAAGGGTGCAGCTGTATTTGCCGTGCTGGCCTTGGGTATGGCAAGCAGTTTTGCCGTTGATGCCACAACAAAAAAAGTGTCAATTGAACCTGCTTTGCACCATGACAGCGACGTCACTCACACCCTGCCCTGTGTGGTTGCGGCTCCTATTACATATCGAATTGCCAGCCATGCCAGCGCCGAGCTGATGCAACTGTTGCCCGTTGGCACCTCAGTAAAAAAAGGTCAGTTGGTAGCAGAGCAGGACGATATTTATCTGAATCAGCAAATCGCCTTGATCCGCACCGATATTGAATCAGCCCGGGTCGCCAAAGCTTTTGCCGCCGATGAATTTAACAGAGCCAATATGCTGAGCAAAAAAGGCCTGGCGTCATCGGCTGAGATGAATAAATTTAAACTGCAACTGGACAGTGCCAGCTTAAAAATGCAACGGCTGGAACTGGAGCTGGAACTGACCGAAGCGCGGCATAAAAGATTAAAACACTATGCGCCTTTTGATGCGCAGGTGATAGCGGTGAACTCTGAGCCTGGCGCCCAGCTGGCAGAAGGCCAACCTATTTTGCAGTTAATGTCGACACAAAATAAACAGCTTGAGTGTAAATTGCCGGTGCTGGCTTACCAGAACGTGGTGGCGCTGAAAGGCCATAGATTCGACTTTAATGGCAAACCGCTGAAATTGCGGGAAGTCAGCCAGCGACTCGACAGTACCTCAGACAATCTGATTTTATACTTTGACCACCCTGCCAAAGACCGAAGGGATATTCTGGTGGGCTACCGTCAGGAAATTACCATGGCGGTCAAAGCCGACAATATTACCAAAGTGCCGTCAGATGCCATTGAATTGGAAGGCATTACCTACCATAGCTGGCGGGTGAAAAACAACGGCACTGTGGAGCGGCTGGATGTTGATGTGCTCGGCAGTACCGATAGTTATTATATTATTCAGTCTGATATTAAACCTGGCGACCAATTGGTGGTCCGTGGTCAACAAGGTTTAAATAATGGCCAACAGGTAGAATTGATCAGCCGCGACTCACCCCCGCCGCCTTAAAATTTTACAAAAGCGCTATGCTGTGTGCTGCCTGCGTTTCCGTTATCAGCACAAAAGGACAGGCAAAAGCACAAACAAAAGCCGCTTTTAAAGCGGCTTTTTTTACAGGTGAAATAGAGCGGACAATGGCTTTGGCTTAACGCTCCAGCAGTACCGGATATTTCAGATAACTCTGATCATAAAAAGGTGAACGCTGATAAAACCAGTTGAGTCTGGCACGGCCGTCTTTTTGCAGTTGTACATCGGCTTTTTCGGCTTCTGCAAAAGCTTGTTTAAGTTTGGCATCGGTTTTTAACTGCTGTTCAATCCACGGAATTAACGCATAAGTTTCAAAATATTCAGTACGTTCGAACATACCGTGGAAAAAACCCCAGCTAAAAAATGAATCTGGTGCCTGAGGTTGTAACAAAGCAACAGCCAGCGCCCCTAAAGGTTGATCGGTACTGACCCGCACCGAGCCTGCCGGCAAACTGATACTTTGCCACTGGGTCTGGAAACTGGCGCTGACACCAAAACGGCCTTCAAAAGGTTTTTCGGCAAACCTGGGATCAGCGGCAACCAGCTGCTGCAGCTCCAGAGTTTTGTTGCTGCTGATTTTACTCATCTGCACGCCATGCAGCGCAAGCCTGTCTATCACGTCCTGATATTGTGGCGGTATCCAATAAGCTTTGGGCACTTCCACTTCCAGTGCAGGCACCTTTTCCCAATATACAGGTAAGTCTTTGTATTCTTTAGGTTCGCCTGTCCATTTTACATAGGTACCTTTGAGAATATCACTTTGTGCAAGCTGATAACTGATGCCTTTAAACTGGATAAGCTCGGGCTGCTCTGCCGCTTTAAAAGCCAAAACCTGTTGTTGCGGCCTGGCGTTTTCATCAGCTTTTTTTGCCAGTTGTAACACTTTGCCTTGTTCATCCAGCAGTTTCAGCGTTTGTTCCAGCATCACATAGGTGCCAAGCACACGTTGTTTGTATGGTTTTAAACTATGGTTTTCCACCAGCACAGTGGGCAAATGCCGCACGTCACCATAACCATTGGAGAATCTGGGCGTTGAAGTAGAGCCGGATAAACCTTTACTGAAATCCTGTGAGTCAATGCCAAACACCAAAGGCCCGGGAATATGACCCTGGCGGTTTAAAGCTTTATCAATGCCCGGGCGGTACACCTGCGCCAGCCAGCTGGCACCATTGGGACTTAAGCTGGCAAAAGGTTCGTTAAAACCAAAAGTAATGTCGTATTGATAATCTTCACCATCTGTAACATGAATATCCAGATACAAATCAGGTTGATACTGATTGATCACCTTCAGCACTGAGCGTACTTCAGGGCTGTCAATTTTGGCATAATCGCGGTTGATATTCAGATTCTGGGCTGTACTGCGCCAGCCCTGAGTTACAGGCCCACGCTGGTTCATTCGGTTATAACTGCCGCGTCTTTCGTGCGCGTCCACCGACAAAATAGGAATAAACAGCAAATCGACATTGGCAAGCAAGGCCGCTTTGTCACCCTGCACTATGTCACGCAGCAGCATCATGCCGGCGTCTTTGCCGTCAATTTCACCACTGTGAATACCGGCCTGCACCAGCAGCGTTGGCCGGCCGGAGCGGCCTATCAAATCAGGCTGGCTGCTGGCTTTGATCAACACTATGTCACGGCCTTGCGGGCTTTGACCTATCACTTCAAGCCGCAGCTGCGGCGAGCTTTCCACCAGTTTTTTCAGATAAGCCATAGTGGTGGCATAATCCGGGCTGTCTGTGAGCCCGGTCAGCTCTGCCGGCGTCACCCAGGGGTGAGCAGGCTGGATCAAGGTTTCAGACGCACCTTGCCAGACGGGCAAAGGAGGCAAATGATCGTCCGCCAGCACAGGCAAAGCCAGCGCGGCCATTACAGCAAAATAAACAGCTTTCATCGGGAAGTTGCGACTCCAATACCAAATAATTTTTGATCAAGACCAGCTTTACGCTGTTTTTTCAGGCCCAGATTAAATTTGCGGATAATATCAATACAGGGCAAATAGTTACGTGAACATACCAGATAAGCGCTCTGCGCTGTCAAGACGGGTTTCGACAGATACCGCACTTTCGCCGTTGATGACGGCATTTGTAATAACAGCTGATGGGCAACAACCGGGTCCATCAGTACATAATCCACTTTGCCCGCCAACAAGTTTTGCAGATTTGCATAGTCAGACACTGCGGTTTCCAGTGTTAATTCTGCTTTGATCTGGTCAAATTCGACACCATAAAAATAGTTGGCCGTGACCCCAAGCCGGTAAGGTCTGAGCTCGTCCCAGCGTTTAGGGTTAAAATTTTGTTCAGTACGGCCTATCAGCTGCTGTTTGACTTCGACCAGCACATCAGAAAATAACCAATCCTGCTCCAGCTCATTGGTTTTAAACCATAAAAAAGAAGCGGTATTGGCTTTTTCAGCAGCTAGCGGCACCTTTTGCCACGGCAAAAACTGCAGTGTGGTTTGCACACCACTGCTGTGAAAAGACTGCTGGACCAGCTGAGTCAGCACCCCTTGTGGCTCTGCCAGTTCATCAATATAAGGCGGGTAATTATCGACCACCAGGGTCAGCGGTTGGTCCTGTGCCAGCGCCAATAAAGGACAACAACATAACAAGGTCATAAAACGACGAAGGGGCAACAACAAAAGCGTCATCTTGGCTTTGCATCCACAAGCACTGTCAGAACAACCAGCCTAAGGCAAGCACAAGCAAATGTATAGCTTGCTTTGGGAAACAAACAGATTCCGTGGGCTGGTTGCGTTATTTTTCGGCGAAATTGTGGTATTGCCCCAGCCGGATCTTTCTGCTGACATTCAAGCTGTGGTTGTTAACCAGAGCGGCTTTTGTTGTCTTGTGCTGAGCATAAAAAAAGAGCCTGATGTCAGGCTCTTTTTTGCTGTAGTGCCAGCCGGTGACCTGATGTCACTGCGCTGCTTGTTGTGATGTTGCTCAGTTTGGTGTTTTGATGCGGTAAACCGAACAATATAACAGCGGCAAAAACAACAGAGTTAAGATGGTCGCAAAACCTAAACCAAACATAATCACCACTGCCATACTGGCAAAAAAGTCGTCACCTACCAGCGGTATCATACCCAGAATAGTGGTAATGGCAGCCATAGCCACAGGCCTGACTCTGCTGACGGCAGAATGGAACACAGCTTCAAAAGCCGCCCTGCCTTCACTAAGCTCCAGCCGGATTTGATCAACCAGCACAATGCCGTTTTTCACCAACATGCCGGACAAACTTAAAAAGCCCAGTAGCGCCATAAAGCCAAAAGGCACACCCACCAGTAGCAAACCTAAAGTGACACCAATAATGGCCAGCGGCACGCAAGCCCAAATCACCAGCGCATCGCGGCTGGAATTAAACAGCAGCACAGTCACCACAAACATCACCAGATAACCCAGAGGTAAAGAGCCAAACAAAGCTTTTTGCGCTTTGGTCTGGGCTTCCAGCTCACCGCCCCAACTTAAGCTGTAGCCGGTAGGCAACGGAATAGCCTCAATCTGCGGTTTTATCCTTTTGAGTAAATTGGCGGCAGTGTCGTTGCTTAAAATATCGTGATCAGCCATCAGCGTCAGGGTGCGTTTGCGGTCGCGGCGCATAATTTGTGGATCTTCCCACACCAGCTCAAAACTGCTGACCACCTGGCTGATTGGAATATAACGGCCAATTTTCGGGCTATATAACTGCAAGTCTTTTAACGCATCAACACTGCTGCGTTCACTGAGCGGTGGCCGGCTGACAATAGGTAATAAATGGGTGCCGTCGCGGTAAATGCCCACTGTTTTGCCATTCACATGCGTCAGCAAGACATCATCAATATCCTGTTTGCTGATGCCGGCACGCCGTGCCACTGCTTCATTAAATACCGGCCTTATCACCTTCACCCGTTCACGCCAGTCATCCCGCACATTCATAGCGCCAGCATCTTTGAGCATAATGGCTTTAGCAGCTTCACCCAGTTGCCTCAGCACGTCAGGATCAGGACCACTAAAACGCGCTTCAATTTTGGCAGGTGTGGCAGGACCCACTTCAAGACGTTTTAATTTTTGTTGTAATCTTGGATGCTGCTCTTCGACAAAAGTGCGCAGGCGTAACATCACAGGTTCTAAATCAGCTTTTTGCTGCACCCGCACTATCAGCTGGCTGTAGGATGGAAAAATTTTCTCCGGCTGATAGGTCAACATAAAACGGTCAGCACCACGGCCAATGGTGGCTGTGACTGCCGTGACTTCAGGTTGCGCCTGCAAAAAAGCCGACACCAGCTGGTTGTCAGCCAGACTCTGGCGAATATCAGTACCGGCCGGTTGCCATAAATCAACCATAAACATTGGCGTGTTAGAGGCCGGAAAAAACACTTGTTTTACTTTGCCAAAACCGACAATGGCAACCACCAGCATCAGCAACATCACAACATAACTGACAGCGCGCTGACGCAGTACAAAGTTTAATAAAGTGCGGTAGACATCAAAAATCACACCACGATATAAAGCGTCCTCCTGCGAAGCATTGGTTTCAGCTGGCACAGCCAGCTGTTTTTTAAACAACAGATGGGCAAAAAATGGCGTCAGCGTAATGGCTGTTACCCAGCTTAATAACAAGCTGATTAACAACACCCAAAACAAACTACCGGCAAACTCACCCGTTGCGTCACTGGATAAACCTATAGGCGCAAAAGCCGTCACAGCAATCACAGTAGCGCCGAGTAAAGGCCATTGGGTTTGTTTGACAATTTGTGATGCTGCATCCTGCAAAGATAAACGGCGCTGCATACCAATTAAAATGCCTTCGACGACCACTATGGCATTATCCACCAGCATACCAAGGGCAATAATTAATGCGCCAAGCGACACCCGCTGCAGTTCAATTTGCATCTGCTGCATAAAAATAAAGGTACCCAGCACGGTCAGCAATAAAATCAGGCCTATTAAAAAACCACTTTTCAGCCCCATAAATACCAGCAGTACCAGAATAACGATGATGACTGATTCCAGCAGGTTCAGAATAAAACCATCGACAGAAACAGCCACTTCAGCCGGCTGGTTATAAATAGTGCTGACGTCCATGCCGATGGGTCTGGTGTATTCAAGCTCGGCCAGACGCGCTGCGACTGCCTTACCCACATCCACCACATTCACGCCGCTGCTGAACGAAACGCCCAGTGTCAAAGCCGCTTTGCCGTCAAAACGCACTATGTGGGAAGGCACTTCCTGACTGGCTCTGTACACTTTGGCCACATCACCAAGGTAAATCAGCTCTTTGGCCGCCGGATTGCTGATAATCAGCTGCTCCAGCTCTTTGACCGACTGAAATTCACCACTGGGGTAAATCCGCACGCTGTCTGGGCCAACCCTGAGCGACCCTGCGTTAGACACCACGTTTTGGGTTTGCAACAAAGAAGCAATTTGCGCAGGCGGTATGCCCAAAGACGCCAGGCGGGAGCGGGAAATTTCCACAATCACCTGTTCTTGTTGCACCCCACCCACAGAGACTTTGCCAACGCCGTCCACCAGCACCAGTTCACGGCGCAGAATATCCACATAATCACGCAGCTCGTCGTCGCTGTAACCATCACCACTGATGGCATACAACATGCCGTACACGTCACCAAAGTCGTCGTTTACCATCGGCGGTTTTACACCTGGCGGCAACTGGGGTGTCAGGTCATTCACTTTACGCCGTAGTTCATCCCAGATTTGCTTCAGTTCTTTACTGCGGTAAATGCCTTTCATCTCCACCATAATTTGCGAGGTGCCGGCAGTGGAAATAGAAGTGACGTGGTCGACATAAGGCAGCTGCTGAATGGCATTTTCCAGCGGATAACTGACTTCTTCTTCCACCTGCTGTGGCGAAGCGCCAGGGTAAGCAGTGATCACCATGGCTTGTTTTAAGGTAAATTGTGGATCTTCCAGCTGACCCAGCCCCAGATAACTCAGGCAGCCACCAACCAATAAAATCAGTGCCACCAGCCAGGAAGACGTGGTGTTTTTAATAAAATAACGAGCTGCATCCATCTGTTACAGACCCCGCTCACGCTGCCATGGCCGAACTTGTTGCCCTTGTTGCAGTTGCTGGGTGCCTGCTGTCACCACTTGTTCACCAACCGCCAAACCGGCATGAATTTCAATACCTTCAGAGGTTAACTTGCCAGTAGTCACGGCACGGCGCTCCACTTGTTGTGTGGTGGGCTGATACACCCAAACAAAACGCTGTTTGCTGTCAAGCGCCTTGTCATTGGCAGCAAACACCGCAGTGGCTGGCACCTGCAATACCGCATCCGGCTGACGGGTAAACTGACTTAAATCGGCAATCACATTGGCGGTCATGCCCGATAACACATTAAATTCTTTGGGAGTTGCCATACTGAATACCACTTTAAAACTATTAGTGGCTGGGTCGGCTCTGGTATCCCATTCTTTAATACTGGCTTTGTATTTGTGGTCCGGATAAGAATCAAACACCACATCCGGCTGATAAGCGACTTCCTTTTTCACCAGCGCTATCACATCTTCCGGCACCTGAATCACCACATCCACCATATCGCGCAGCTGCAACTCCAGCACAGCTTGTTGTGCCTGCACGTTTTCGTGATTTTCCACCAGAGAGCGCGACACTGTGCCGCTAAAAGGCGCCAGCATTTCGGTGTAACTTAAGTTGGTTTGACTGGTTTTTAAATCAGCATCAGCCACTTGCAACTGGGCTTTGGCTTCGTCAAACATGGCCTGCGACACCAGCTTTTGGCCAATTAAGCTATTGGCACGGTCAAACTGTGCTTTTGATAACTGATAACGGGCCTGCGCCTGCTCTACTTTCAGTTTAAAATCGGTGGCATCCAGTCTGGCCAATAATTCACCTTTGTTAACCTGCTGGCCGGGACGCACCTTCAGCTCTGTCAGTTTACCGCTGACTCTGAAGGTTAATCTGGCATTTTCAGTAGGTTCGACTAATGCAGGGAATTGCCGGATCGCCTGACTCTGGTTGTCAATGACCTGATGTAATTTCACTGGCCTTATCACGACGGCATTTTGTTGTTCCGGCGCCTTCTGGCAACCTAATAACGGCAATGCCAATAAAAAGACCGTTATTTTTAATTTTTTGCCCATCCCCAGTTGCTCCATCAATGCCTCAGACAAATTCAGGCTGGCACTATACAAGCCAGCACAATCCGATTAAATTTATATTTTCTGCATATCTATATAAGATTTACTTATGAACATCGCCAGTCTGCATATTCTGGAAGCCATCAGCCAAAGTGACAGCCTGCAACAAGCTGCGCTTAAGCTGCATAAAACCCAGCCTGCACTCAGCATGGCGCTGAAAAAGCTGGAGCAGCAATGCGGCTTTACTATAGTTGACCGCAGTCACTACCGCTTAAAGCTGACACCGGCTGGTTTGCGTTTTTACCAGCAAGCAGAGCAACTACTCCATCAACAGGCGCAACTGAAATCACTGGCCAAACATTTAAGCCGGGGTGCTGAAGCCAGCCTGCGGATTTCTTTTGATGAAGCTGTTGAAGCAGCACCTTTAATGCCGGCGATTTTGCAGGCACAACAACTGTTTCCGCACACTGAACTGTCCATTAGCTTTGATTACCGTTTGCAGGCACTGGAAAAATTAAAACATCAACAAACCGATCTGGCGATCAGTCCCTGGTTCCCGGTTTTTATCAGTCTGGGACAATTTGAACCTGTGGCTATTGGTCAGTTTGATATTTTATGTGTGGCAAGCCCAAGGTTATTAGCAAGGCTCGAGGCTCCGCTCACCAGCATTCAACAACTGCATGCGCTGCCACAACTGGTGGCCGATTCCAATGCACTGGATTTTGACAGTGGCAAACTGTTGCCATTACAAAGCAGCCAAAGGCTGAAAATTAATAACAGCCTGAGTATGAAACAGGCGCTACTGGCAGATTTAGGCTGGGGCATGCTGGCCCGGCATCAGGTTGCAGCTGAACTTAAAAATGGCAGTCTGCTGCCCATTTTTACCAAAGAAATGCCCTCTGCCATCCAGGGGGAAGTGCATCTGGTGAAACACAGAGACCAGTTACCA
This sequence comes from Rheinheimera sp., assembly GCF_030824435.1. Classification (GTDB taxonomy): domain Bacteria; phylum Pseudomonadota; class Gammaproteobacteria; order Enterobacterales; family Alteromonadaceae; genus Pararheinheimera. The sequence continues at coordinate 31,388 of NZ_JAVBXS010000087.1, forward strand.
GGCCCTGTTGCCGACTATTTATGGCAACAATGGACAACACAACAGCTGGTGAGTACCTAAACCGGTACATAAAGCCAGGTGCTGCATTGCCCTGTACCTTCGTCCGGCCTCCCGCAGAGCGGAAGGCGCAACGGCGGCAGCACGCCAACAGTTTGGCGTGCTGAGATCCCACTGTCGCCCTGTACATCACCGGCAATTGCTCCTGCATTGCCCTGTACCTTAGTCCGGCCTCCCGCAGAGCGGAAGGCGCAACGGCGGCAGCACGCCAACAGTTTGACGTGCTGAGATCCCACTGTCGCCCTATACATAAAAAAGCCCTGCAATAGCAGGGCAATCAGCAAGGAACTTAACTACAAGTCACAAAAAACATCAGTTGTAGCAGGCAACAACACTCCCCTCAGAGCGCCATTGCCAAATTCAGCTTAAAAACGGTAGCTGGCGCCAACTTCGTACAAAGTTTCGTCTTCTTCGTCCAGATACTCAACACGTTTTAATGCCGCGTTTAACGCCAGATTGGGCAAAGCAAACCACTGACTGCGTACTTCATAAGCATCAGCTTCAGTCTGGAATACACCTTTGGAATCCCATTCATAACCTAAACCGACCGACAGGTTTTTACCAAAATAGTAGTCAGCACCCACGTTATAGGCTGTCCAGGTTGAGTGGTTAAAATTGCGCATGCCACCTGTTAAAGCAATAAAGTCACCGGTATCTAAATCCAGCAATTTTTTGGTGCTGGCACCGTATTCCAGATAAGTGCTGCCATCAAAATCTTTCACGTGATAAATATCACCAGTCACTAACCAGTCATTTTGTACAAAAAAACCAAGTTTGGTCACAGCTTCATAAGCTTTACTGTTGTTGACAAAACGCCAGTCTAACGACGCATAAAAGTCGTGGCGGCTGTCCATATATTCACCACCGACAGACCAGCTGTTGTTGTGGGCTTTAAAACCACCATATTCAAGACTTTCACGGCTGAAAGTGCCATGCACACTGGCCTGACGTTGCATAAAAGCAGCTTCGGCTAAAGGCACTGAACCTTCAGTTTGTACCGGTGCTAAATAAAAACGCTGCTTCAGGTTCCATGCCGATAAATCGGCACCTTCAATATCAGCCCAACCATAGTTCACATCAGTCTGAGACTGATAAGAACCGGCAACAGCAGTAACGGACGCCACAGATAACAAAGCAGGAACAAGAACTGGGAAAAGGTAAGATTTCATAAAATGCCCTCCGGCTGTAGATAACCGGGGCAAGATTACCAAAAGAAAAATTAATTAAAACTGAATAGAACAAATTTTTTCTATAAAAAGCAGATAAATGCAAAATATAATTTATTACAATTAAAATTCACTAACTTACAAATTAAGTCTTGCATTTATCTTTTTATAAAAACAGCTGAATATACGATTAATCTAAAATAAATCTGCTTAAATCTCCAGTAATGCCGCTTTTAACGCATGAACCTGATCGCGCAGCAAGGCCGCCTGCTCGAACTCCAGATTTTTCGCGTGTTGCAGCATCTGGGTTTCCAATTTTTTAATGTCGGCTTGCACCTGATAAGGTGTTTTACCTTTAATCAGTTTTAAATGTTCAGCCACTTTTTGTTGTGGTTCGTTATTTTTAGCATCCTGACCCAAATCCATCACATCACCGATCTTTTTCGAAATCTGGGTGGGCGTAATGCCATGCTGTTCGTTGTAAGCCACCTGTTTGGCGCGGCGTCTGTCGGTTTCATCTATGGCTTTTTGCATGGAACCCGTGATGCGGTCGGCATACAAAATAGCTTTACCTTTGACGTTACGCGCCGCGCGGCCTATGGTCTGAATCAGCGAACGCTCTGAACGTAAAAAACCTTCTTTGTCAGCATCCAGAATAGCCACCAAAGATACCTCAGGAATATCCAGACCTTCACGCAGCAGGTTAATGCCGACCAGCACATCAAATACCCCCAAGCGTAAATCGCGGATAATTTCCACCCGCTCGACTGTGTCGATATCCGAATGTAAATACCGCACCTTTACATTGTGCTCATTCAGGTAATCGGTTAAATCTTCTGCCATTTTTTTGGTTAAAGTGGTCACCAGAATACGCTCACCCAATTTGGCGCAGCGATAAGCTTCTGATAACAAATCATCCACTTGTGTTGCCACAGGGCGGATTTCAATCACAGGGTCAATCAGGCCTGTGGGCCGCACCACCTGCTCCACCACTTCACCGGCTGACTTTTCCAGCTCATAAGCTGCTGGTGTTGCCGACACATAAATACGTTGTGGTGCTATAGCTTCAAATTCATCAAATTTCAGCGGCCTGTTGTCCAAAGCGGATGGCAGGCGAAAACCGTAATTCACCAGATTTTCTTTACGGGAACGGTCACCTTTATACATGGCGCCAATTTGTGAAATAGTGACATGGGATTCGTCAATAAACATCAAACCATCAGCGGGGAAATAATCCAGCAAAGTTGGTGGTGGTTCGCCTTCAGCACGGCCAGACAAATACCTTGAGTAGTTTTCAATGCCGGAGCAATATCCCAGCTCCACCATCATTTCTAAATCAAACAAAGTGCGCTGACCAATACGCTGCTCTTCTATCAGCTTATTTTCTGCTAATAGCTGCGCACGCCTTGCTGCGAGCTCTACTTTAATACGCTCTACTGCTTCGAGGATTTTTTCTCTGGGTGTCACATAATGGGTTTTAGGGTAAATGGTGTAGCGGGTTACCACTTTTTCCACAGCCCCTGTTAAAGGGTCAAACAGACTGATACGTTCAATTTCTTCATCAAAAAGCTCAAGCCGTACCGCCAGCTCATCCGATTCGGCCGGGAAAATATCAATAACATCACCACGCACTCTGTAAGTAGCACGTTCAAAAGCCATATCATTGCGCTGATATTGCAGCTCGGCTAAACGCCGTAAAATAAAACGCTGGTCAACAATATCCCCTACTTTCAGATGCAACAGCATCTTCATATAAGATTCGGGGTCGCCCAAACCATAAATAGCCGAAACAGACGCGATGATCACCACATCACGGCGCTCCATCAGCGCTTTGGTGGCAGAAAGACGCATCTGTTCGATATGTTCGTTAATCGAAGCGTCTTTTTCTATAAAGGTATCGCTGGCCGGCACATAAGCTTCCGGCTGGTAATAATCGTAATAAGAAACAAAATATTCGACCGAATTGTGCGGGAAAAACTCTTTCATCTCACCATACAGTTGCGCTGCCAGCGTTTTATTGTGCGCCATAATCAGCGTGGGCCTGTTCAGCTGTGCTATCACATTGGCCATAGTGAAAGTTTTACCAGAGCCGGTAACACCTAATAAAGTCTGGTGTGCCAGACCGGCCTGCAGGCCATCCACCAAAGCTGCTATGGCTGTAGGTTGGTCACCTGAGGGCTGATAAACAGAATTTAATTCAAAATCGCGTGACATAAGCCTTCCCTGTTTGTGTGCCGAAGCGCCAGCTCAACCTGATTAAACACCACAATACCGCTTTTAATACGGCTATTGTGCTTACAAAGTTTCAGCTCTTTGCAATGTTGCCAAAGTGCTTTTAAACCAGCTAAAAGCAATAGCGGCAATAATTATATTGGCGAGCAAAGCACCACTATAGACACCAAGCACACCAAACAGCTTGCCACCCAGCCAGGCCATAGGCACATAAAACACAAAAAGCCGCACCACACTAAGGCCAAGGGCGCGCATTGGTAAATGCAAAGCGTTAAAAGATGAATTGGTTAGAATCACAATGCCCTGCAAACCATAACCCAAAGGCAAAATCCAGATAAAACTGCGGATAAGTGATATCACTTCTGGGTCGTCAGAAAACCAGAGTGCTATCCACCAGGCAGCAACAGCCAACAGCAGATACACGGCAAACTGCCAGGCGATAACAAAACGGATACAAAGCCGGTAACCGGTTTTGACCCGCTCCAGTTTACCAGCCCCCAGATTCTGACTGACAAAAGGCGGCAAGGTCATGGAAAGTGCCAGCACTACTAAACTGGCAATACTTTCAATGCGGGCACCTACACCATAAGCCGCCACCGCATGGGCACCGTAACTTGCCATCACTGCTGTTAAGATAGCCATAGCCAAAGGTGTCAGCATATTAGCGCCTGCTGCCGGCAGGCCTATATGCAAAATTCGTTTACTAATAGTCAAAAATTCAAAAAACGGCTGATGCCCACTATTGATCAGGCCCCTGCGATAAATAATCAGGTATAAAATCAGACTAAAACTCACCAGCCAGGAAATCAAACTGGCAATAGATGCACCTTCCACTCCCATAGCAGGCACTGGTCCCCAACCAAAAATAAGAATGGGATCAAGCACTGCATTGACTAAACCCGAACAGGCCATCATTAAACTGGGCGTTTTAGTGTCACCGGCAGCACGCAGCACGGCGTTGCCTATCATGGGTGTAATTAAAAACACAGCGCCAAAAAACCACCAGCTCATATAGTCGTGAATAAAAGGCAAGGTATCTTCTTTGGCACCAAGTAGCCGAAACAGCGGGTCCATCAGCAAATAACCCGCCAGTGACAAAGCCGCCACCAGATAAGCAGACAACCAGAGCGCCGCCAGACCATCCGCTTTTGCCGCTGAACTGTCGCCGCTGCCATGCGCTTTGGCTATTAAAGCTGAAGTGCCGATACTTAAACCTATGGCCAGACTAATTACGGTAAAAGTAACAGGAAAAGTAAAACTGACTGCCGCCAGCTCTTTGGTGCCGAGCATACTGATAAAAAAGGTGTCGACCAGGTTAAACGACATTAAGGTGATCATGCCAAACAGCATGGGCACCGTCATCCGGGTTAAAGTGCTTTGAATATCACCCTGAGTCATATCCATTTTTTTTGAAGCAGTATTGCTCATAAGCTGAGTCTTGAGGCAAGGGTGCGCTATTGTAGTGAAAAGTTGCAGTGAGCTCCATCAACAGCAACAACTTTTATATGTAACACCCTTTGTCTGAGCACTGTTGCCGTTGTTGCGCCTTCAGAACATAAAATCCGCCTTATTGGGAGCTGTCTTTTAAGGCCTGTAGTTATGCACAGCGCAGCCAAAGATCCCTGTCACAAAGTGGCATAGATCCCGGAACAAAGCAGAATAAGCGTGCATTTTAGACGGCTATCGCACAAAAACAGTTCACAATTGCCATATTGCCGCAATATCCAGCCAATGCTGTGTGTAATTTGTGCTGCGACGAAAACAACTTTTCATAACTAATTGTTTTTAAATGAGAAAATATTTTTCATTTTAGATATTGATCTGGCGCTAAGCCGCATTTTTGCTGGCTTCACACAGGAGTGGCACCTGTCATCCACAAAGATATCCACAGATTCTGTGAGTAAAATGCGCTAGCCCTTACCAGCTATACGTTGTAGCCAGATCGACAATAATGCACTTTTGGATCCGCCCAAAAATGGCAAAAACAGCCTTCATTTGTTACTTTTTCGACACTTTGGCTAAACAATCGGCAAGTGAATCAGAATCAAAGATTTGTGCGGGTTTAACTGTTGACAGCCTCGAATCAGCGCATTAGTATGGCGCCCCGTTGCAGACACAGTTCCTCAGTAGCTCAGCCGGTTAGAGCGGCGGACTGTTAATCCGTAGGTCGTTGGTTCGAGTCCAACCT
>NZ_JAVBXS010000044.1 GCF_030824435.1 Rheinheimera sp.
TTTTACTTTGCCAAGCTCAAAAAGCAAGCATGTTTTGTAATAAAACTACATAAATTTGAGTTTTTTTCATTTTTAAAACTTATTCGTAATAAAATTACGAATTCAGCGGTTTTTTATCTGTGCTTTTAGTGGCAAGTTAGGGGGCTGAAATGTTGATTCTGTGGCAGAAAAAAAGCCCCGCTCATTTTAATGCGGGGCTTAAAGGTGAATTACCAGGAATGGGTATGATCACGCTTAAACTGACTGAGACTGACTAAATAAGTTCAATCAATTTCTATTGTTAGTGCGCTTCATCCCAATTCAGGCCTGAACCTGCTTCAGCCAGCAAAGGTACGTCGAGTGTGGCGGCTTGTTGCATCAGTGCCACTATTTGCTGCTGATATTGTGGCAACTCGTCAGCATCCACTTCAAACACCAGTTCATCGTGCACCTGCATTATCATGCTGATTTTGCTCTGTTCCTGCTGTTGTAGCCATTGATCAACAGCCAGCATGGCGTTTTTAATAATGTCGGCGGCGGTACCCTGCATCGGCGCGTTGATAGCTGCGCGCTCTGCCCCTTTTTTGCGGGCCATGTTTTTACTGTTGATTTCAGGCAAATAAAGCCTGCGGCCAAACAAAGTCTCTACATAACCAGCTTCGTGAGCCTGGGCTCTGGTGCGTTCCATATAGTCCAGTACACCCGGGAAACGGGCAAAATAAGTGTCGACATAATGTTGTGCTTCGCCGCGGCTGATATCCAGTTGTCTTGCCAGACCAAAAGCCGACATACCGTAAATTAAGCCAAAGTTGACTGCTTTAGCACGGCGGCGTTGTTCTGTGGTCACTTCATGCAGCGGCACGGCAAAAACTTCGGCAGCTGTGGCCCTGTGAATATCCAGACCATGAGCAAAAGCATCCAACAGCGCTTTATCCTGTGACAAATGCGCCATAATGCGCAGCTCTATCTGCGAGTAGTCAACAGCCAGAATGCGTTTGCCGGGCGCAGCAATAAAAGCCTGACGGATACGGCGGCCTTCTTCGGTGCGGATAGGAATATTCTGCAAATTAGGCTCTGTTGAACTCAAACGGCCTGTGGCCGCAACCGCCTGATGATAAGAGGTATGCACCCTGCCTGTTACCGGATTGACGCTTTGCGGCAACTTGTCGGTGTAAGTTGACTTCAGTTTGGCTAGCGTTCTGTGTTCAATAATCACTCTTGGCAGTTCATAGTCGTGCGCCAGTTCAGTCAGTACTTCTTCAGCGGTTGACGGAATACCTGTAGGCGTTTTTTTTAATACAGGCAAACCCTGTTCGGTAAACAGAATTTCCTGCAACTGTTTGGGAGACGACAGGTTAAAGGTTTTACCGGCCAGAGCATGTGCTTGTTGCTCTAGCTCACCAATGCGGTTGGCCAGAAATTCACTTTGTTGACGCAGCAGGTTGGCGTCAACCAATACGCCGGTACGTTCCATTCGTGACAGTACAGAAAGTAACGGAATTTCAATTTGTTGCAACACTTCAGACAAACGACCTTCAGACTGCAGCTGCGGCCATAACTGCTGGTGCAATTGTAAAGTGACGTCTGCATCCTCAGCTGCATATTCAGCTGCTTTTTCCAGTTCAATCTGGTTAAAGGTCAGTTGTTTGGCACCTTTACCGGCAATATCTTCAAAACTAATGGTTTGGTGATTGAGGTATTTTTGCGCCAGACTGTCCATATCATGGCGGGTGCCAACACTGTTCAGCACATAAGATTCGAGCATGGTGTCAAAGGCAATACCGGCAAGCTGAATGTCATAACGCGCCAGCACACTCATATCATATTTCAGATTCTGACCGACCTTGGCTTTGTTGTTATCTTCCAGCCAGCCTTTTAGTTGTTGCAGTACCTGGTTGCGTTCCAGCTGCTGCGGTGCGCCAATATAGTCGTGACCAACCGGCAGGTAATAAGCCTGACCTGCAGTGACAGCAAAAGACATCCCGACCAGTTCTGCCTGCATGTAATCTAAGCTGGTGGTTTCGGTATCAAAAGCAACCAAGTCACTTTGTTGTAATAACAGCTGCAGGTCTTTAAATTGTGCTTCGGTCAGAATGGTTTGATACTGACTGCGGTCAAGTTGTGCTGCAGCCTCATCAGCTGTTGGCTGGTCAGGTGCTGCTTCCGTCTGATTATCCGCTGGTGCTGCAGTGCGCACTGTATTAATTTTTTCGGCACTTTGTACTTCTGCCAGCCAACGGCGGAACTCACATTCCTGATACAGCGCAGCCAGTTTTGGGTAATCTGGTTGTTGTAAATGTAAGTCAATCAGTTGTTTGGGCAATTCAACGTCGGTTTTAATAGTGGCGAGTTGATAAGACAATTCCAGCTGATCTTTAAACTCACGCATTTTTTCGGCAATAGTTTTACTGCCGCGAAAACCAAGGGCTGCTATGTCGTCCAGACGCTGATATAAAGTGCTGATAGAGCCTAAACCCTGTAACAGCGCCTGTGCGGTTTTTTCGCCAACACCAGGTAAACCCGGAATGTTGTCGGCTTTGTCGCCCATTAGCGCCAGATAATCAATGATTAGCTCAGGCCCAACACCAAATTTCTCTTTGACACCGTCCGGATCGAGAATGGTATTGGTCATGGTGTTGATTAAGGTGACATGAGGATTCACCAACTGCGCCATATCTTTATCACCGGTCGATATCAGTACATGCCGACCAACTGCAGTCGCCTGCATCGCAATGGTGCCAATCACATCATCGGCTTCAACACCGGAAATACATAACAGCGGCAACCCCAAAGCGTGAATAATCTGATGAAGGGGCTCGATTTGACTGCGTAAATCGTCCGGCATCGGCGGGCGATGTGCTTTGTATTCGGCGTACATCTCGTTGCGAAAAGTGGGCCCTTTGGCATCAAAAACCACGGCCATCTGACTGGGGTTATATTGCCTGAGTAAACTTTTTAACATATTGACCACGCCATAAATGGCGCCAGTGGCTTCGCCTCTGGAGTTGGTTAAATGTGGTGGTGAATGATAAGCACGGAATAAATAAGAAGAACCATCAACCAGGATCAGTGGATCGGCAGGAATTTGTACCATGAGCTTAGCTCCGAATTTTTTATTTAGAATGCCACAATAGAGCCTGTTCGGCCAGAATGCTTTCGGGCAAAGAAAAAGTGGATATGTTGTGGATAAGTTTGTGTAAAAAATGACAGGCGTCACAATGCCTACCAAGATCTTTCAGGCATCAAATTTAGGCTAAGTTGTTGAGAATAAAACTAAAAACGAAGGGGGAGAACAACATGAACCCTTGTTATTATTCTTTACATCCTGTTGTGGAAAATCTTTTTAACCATCCGCCGACTGCTTGCAAATGACGTGAGCTGTAAGGGCGAATGGGTAACTAGACTACCACAAAGACATCTTTTGCAAAGCAGAAAAATGAAAAAAAATTTGTTGAATAACGCCTGCTTTCAGCTGGGAATTCGATGAAAAAAGAACCTGAATGTAATAAGGTTTTTATGTTTTGTGGTCACCATCCACTACAGACATTGCGCTGCCTCTTTCTGGGGCTTTCCCTCTTTGCTCCGGCAGCGCTATAATGCCCCAGAATTTGTGCGGCTAAATTTTCCGGGGATCCCGATTTATGAAAAAAATCACTTTTGTTCTAGCTTTATTAAGCTGTGCTCTGGTTGCCCAGGCCAGTACCGACGACAAAAAAAATGATGAATTAAAAGCGCGGATCGCTCCGGTCGGTCAGGTTTATCTGGCTGGCTCTGAGCCAGTGGTTGCAGCTCCGACAGGCCCACGTACCGGTGAGCAGGTTTATCAGAGTGCTTGTTTCGCCTGTCATGGCACCGGCGCATTAGATGCCCCTAAAAAAGGTGATGCTGCCTGGAAACCTCGTTTAGCTCAGGGTATGGAAGTGTTGCACAAGCATGCCATTGAAGGCATCCGCTCTATGCCGCCACGCGGTACCTGTGCTGACTGTTCAGATAACGAAATTCTGGATGCTATTAAATTTATGACTGAAGGCGTTTAATTCCTGCAGTTGTTGCCAAAGCCGCCTGAGCCTTATTGTGATTGTGCCGGTTCGCTCCGGATCTGTAGTCAGAATAAAGTTCAGGCGGTTTTGTTTTTATGCTGTTTCAGTGCTTAGGCTGAAAACCCGTCAAAACCGTGATTTCCGGCTCTTGCCTGCCAAATTGGTTAAAAACTCTGCAGTTCTCTGCCCGCAACCTCTTTTATCTGGTTAATCTTTGTGCATAATAGAGGCGGTTCTGCAAAAAAGGTCCAACCCCCGGGCCGCTAACTATAAAAAGAGCATCAGTTGAAGGAATTAACGAAGGCTGTCAGCCAGAGGTCAGGGCGAGCTGCATCTCAGCACAGATTAAAAGTATTGCTGGAACGTTACAGAATTGCCTGTGCCGTGCAGCGTGCTTTATTAAATTTATCTGAGCTTGCCAGTACTTTATCTGATATGTCGGAGTTTTATCCGGCCATTCATTCTTTGCTGAACCACTACCTGCCCGCTGATAATTTTTATGTAGTGCTGACTGATCATGATTCAGGTCAAATCAACCTGGAGTATTTTGCTGATGAAAAAGATCAGCACAATGTTGCTGATCTCAGCCCGGCCGACTTTGCCAATGGTCTTACCGGTTATGTGGTGCGTAGTCGCCAGCCATTATTGTGTGACGAACTGCGTTTTTTGCAGCTAATTGCCGAAGGTGAAATTCAATCGCAGGGGACACCAAGTCATCATTGGCTCGGTGTGCCATTGTGCCGTGGCCAGCAGCTCATTGGCGTGATGGCGGTGCAGGTGTACGACAACTCCTATAGTTATCAGCAGCGTGATGTCGAACTACTGGAAGCCATTGCCGGCCATACCGTCACTGCAATCGACAGAGTCAAAAGCCGCGAATTATTGGAGCTGACAGTGCGGGAGCGCACTAAACAGCTGCAAAATATTAATCAGTCGTTACAACGTGAGATCCGCGAACGTAGCAATGCCGAAAAGCTGCAGGCTGCTTTATATAAAATTTCCGAACTGACCGCCACAAACGCCGACATGAACGGTTTTTACCGTGAAGTGCATAAAATTCTGTCTGGTTTAATGAAGGTGGATAACTGCTATATCGCCTTGCTGGATGAAAGTGGCAAAACTTTGAGTTTCCCTTTTTATCTGGATCAATATTCACCACCAGCCCAGGAAAGACCGCTGCGAAAAGGTTTTACCGAATATGTATTGCGGGTCGGTGAAGCACGGCTGATTAACAGGGAGTTGTCAGATCTGCTGGTCCAGCAGGGTGAAGTGCTGAGGCTGGTGTCAGATCCGGACCAGCAGGTACCGCTGTCAACCAGTTGGCTGGGGGCGCCGTTGTTGATTGACCAGCAGGCACTGGGTGTTATTGCGGTACAGTCTTATGACGAAGCTTATTTATACAGCGAAACTGAACTGAATATTTTGCGTTTTGTGTCGCAACATATCGCAGTGGCGATTCAGCGCAAACTGAATACCGAACAGCAAAAACAACATCAGGAAGAGTTAGAACGTAAAATTTTTGAACGCACCCGTGAACTGCGCCAGACCAATCTATTTTTACGTTTACAGGTGGAAGAGCGGAAAAAAATTGAAGAAAAGCTGTTTCACGAAGCCAATCACGACACTCTGACTGGCCTCGCCAACCGGCAGATGTTTATGCAGCACTTAAAGCAGCAGTTTACCTTGCGAGGTCGGGAGCCCGACTTGCGTTTTGCTTTGTTATTCATTGATTTAGACAGATTTAAGCTGATTAACGACACTATGGGGCACCATGCCGGTGATTGCTTTTTAGTGGAAGTTAGTCAGCGTTTGTTGCGTACTGTGCGCGAACACGATTTGGTGGCAAGGTTGGGCGGAGACGAGTTTGTGGTGTTGCTGACCCAACTCAACAGTGACACTGATGCGGAAGAAGTGGCCGATCGTATTATTGACGCTGTGCGTGCACCAATGCAGCTACAGGATCAACAAGTACATTCCGGCGCCAGTATAGGTATTGCCTGTTATAAAGCGGATTACACCAATGCCGACACTTTATTACGTGATGCCGACGCCGCTATGTATCAGGCCAAAGCCATGGGGCGCAATCGTTTTGTGATTTTTACCAGCACAATGCGGATGCAGTTGTTGCAGGAGCTCAGCATGGAGCAGGCGCTGCATCAGGCGCTGGCCGACAAACAATTTGAAATTGCGTTTGACCCTATTGTTTGCAGTGAAAAACAACATTTATTGGGTTTTGAAAGCAGCATTCTGTGGGTTCACCCCGACCTTGGTTTACAACAAAATTTCAGTCATCTGGCGTCACAGGCTGGCGTGCTGGCACAAATTGAACTGCAAATTTTGCAGCAGCTGTTACAACAATTGCAGCAGCAAACACAACCGGCTTTATTAAGCCTGACATTATGCCAACAGCATTTACTCAACCCGGTGCAGTTTGACCGGCTACACAAAGTATTGTTGCCTTATCAGTCTTTGTTACACAGATTGGCACTTGGTTTTACCGAAACCGATCTGATCCGGCTTGGCAGCAGCAACCTGAATTATTTGCAGCAACTGAAACGGCTGGGTGTACGTTTGTCGTTAGAGCATTTTGGTGTTGATATGATGCCGCTGGGGCTGTTAACTCAATATCAATTTGATTTTATTAAACTTGATCCATCGTTTAGTCGCAGTTTGCAACGCCATAACAACAAAAAGCAGTTGCTCGAGTTGCTGGTGACTTTGTCACAAAGTTATAAATTCAGAGTGATAGCCGCCGGAGTTGATGACGCCGGCTTGCGGCAACTGTTGTTGGATGCCGGTTGTTGTTATTTGCAGGGTGAGCTGGTGCGCAACCTGCAACAAGCTCAGGACTCAGTCTTTCTTCAGCAGCTGGCGTAACCTTTCCAGATGCGCAAGGCCTGTTTGCTGGCGCTGCGCTTCGGTTTTTACCGATGTTGTGTGTTGAGCCCATTCTAAATCGTCAGAAGGCAATTCCTGTAAAAACCGGCTGGGTTCGGGTTTAATCACTTCGCCATATTGGCGGCGTTCACGGGCATAAGTAAAAATCAGCTCACGTTGGGCGCGGGTGATGCCTACATAAGCCAGGCGTCTTTCTTCTTCAACATTGTCTTCATCAATACAGGTTTGATGCGGCAATATGCCTTCTTCCATGCCCACCATAAACACATAAGGAAATTCGAGGCCCTTGGAGGCGTGGAGGGTCAGCAGCTGCACCTGATCGGCGTCGTCGTCTTTGTCATTACGTTCCATCATGTCGCGTAAGGTCAGTTTGGTGACGACTTCGGCCAAGGTCATTGGCTCGTGTTCTTCATCCCCTTTGAGCATTTCGCTGACCCAACGATAGAGCTCGTTGACGTTTTTCAACGCCATTTCGGCCGCTTTGGGACTGGCACAAGTTTCAAACAAATAAGCTTCGTATTTGCTCTGACGGATCAAATCCCGCACTGCTTCAGCAGGTTCAGCACGTACTGCGTTATCGGCAAGTTCAACCATCCAGCGGGAAAAATCACGCACCGCTGCCAGGCTTCGGGCCGATAATTCATCGGATAATTCCGGTGCACAACAAGCTTCAAACAAGCTGATATGTAATGAATTTGCCAGGCTGCCAATACGTTCTAACGTGGCGGCGCCAATTTCGCGTTTGGGCGTATTAATGATCCGCAGCAGCGCATTGTCATCGTCCTGATTCACCAGCAAGCGCAAATAAGCCATCACGTCTTTAATTTCCGGTCTGGAGAAAAACGAAGTGCCACCGGAAATTTTGTATGGAATACGGTTGGTCATCAGCGCTTTTTCAAACACCCGCGCCTGATGGTTGCCACGATACAAAATGGCGTAATCTTTATAGTTACTGCGGTTAATAAAACGGTGGGAAATAATCTCGGCTACTACTTTTTCTGCTTCATCTTCTTCGTGTTTGGTTGGCAACACTTTGAGCGGCACACCATAACCCAGGGTACTGAATAGCGCTTTGTCGTATTCATGCGGGTTATTGGCAATTAAGATATTGGCAGCCTTGAGAATACGTTCACAAGAACGGTAATTTTGCTCCAGTTTAATGACTTTTAAATTGGGGAAATCTTTGCCAAGCAACACCAGATTTTGTGGTTTGGCACCGCGCCAGGAATAAATCGACTGGTCGTCATCCCCTACCACAGTAAAACGCTGTCGTTCACCAACCAGCCATTTTACCAGTTCATATTGGCTGGTATTGGTGTCCTGATATTCATCCACCAGCAGATATTGCAGCTTTTGTTGCCAACGCTGACGCACCTCGGCGTTGGACGCAAACAACAAAGTGGGCACCATAATTAAATCGTCAAAATCCAAAGCGTTATAAGCACGCAGCTGCTGAGCATATTGGGCATAAAAATTGGCAAAACTGATGCTTTGCGCGTCCATCGCTTGTGCCATGGCCTGTTGTGGCAACAGTAAGTCATTCTTCCAGCTCGAAATTTTGCTTTGCAGCGCCCTTAATAAATCTTTGTCACCCTGTAAGTCGGCTTCGGTCAGCTCTTTGAGCAGCGCCATGCTGTCCTGATCATCAAACAGCGTAAAATTCGCTTTATAACCAATGGCTTTGTGTTCTTTTTTGATGATCTCAAGGCCAAGGGTGTGGAAGGTAGAAACAGTTAAACCCCGCAGTTTGCTGCGATCCAGCTGATGACTAATACGCTCTTTCATCTCGCGGGCGGCTTTGTTGGTAAAGGTCACAGCGGCAATATGGCGGGCCGACATGCCACATTCTTCAATCAGATAAGCAATTTTATTGGTAATTACCCTGGTTTTGCCTGAACCGGCGCCAGCCAGCACCAGACAAGGCCCGGAGATATATTTTACTGCTTCATTTTGTTGAGGATTAAGTTTCATCGGCCACCCTGTTTTGCGAGGGCGCAAGTTTAGCAAAAAGCGCTGTGGCGTGACAGCAATCTAAGCCCGGTCATTTGCGACAAAAGCCCGGCTTTGGCTTGAAATAGTTGTCGCCTGTCTCCATCAAGGCTCGTAGAATAAAAATTCCTGACGCACGTAAAACTGAGGCAACACAAATGATAGATCCGAAAAAAATCGAAGAAATGGCGCGACAAATTGGTGCTGCTATCCCACCGAAGTTCCGTGAAGTAGCGGATGATGTTGAAGCCAAAGTCAAAGCTGTGTTGCAGGCCAAATTAAGTCAGCTGGATTTTGTGTCGCGGGAAGAATTTGATGTACAAACCCAGGTGTTACAACGTACCCGCGCCAGGCTGGAAGCTTTAGAAGTTCAAGTACAACAATTGTTGCAGGACAAAAACCAGGATCAGGATGCTTCCTGATGAAAAGGGTTTTAACCACTTTATTGCTGTTGATTGCCGGCACAGGTCCTGCTGTTGCCGCAGTAGATGCTGTTGTGTTGGCCGGTTATTTATTAGATGTCAGTAGTGGTCAGTATCAACGCGACCAGGCGCTATTGCTTGAGGGCGAGCGTATTGTTGACATAGTGCCAGCAGATAAAGCACCTAAAATTCAGAATACCATCGATTTATCAGATGCTTATGTGCTACCTGGTTTAATTGATATGCATGTGCACCTGACGTCAGACCCGACTAAACATGGTTACCGTGCGCTGGCGGAAACGCCACAACGGGAAGCTATTTTTGGGGTAAAGGCAGCTGAAGCAACATTAAAAGCCGGTTTTACCACAGTGCGTAATTTAGGCGCTGGTGGTTTTGCTGACGTTGCGCTGCGTGATGCCATTAATGAAGGTGAAACCCCAGGCCCGCGCATGCGGGTGTCGGGCCCGACCATCTGCATTACCGGTGGTCATTGTGACAACAACCTGTTACCGCATATTTATCGTGCCCAGAGTGGTGGTGTGGCCAATGGCAGCGACGAAATCCGTAGCCGGGTGCGTGAAAACATCAAATATGGTGCAGACGTGATTAAATTCACTGCCACTGGTGGTGTCATGTCGAAAAACACCGACGTCAATGCTGCGCAGTATAGTCTGGCTGAAATGCAGGCTCTGGTAGAAGAAGCCCATGACAGAGGCCGTATTGTTGCCGCCCATGCTCATGGTTTAAAAGGCATTAAAAGGGCGATCAGTGCCGGAGTGGATTCGATAGAACACGGCAGTTTTGTTGATGACGAAGCCATCAAACTGGCGAAACAACATGGCACTTATCTGGTGATGGATGTTTATGTCAGTGACTACATTCTGGCAGAAGGTGAAGCTGCTGGTATTCTGCCGGAATCGCTGGAAAAAGAACGTTCAGTGGGTCTGATACAACGGCAAAACTTTAAAAAAGCAGTACAGGCCGGCGTAAAAATGGCTTATGGTACTGATGCCGGTGTTTACACCCACGGTCTGAATGCCAGGCAACTGTCTTATATGGTGCAGTGGGGCATGACGCCGCTGCAGGCGCTGCAAAGTGCCACTATTCATGCCGCCACTTTATTAAACTGGCGTAATAACGACGGTAGTTTGCAGGTGGGACAACTAAAGGCCGGCGCTTATGCCGACCTGATAGCAGTGCCGCAAGATCCGTTAACCAACATTAAGGTATTAGAACAAGCGCCGCTGGTGGTCAAAGGTGGACAGCTGGTGAGTACCGGCGAACAACAACTCTAATCACAACAGCTGGGAGGAACACATGATGAGTGAATTTGATTTTGACTTAGACCATCTGGATTTTGACGCTGCAGCGGAAAAAAATGCCAGACAACTGGAACTGGCTGACCAGGCTGCCGCCGATGCCGCCGCTTTACCAGATGAGGACGACTGTGCCGGTGGTGCCTGTAAAATTTAACTGGCGCGGCTTCTGTGCCGCCCTGCTGCTTTTTTGCGGCAGTACAGCTGCTGGTCAGTTGTCTGAACCTCAACGTATTCACAGTCCTGAGCTGGGTTACGATTTGCAATATCGGGTATATCAACCGGAAGGTTTTGCCCCCGGTTTACCTACTTTGTATGTCACGGACGGGGAAGCTTATTTACAGTCCGGTCAGATGGCGGCGTTGTTAGACAACGAAATTGCCACAGGGCATATAGAGCCGCTGCTGGTGGTGTTTGTCGACAGCCGTAATCCGGACAACCTCAAGGAAAACCGCCGCCACAAACAATTTATGTGTAATCAGCAATATGCTGCTTTTTACCGGCAACAGCTGCTGCCTAAAATTGGCAGTGATTATCAGGTAAGCGCAGACCGACAGCACAGAGTGATCCTTGGTTTTTCTTTTGGCGCCATCAATTCGGCTTGTTTTGGTTTATTGTTAGAACCACAATTTGCCGGCATTGCCATGCAGTCGCCGGGCAATAGCCAACATCTGCAGTTATTAAGCAAAATGTATGGTAAAACCGAGCCTCTGGCTTTGCGCTTTTTTTTGTCGATGGGCACCAAAAACGACAACATCAGTGCCGGACGTAAGTTTCATCGTTTATTAGAACAAAAAGGTTATCCGGTGTTGTATCAGGAAGTGGCTTTTGGCCATGACTGGCGCAACTGGAAGCCTTTATTACCCGCTGTGTTAAGACATTTTTTTGCCAGACCCAAGGCAGATCCGGACTCGGTCGGGCAGGAAAAAAGCCCGGCACGCTCATAGGGCACTGACCAGTTGCAGCAGATAAAACCACCGTTATATCCACATTTACTAAATTTCTCTGCGGATAGCTCTGCAGCCTCTGTTAGCTTGGGTATAATCCACCGCTGAACAGAGTAGGCGGAGCTGCAGATGCAAACAGTGTATGGGTTATGGATCGGTGGTTGCCTCAGTGCTGTTGAACAGCTTGTGGTGCAGTCTTATCTGCAGTTGGGCCATCATTTTGTGCTTTATACCTATGAGGGTGTGCAACAAGTCCCTGCGGGTGCAGAGATCCGCGATGCCAATAAAATCCTTGATAAAAAACATATTTTTGTAAATAACAAAGGCAGTTTGGCGCTGTTCTCCGACTGGTTTCGCTGGGAAATGTTGTACCGGCATGGTGGTTATTGGGTTGATATGGATATGGTGTGCCTGCAGGTGTTGCCACAACAACCTGACATTATTTTTGGTTGGGAAAGTGAGCTGGTTGGCTCAGGTTTATTATGTTTTCCGGCCGGTCACCCGTTTTGCCGTTTTATGGCCGATAGTTGCGCCGAACCAAACCGCTGGTTGCCCTACGATAATCTGCGGTTAAAACTGAAAAAGCTGGTACGTCGTTACCTGCAAGGTAACCACAGAGGCAATGTGGGCTGGGGTGAAATTGGCGGGCCCAAGGGACTTAGTCGTGCAGTGGAGTTTTTCGGTTTACAGCCTTATGTTCAGCCGGAAACCATGTTTTATCCGGTGCATTTTGACTCTTGGCAGCAAATTTACCAGGGCGGTATTCAGTTGGCTGATTTAACCGGCAGTTACACTGTGCATCTTTATAACGAAATGCTGCGTCAGCATGGTTATGATAAAAACCAGCAGTATCCGCAGCATTCTTTGCTGGAGCAGCTGAAAAGTCGTTTTGGTTTAAGTTTATACCAACAGCCGGCCGCTGATATTAACCAAGATAAGCCGTTACTTTAATTTCAATCAGCCAGGCAGGATTGGCCAAACGGGCTTCCACAGTAGCGCGGGCCGGAGCCTGACCTGGCGCCACCCAGCTGTCCCATGCCTGATTCATGCCGTTGTAATCGGCCATATCTGCCAGATAAATCACGGCATCCACAATGGTGGTTTTGTTGGTGCCGCAAGTGGCCAGCAGTGCATCAATTTGCGCCAGCACATCCTGAGTTTGCGCCTTAATATCGCCTTCTGTGTTCTCGGGCACCATACCGGCACAAAATACAAAGTTACCTGCAATGACTGCTTCAGAATAACGAGCGGCAGGTAAAATACGTTGAATACTCATTAGCTTAACTCCAAAAAAATGCCGCGCTGGCGGCGCGGCTCAATAGGGGGATAAGCATAACTTGTTTCAAACTTGCTGGCTATTCGGTCTGACCATCGTCCGATTTAAAGCTCAGTTGCATACCTTCTTTGCTGGTGTTGATCAGGTCAAAGGCCGTCATGGCAGGCACTTGAGCCTGAATTTGTTGTTCCAGCTTGTCCAGTTGTTGCAGGTTCTGACAAATGTTGTTGCCACGTTTTTCTAAGGCTTCGCCACGGCTTTCCATATCAGCTTCCAGCTCTGTACCAAACTGTTCCATTTCTTTACCAAATTGTTCCATACGTTGTTCAAAGTTGCCTTCACCACGTGACATAGCCTGACCCACCATCACCAGCATGGAGCCTGTCATTTCTGACATTGAACTTTCCACTGCCTGTTCAAACTCTTTAGAAAATTCAGCGTCGGCATTATGCAGTTTGCTGCCATTAATGCGGATTTCGTCGCCATTTTTAATCACCAGCTGATCCAGATTGGTGCGCAGCTTAGCCAAAGATTTATCGATACCTTGCTGCACATCGCTGTTGTCACCACCAAACTGAGTGACAACACGGCTGATGGCATCAGAAGCCATTTGCAGTGCATCCGCCACCAGTAACACAGTTTCCTGCGCCTGACCGCGTAAACCTTGTTGATATTGTTGCAAAGCCTGTTGGGTGTTGGCGTCGGTATCAACCGCTTTGCCATCCAGCCACAACTGGCCATCGCTGTTGATCAGCCACAAGGACTGGTCGGCACGTTGTAACTGGACTGAAGTGGGGGCAATCACTAAATCATCTTTAAATTGCAAAGCGCAATTTTGTGATTCAGTGGCAAAAGCAGAAAAAGACAGACTGGCGGCGATGGCGGTTGCAATTAAAGTTTTCATGGTGCATTCCTTGTGTCGGTTGATAATTGGCTATCGCAAAGGCTGTGCCATAAATTAAGCTATTGTTATTAAATGGTTTATTTGTTTTTGGCGAGAAAGTGGTTTTATCTGTCATAGTAAAAGTGACTAATTATTAGTCAAATAATCAGTATGTCTACGACTGCTGTCTATATAACTAAAACGCATAAAAAGGAAAGATCGATTCTTTCCGGAATATCCGTATAGACGGCTAAAATGCGGGCAATTGATTAAAAATAGGTGTTGTTATGCTTCTGGCTTCACTGACTGCCCAAGCAAGTCCGCTAAATGCGCAGCAAGTTAAAGATTTACAGGCGCTGGTTTGCCAGCTGAACCCCATTCAGCAAGCCTGGGTAAGCGGTTATCTGGCCGCTGCAGCGCAGTTGTCCGGTCAGCAGGCAGGCGCTGTAGCTGCCGCGCAAGTGGCTGAAGCTGCAACTTTAACCATTTTATACGCATCCCAAACCGGCAATGCCAAAGCTGTGGCAGGTAAAATTAAAGCTGCAGCGCAAACTCAGGGTTTTGCTGTGCAGTTGCTGGATATTGCCAGTTACAAAACCAATGCACTGGCCAAAGAGAAGTTTTTAATCATCGTGACTTCCACTTATGGTGAAGGTGAACCGCCTGAGTCTGCGGTGAGTTTCCATAAGTTTTTGTTTGGCAAAAAAGCACCACAGCTCGCTCATCTGCATTATGCAGTCTTGGGGTTAGGCGACAGCTCTTATGAATATTTCTGCCAGACCGCTTTGGATTTTGACAATAAGCTGGCTTCATTTGGCGCAAAAAGGCTGCACCCTGTTGCTTTATTGGATGTGGATTACGAAGCGCAAGCCTCTGAGTGGCAACAACAGGCGCTTTTGCAGTTTGCACCTTTATTAACAGCTGCTAATACCACACCTTCGGCACAAGTCATTGCCTGGCCAGGTGCCAGCGACGGTCATCATAGTTTGTATAACAAACAAAACCCATTGCATGCTGAGTTGTCAGTGAATCAAAAAATCACCGGCCGTAACTCCAGCAAAGATGTGCGCCATATTGAAATTTCGCTGGCAGATTCTGGTTTAACTTATCAACCGGGTGATGCGCTTGGGGTGTATTTCCAAAACGATCCGGCTCTGGTCAGCGCTATTCTGGCCGCTACCGGTATCGCTGCTGCAACGCAAGTGACGCTGGATGGTGCACAAATCAGCATTGAAACAGCTTTAACAGAGCAGCTTGAGTTAACCCAGTCGTACCCATCTTTTGTTGAAAAATACGCAGCGGCCACCGGCAATACAGCCTTGCAACAGCTTGCAACCGACAAAGCCGCGTTACGTGAATTTTTAGCGCAACATCAAACTGCCGATGTGGTGCTGCAATACCCAGCTTCGTTAAGTGCGCAGCAGTTAGTGGATTGCCTGCGTAAACAACAACCGCGGTTATATTCCATTGCTTCCAGCCAGGCCGAAGTGGGTGAAGAAGTACATTTAACAGTGGCTGTAGTGCGTTTTGATGCTTTTGGTCAACCTCATTTAGGTGGTGCGTCCGGCTTTTTAGCCGAGCGTTTAGCCGAAGGCCAGCAAGTAAAAGTTTTTGTTGAACACAATGACAATTTCCGTCTGCCAGGTCACGACACTCCGGTGATTATGATTGGCCCAGGCACCGGCATTGCACCTTTCCGTGCATTTTTGCAGGAACGCGATAACGCCGGCGCCACGGGCCAAAACTGGCTGTTTTTTGGTAACCCCCATTTCACCCAGGACTTTTTATACCAGGTGGAACTGCAGGATTATTTAAAACGTGGAGTGCTGAGTAAACTGGATGTGGCATTTAGCCGCGACCAGGCGGAAAAAGTTTATGTTCAGCATAAGCTGCTGGCCAAAGGCGCTGAAGTCTGGAGTTGGTTAGAGCAAGGTGCCCATCTGTATATTTGTGGTGATGGCAGCAAAATGGCCAAAGACGTACACCAGGCGCTGCTGCAAATTGCGCAGACCCATGGTGGACTGAGCGAAGAAGCGGCCGCCGATTATTTAGAACAACTGCGTGAACACAAACGTTATCAGAAGGATGTTTATTAATGACAACGCCACAATACCCGATAGATCCACAGCTGCAGGTGCAGGGTGCGCTGTCTGATAACGAACGCTTAAAAGCTGAAAGTCATCATTTACGCGGTACTATTACCACAGACTTAAAAGATGAAATTACCGGCGGTTTCACCGGCGATAACTTCTTATTGGTGCGTTTTCACGGCATGTATCAACAAGATGACCGCGATATCCGTGCTGAACGCGCTGAACAAAAGCTGGAACCGCTGCATAACGTAATGCTGCGGGCGCGCATGCCAGGCGGCATTATCAAGCCTGAGCAGTGGCTGGCTATTGATAAATTTGCCAGCGAAAAAACCCTGTACGGCAGCATCCGTTTAACCACCCGTCAGACTTTCCAGTTCCATGGAGTGTTTAAGCCTAATATCAAACCTATGCATCAGATGCTGAACAGCATTGGTATTGATTCAATAGCTACCGCCGGTGACGTGAACCGTAACGTGCTTTGTACTTCAAACCCAGTGGAATCGGTGTTGCACCAGCAAGCTTATGAATGGGCTGTGAAAATTTCTGAACATTTGCTGCCAAAAACCCGCGCTTATGCCGAAATCTGGCTGGATGAAGAAAAAGTAGAAACAACAGAAACCGAACCTGTGCTGGGTGACACCTATTTACCCCGCAAGTTTAAAACCACAGTGGTCATTCCGCCGCATAACGATATTGACGTGCATGCCAACGACTTAAACTTTGTCGCTATTGCCGAAAATGGCCAGTTAGTTGGTTTTAATGTGTTAGTGGGTGGTGGTTTAGCCATGACACACGGCGACAAAGGCACTTACCCACGCCGGGCTGAAGACTTTGGTTTTATTGGCCTGGAGCATGTGCTGAAAGTGGCAGAGCATGTGGTGACAGTGCAACGTGATTATGGCGACAGGGTGAACCGCAAAAACGCCAAAACCAAATACACTATCGACCGTATTGGCGTCGACACTTTTAAACAGCAAGTGGAAAAACGGGTTGGCGTGCAGTTTCAGCCAAGCCGCCCTTACACTTTCACGCACCGTGGCGATCGTTTTGGCTGGGTGGAAGGCATTGATGGTAAACACCATTTAACCCTCTTTATCGAAAACGGCCGTTTGTTGGATTATCCGGGCAAACCATTAAAAACCGGTGTGTCTGAAATTGCCAAAATTCACAAAGGTGATTTTCGCATGACGGCCAACCAGAACCTGATCATCGCAGGTGTGGCTGCTGAAGATAAAAGCCAGATTGAAGCCATTGCCCGCGCTCACGGTTTAATTGAAGACTCTGTGACAGCGCAGCGCAAAAACTCGATGGCCTGTGTGTCTTTGCCGACTTGCCCATTGGCGATGGCGGAAGCCGAACGTTATTTACCAACTTTGGTGACGCATGTGGAAGGCATTTTAGCCAAACACAATGTAGCGGAAGAGCATATTATTCTGCGGGTGGTGGGCTGCC
This sequence comes from Rheinheimera sp., assembly GCF_030824435.1. Taxonomy (GTDB): domain Bacteria; phylum Pseudomonadota; class Gammaproteobacteria; order Enterobacterales; family Alteromonadaceae; genus Pararheinheimera. The sequence continues at coordinate 17,296 of NZ_JAVBXS010000044.1, forward strand.
CTAACGGTTGTGGCCGCGCCATGCTGGCGGAAGCCGGTTTAGTAGGCCGTGGTCCTGGTAAATACAATTTGTATTTAGGTGGCAACACTGCCGGTACCCGTATTCCTAAATTGTATTTAGATAACGTCGCTGAAGCGGAAATTCTGGCGGCGCTGGATACTTTGATTGGCCGCTGGGCAGCCGAGCGTCATGCCGGTGAATGTTTTGGTGATTTTGTTATTCGTATTGGCGTGGTGGCAGAAGTAAAAGTCAGTAAAACTGATTTTCATGCCTGATTTGCAGATTGAATAGCGACGCAAGAAAGAGGCTGGAGTTTTAACTTTATGAGTTATCAGCAGTTATTACAGTTAGACCCAACAGCACAGCAACAAGCACTGCTGGAGATAAATCAGCAGCTTGCGCCTTTAACAGCGCAACAGCGGGTTGAATTTGCGCTAAAAGAACTGCCTGGTAACCCTATGCTCAGTTCCAGTTTTGGTATTCAGGCGGCTGTGATGTTGCACCTGTGCACCAGTGTTCAAGCTGATTTGCCGGTGGTGTTAACCGACACAGGTTATTTATTCCCTGAAACTTATCGTTTTATTGATGAGCTGACAGAAAGGCTGCAACTGAATTTAAAAGTGTATCGCAGCCATTTAAGCCCAGCCTGGCAGGAAGCGCGTTTTGGTCAGCTTTGGACCAGCGCTGAAGGCCTCAAGCAATATAATCAGCTGAATAAAGTGGAGCCGATGCAGCGGGCGCAACAAGAATTAGCAGTACAAAGCTGGTTCAGCGGCCTGCGCCGCAGTCAAAGTTCCACCCGCGCCGATACAGCCATTGTTAGTGTGCAACGTGGCGTGGTAAAAGTTTGCCCTATTGTCGAGTGGAGCAATAAAGATATTCACTACTATTTAAAAGACAATAACTTACCTTATCACCCACTGTGGGAGCAGGGTTATGTCTCAGTCGGCGACACCCACTCCAGCCGCCCGCTGCAAGCCGGTATGAGTGAAGAAGACACCCGTTTTAACGGTATGGGCCGCGAATGTGGTTTGCATACTTCAGGGGATGGTATTTAACCGCAAAAGCCATTTTTTTGCGGTTCTGGCCTTGTAGCTGAGTAATCACTGCAAGGCCAAATCACTTGCCCTGCATGTCAAAAAAACACCAATAGTTAAATATTTGCAAACTTCAACAACTTTTTTCAACCAGCCTTCGACCAAAACCACAGATCACCCACCCCTCTGTTTTGGAAGACATAAATGTTTGTAAAAAATTTAACTATGTCAGCGATGTTATTAAGTTTTTGTCTGCTGCCATTGGTTGGCGAGGCCGGCAGTGCCACAGTGAAAGCCGGCAGCCCAACTGCGGTTCAGGAAGAAAAATTTAGCCCGGCACAGCTCAAAGAAGATTTACAAAGCCTGCGTACTTTTATCGATGTCACTCACCCCGATATCAGCCATTCCGCTTCACCAGCAGAGCTTGAACGCACTTTTTTGCAAATAGAAACCAGCCTGAAAAAACCGCTGACCGCCAACGAATTCTGGCACCAAACGGCAAAGTTAAACCCGTTGTTTAATGATGCGCACTGGTCGGTGAATTTGCCGCAAGATCAAAGTGATATGCAGCAACTGATCAAAAAAACCGGAGGGGTCTTTCCATTTGAAGTGCATATGAGACCTGATGGTGAACTCACAGTGCTGGCGCTGGCCGGTGGCGCTGACACCTCCTGGCGCGGCGCCACTATTGAAAGTATTAATGGTGTGTTGGCACCGCTGCTCAGCCGGCAATTATTGGCTTTGCGCCATGGGGATAACCCACTAAACAGGGCCAATTTGCTTGGGCCATCTTTTCAGCTGTACTACGCCAAAGTTTTTGGTTCGCCCGCTGAATTTAAGTTGCAGTTAAAACAAAACGACAAAATCACTGAAGTAAAACTGCCAGCCAGTCAAATGGCTGCTGTGATTGGTAAAACCAGCGAAAAGTTTGCCGATAATTTTAGTTATGCTGTTTTAGACAACAAAACGGCCTATCTGAAACTCGGTACTTTTAGCTGGCCTGACGAACAGGAAATTGGTGTTTTTACCAAAGATGCGTTTGGCAAAATACAACAATCCCGCGCCAAAACCCTGATTATTGATGTGCGGGAAAACCGGGGTGGTAACGACTCTGCATGGATTGATCACGTGTTGCCTTATCTGGCGGAACGGCCGTTTCGGGTCGGTTCGTGGAACACAAAGAAGGTTGTTGCCAGTCGCGCCAGTGCCACTGAGCCCGCAGGCCTGGTGATTGAAAGTGAATTTAAAACCTGGTATCAGCCGCATCTGAGCAACCCGCTGCGTTTTACCGGCAAAGTTATAGTGCTGACCGGCCGTCGTACTTATTCGTCGGCCGTACAATTTTGTAATGTGATGCAGGATTTTGGTTTTGCCACCCTGGTGGGGGAAGGCAGTTATGCCCGTTCACGCAGCACCGGGGGCATTCAGTTTTTTACTTTGCCACACAGTAAGTTAAAGATCATAGTGCCAAGGTTTTGGTCAGCAAGACCACAAGGTGGTTTTACCGAACAACTGTTAACGCCGGACTGGTTAATGCCGGATGATATTACAGCGCCAAACGCCCTTATTCAGGCAGTGCTGACGAAGTTGCCATCTCACTAACAGCCTGTAGTTTGGCTTGATACATGGCGGAGTTGTCAGCTTCATAACTGTAGCGCAGCGCTTGATGCAGGGCGCGGCTGGCGGCCTCGGTATTGTTCTGCTGCAGATATAACTTTGCCAAAGCCAAATTGGCTTTATGCAGATAAGGGGCCTGCTCCAGTAGTTTTTGATAATACTGAATTGCAGTGTTGTGATCCTGCTGTTGTTCGGCCTGGTAGGCCAGATAAAACCAGTTATAAGGGTTGTCGTCGTTGGTCAGCAGCAGCGATTGGTTCAGGCGCTGAATCACCTTTTGGTCTTTGAGTTCTTTTGCCACCAACAGATAATTACTGGCAATAGCGGCCGGGTTGATACTGTGTTTTAAACCATATTCATACCATTGTTGGGCCGATAACAAATCGCCGGCCCGCCGGTACAAAATGCCCAGCATATTAATGCTGGCGCTGTAGCTTGGATCCTGTTTCAGCGCGGCCTGAGTCAACCAGAACGCTTTGTTATTGTCACCTTGTAATAAGGCGTCTGCAGCCAGATTGTTGTACATCATGGCAGCAAAACGATCTTCATCAAACATGGCGCCCAGTCTGTCGAGTGAATTGGGGAAATAATCAATAGCAACAGCGGCTCTTTGCAATACCCAGTCGTCGGATTCCGGCTTGGTTTGTTCAAACAGATAACTACGGACATGGGCTGAGCTGATAAATAAATCGCCGGAAAAATTCAGCATAGGTTCGGCATAAGTGGCACGATAGCCCACTTCTATATTCACCAGTCTTGCCAAAGCTGTGGTCAGCACAGCCAGCGACATGCAGTTACCCGACATCTGTGCCATGGTCACGCTGGCATTGTTATTTTTGCCTTCGTAGTTAAAGTTGCCGAGTTTGTTTTGCAGGTACATTTCCAGCCTTTTATTGCCAGGCAAATGTTGCAGTTCATCCTGCTGATAAAACTGTAAAAAGTGTTGTTGTTGCTCGTGAGTCAACTGATAAAAAACGCCGATATCAGGCACAGTATCTTCTTCTGCTGCCGCAAAATAATGGGTAGGTGTTTGTGGTGGGGCGATATCGACTACAGAAGGGGTTTGGCTGCATGCCTGCAGCAGCAACAATAACAACAGCAAGGGGAAAGATAATTTCATTAGCATGACATCCGTTTACAAATGAATGACATTGTTATCACGAAGCCCGGCAGATGCCAAGGAGCATTCGTAGTAGTGAAGTTGTTAGCCGGCCGTTGTTCAGGGCAACTTTTGTTGATCTGCCCGCACTAAACTTGCTGTGCCTGCGCTTTAACGGCACAATCGGCGACAAAATAAAATCACAGGAACAGTGCGCTGATGACTTCTACAACTTCTACCCCGGGCTTTCGCCTTGGTCTGGTACCACAAATTATGTTGGGTATTTTGTGTGGTATTGCTTTAGCCAGTTGGTCGGCCGAAGCCGGCCAGGCGGTTGCCATTTTGGGCGCGCTTTTTGTTAAAGCGCTCAAAGCCATAGCGCCTATTCTGGTGTTTATCCTGGTGGCTTCTTCTATTGCCAACCGCAAAATTGACGGTCAGGCCAAAATGAAACCTGTGCTGGTGTTGTATTTAACTGGTACTTTTTTAGCGGCTTTAACCGCAGTTGCCGCCAGTTTTTTATTCCCTACCACCTTAAATCTGGCCGCTGCAGCTGAAGCTGTGACACCGCCTGAAGGTATCACTCAGGTTCTGAAAACAGTGTTATTTCAGGTAGTTGATAACCCTATTAATGCACTTTTAACCGGTAATTTTATTGGCGTGTTGGCCTGGGCTATTGGTTTAGGGTTGGGGCTGCATCATGCTAATAAAACCACTAAACAAGTGTTTACCGATGTGTCGCATGGCATCTCGATGCTGGTGACTTTTATTATTAAACTGGCGCCAATTGGTATTTTTGGTTTAGTGGCCGAAACAGTGGCAACCACTGGTTTTGCCGGTTTAGCCAGTTATGGCCAGCTGCTGCTGGTGTTAGTGGGCTCAATGTTATTAATAGCCCTTGTGGTGAACCCGCTGCTGGTGTTTATCACCACCCGTAAGAACCCATATCCGCTGGTGCTCACCTGTTTACGTGAAAGTGGTATTCCGGCTTTTTTTACCAGAAGCTCTGCCGCCAATATTCCGGTCAATATGATGCTGGCGGAAAAACTGAAACTGGATGAAGACACTTATTCAGTGTCTATTCCGCTCGGTGCCACTATTAATATGGCCGGTGCGGCCATTACCATCACAGTGCTCACACTGGCGACGGTAAATACGCTGGGTATTCAGGTAGATTTTGCCACTGCGATGTTACTCAGTGTGGTGGCTGCGGTTTGTGCTTGTGGTGCTTCAGGTGTTGCCGGTGGTTCTTTGTTATTGATCCCACTGGCTTGTGGCCTCTTTGGTATTTCCAGTGATGTGGCCATGCAGGTAGTGGCTATTGGTTTTATTATTGGCGTAGTGCAGGATTCTTGTGAAACTGCCTTAAACAGCTCAACAGACGTGGTCTTTACCGCTGCTGTTTGCCAGCGTCAGCTTTAATTGTTGTACTGCTGCTGTTGCGAGGTAAGTAACAGCAGCAACTCCCCGCTTTGTGTTGTTTTGTCGTGACGCTTTATTTTCTGAATTCTTCCGCTGCTAATTCCATTTGGTTATAACTGAGCGCAATCCCTTCTTGGATGCAGGACGTTTAGACGTCTAATATCGCATTGTTGATGATCCAGCGGCGATGAGGTTACCACTCTGTCCAATCCCGCTGCAGGCAAGAAAATAGCTACAAAGTAGCGGGAGCAAGCAGTGCAGTATTTACCTATCTTCACCGATTTAACCGGCAAAGCCGTGTTGCTGGTTGGCGGCGGCCATGTGGCGCTGCGTAAAGCGCGCACTTTGTTAAGTGCCGGTGCGGTATTAACTGTCGTGTCCCATCAGTTTGAAGCGGAATTTTATAGCTGGCAGCAACAGCAAAAAGCCAATTTAATTCAGGGGGATTTTGCCGATTCGCAGCTGCCTGGTCACTGGCTGGTGCTGGCCGCTACCGACGATGATGCAGTGAATGCTGCTGTGCATCAGGCTGCTACAGCGCGGCAAATTTGGGTGAATACAGTAGACGATCAGGACAAATGTGAGTTTATCTTCCCTTCTATTATCGACCGTTCGCCAATTTTAGTGGCGATATCCAGCGGTGGCACAGCGCCAGTGCTGGCGCGGCGTTTACGCGAAAAATTAGAAACTTTATTACCCCAGCATTTAGGGCCTTTGGCCGAATTAGTGGGCAAATTCCGCGGCTTAGTGCAGCAAAAACTACAGGGTTTTGCCGAGCGCCGGCAATTTTGGGAAAAAGTCTTTAACTCCAATATTGTCAGTCTGGTGCAAACCCAGCAGTTGGACGCTGCCGAAGCCGAATTACAGCAGTCACTAAACGATCATCAAAGTAGCAAAGGCGAAGTTTATGTGGTCGGTGCAGGCCCTGGCGACCCTGAGCTGTTAACACTCAAAGCGCTGCAATTAATGCAACAAGCCGATGTGGTGGTGTACGACTATTTAGTGTCGGAACCTATTATGCAGTTGGTGCGCCGCGACGCTGAGCTGATTTGTGTTGGCAAAAAAGCCGGTGCGCACTCGGTGGCGCAAGAACACACCAATCAGCTGCTGATCGATTTAGCCCTTGCCGGTAAAAAAGTCTGTCGGTTAAAAGGCGGTGACCCTTTTATTTTTGGCCGTGGCGCTGAAGAAATCGAAGTGTTATTGCCACATCAAATCCCGTTTCAGGTGGTGCCTGGTATCACGGCCGCCGCTGGTTGCGCCGCTTATGCCGGCATTCCGCTGACGCATCGCGATTATGCCCAGGCGGTGCAGTTTGTCACCGGTCATTGCCAGAAAGATGGCAAAGAGCCGGATTGGCACAGCTTAAGCCGGCCCAATCAAACCTTAGTCATTTATATGGGTTTAATGAAATCGGCCCATATTCAGGCGCAGTTATTAGCAGCTGGTCGCGCCCCAACAACACCCATAGCGATTTTAGAAAATGGCACCAGACCCGAGCAGCGGGTTTTTACAGGCACTTTGGCACAACTAGCTGATTTAATTGAACAACAGCAGGTGCAGTCACCGGCGCTATTGGTAATTGGCGAAGTGGTGGCGCTGCAAAGCAAGCTGGCCTGGTATGGCAAACAGCAAAATGCTGCGGTATTTGCCCAGCCTTTAGCAACGCTGGCTTGAGTGTCGCTGGCCTGAACCTGAAAGCAGATTGATACAAGATTGAAATATATAGCATTTATTCGTTTTTAAATTGAGGGTCGTCCCTGTGCAAACCTTAACGCATTTACAACAGCTGGAAGCGGAAAGCATCCAGATCTTCCGCGAAGTGGCGGCCGAGTTTGATAACCCGGTGATGCTGTATTCGATAGGCAAAGACTCGTCGGTACTGCTGCATCTGGCGCGTAAAGCCTTTTATCCCGGCAAAATTCCGTTCCCGTTGTTGCATGTTGACACTAACTGGAAGTTTCGCGAAATGATTGAATTTCGTGACAAACTGGCGGCGAAATATGGTTTTGACCTGATAGTGCATAAAAACCCTGATGGTTTAGCGATGAATATCAGTCCTTTTGTTCACGGCAGCGCCAAACATACCGACATTATGAAAACCGAAGGTTTAAAACAAGCGCTGAACCAATATGGGTTTGATGCCGCTTTTGGTGGCGCCCGTCGTGACGAAGAAAAATCCCGTGCTAAAGAGCGCATTTATTCATTCCGCGACCAGTACCATCGTTGGGACCCAAAAAACCAGCGGCCAGAGCTGTGGCACACTTACAACGGTCAGGTGAATAAAGGCGAAAGCATCCGGGTGTTCCCGTTGTCGAACTGGACTGAACTGGATATCTGGCAATATATCTATCAGGAAAATATCGAAATTGTGCCGCTTTATCTGGCCGCTTACCGCCCTGTGGTAGAGCGCAATGGCACCCTGTTGATGGTCGACGATGAACGGATGCCGCTGGAACCCGGTGAAAAACCAGAGCAAAAACTGGTGCGATTCAGAACCTTAGGCTGTTACCCGCTAACCGGCGCTATAGAGTCAGACGCCAACAGCTTAACCGGCATTATTGAAGAAATGTTGTTGTCGCGCTCAAGCGAACGACAAGGCCGGGTAATTGACCACGATTCCAGTGGTTCGATGGAAAAGAAAAAACGTGAGGGCTATTTCTGATGTCAGTCGCTATTGAATTAGAACAACTGGGGATTGAAGAATACCTCAAGCAGCAACAGCATAAATCTTTGCTGAAGTTTTTAACCTGTGGCTCTGTCGACGACGGCAAAAGCACCTTAATTGGCCGCTTGTTGCATGACAGCGCACAGATTTATGAAGATCAGCTCGCCGCTTTGCACAAAGACAGCAAAACCCATGGCACCACAGGCGAACAAATCGACCTGGCGCTGCTGGTGGATGGCCTGCAAGCTGAGCGTGAACAAGGCATCACTATTGATGTGGCTTACCGGTATTTCTCTACCGCCAAACGCAAATTTATTATTGCCGACACGCCAGGCCATGAGCAGTACACCCGCAATATGGCAACGGGCGCTTCGAACTGCGACCTGGCCATTATTCTGGTCGATGCCCGTTATGGTGTGCAAACCCAAACCCGCCGCCACAGTTTTATCTGTGCTTTGCTTGGTATAAAGCATTTTGTGGTTGCTATTAATAAAATGGATTTAATTGGTTTTGCTGAAGAGCGTTTTGAGCAAATTAAACAGGATTATCTGGTTTTTGCTGAGCAGCTTAAGCAGCAGCTCGGCGCGCAGCAGGGCCCGAATATTGATTTTGTGCCGCTGTCTGCACTGAACGGCGATAACGTGGTGAATCGTTCCAGCCAAAGCCCCTGGTACTCAGGCCCAACCTTATTGGAAAAGCTGGAAAACGCTCCTGTCACTGGGTTTAACTTAACAGGTGAAGCGCGGTTGCCGGTGCAGTATGTCAACAGGCCAAACTTAGATTTTCGCGGATTTGCCGGCACTATTGCCGCTGGTGAGTTTAATGTTGGTGATGCCATCACCGCTTTGCCATCCGGTAAAAGTTCGGTGATTAAATCGATAGTGACTTTTGATGGCGAGCTGGCTTCAGCCTTTGCTGGTCAGGCGGTGACGCTGACACTCACCGATGAAATTGATATCAGCCGTGGTGATGTGATAGTGCCAAAAAAACACCAGGCCAGCTTATCAAACCGTATTGTCGCCAAAATAGTCTGGATGCACGAAGACGCGCTTCAGCTGGGTAAAAGTTACAACATTAAACTCGCCACCAAAAAAGTGGCCGGCAAAGTAACGGCTATCCGCCACGCTATTGATGTGAATACGTTGGCAGAATTTCCGGCAGAAAGCCTGGCTTTAAACGGCATAGCGCTGGTGGAGCTGGAACTGACCGAAGCCATTGTATTTGACCCTTACAGCCAGAATCGTGATACCGGTGGTTTTATTTTTATCGACCGTTTAAGCAATATCACAGTGGGTGCAGGTTTGGTGGATGCCGCTTTAGCAACAACACAAAGCCGTTTTAGCGAGCAGGAACTGGAGCTGAATGCTTTTGTGCGTAAACATTACCCGCACTGGCAGGCGTTGGATATTTCTAAGCTGCAATAACTTTTGGCAAAACACAACGCTGGCTCAGGTCAGCGTTGTTGTTTTTGCGGAAGTTGCGAAAAGAGTTTGAGCAAATAGTTTTAAAAGCTGTTTAAACAGAGGTGTTATGAGCAATATTGTCTGGCAACAACATCAGATCAATGGGTTGGATCGCGAAAAACAAAAACAACAACAAGCAGTGGTGTTGTGGTTTACCGGTTTAAGCGGCGCCGGAAAATCCACAGTGGCAGGTGCGCTGGAGCAAGCGTTAGTGGCGCGGGGTGCTCATACCTATCTGCTGGATGGTGACAATGTGCGCCATGGTTTATGCGCTGATTTAGGTTTTTCTGAAGCCGACCGCACCGAAAATTTACGCCGGGTTGGCGCTGTTGCCGGGCTGATGGTGGACGCAGGTTTAATAGTGCTCAGTGCTTTTATTTCACCACTGAAAAGCCAGCGGGATGCTATTCGCCAGGCGCTGCCTGCAGGGAAGTTTATTGAAGTGTATGTGGCCACTTCGCTGGAAGAATGCGAAAAACGCGACGTCAAAGGTTTGTATCAAAAAGCCCGGCGTGGTGAAATTAAAAACTTCACCGGAATTTCAGACCCTTATGAAGCACCAGCGCAAGCTGATATTGTGCTGGATACCGGCTTATTATCGCTGGATGAAAGTGTCAAACAGCTGCTGTTGTTGCTGGAGCAGCGTGGCATTATCCGGCCTCAAAGCTAATTGCAGGATTTGACCTTTATGACTGTGACTCAACAACAATTAAGCCAATGGTTGCCGCAGATCAGCAAAATAGCAGTGGCCGCCGGTGACGCTATTCTGGCGATTTATCAGCAGCCGCAAGCTGTTGTTGTGCAGCAAAAAGCCGACGACAGCCCGCTGACAGCCGCCGATTTAGCCGCCCATCAACTGATTATGCGTGAGCTGGCAGTGCTGACGCCTGAGATTCCGGTGTTGTCAGAAGAAGCGGCCGATATTCCATGGAGCGTGCGTCAACACTGGCATTGTTATTGGCTGGTTGACCCGTTGGATGGCACTAAAGAGTTTATTAAACGCAACGGCGAATTTACCGTGAATATCGCCTTGATAGTGGCAGGTGAACCTGTGCTTGGGGTTATTCATGCGCCTGTGCTGCAAAAAACCTACAGTGCAGTGCTCGGACTGGGTGCTTTTGTGGCTGAAACGGATGCACAAGGGCAAACACAAAGCCGGGTTATTCAGGCGACAAAACCAGTGGCAGGCGAGCCGGTAAAAATTGTCGGCAGTCGCAGCCACGCTCAACCTGGTATGGACGACATTCTGGCGCTTTACCCCAACCATCAGCTGCTGGCGGTTGGCAGTTCACTGAAGTTTTGTTTAGTGGCAGAAGGCAGTGCGCATTTATATCCAAGACTAGGCCCCACCATGTTATGGGACACAGGCGCAGGTCATGTGATTGCAGTCGCTGCTGGCGCCAACGTCAGTTATGAAGGTATTCAAGGCCCGGCTTATCAGCGGGAAGAGTTGCGTAATGGCAATTTTATGGTAAAAGTCTGACGACTGGTGTTATTCCAGCCTTTGTTCAGGCCATAGTCAGTCAGCTCAACCTATAAGTTGTGTTGGAAAAGTGCTTGAGTGACAAGACAATAAAGTACTTTTTATTCGACCAATTGCTAGTACATCTTCGATAAATAGCGCTGTTGTTTCGTCGCCGCGCGGCGGATAATAGCGCTATAGTTTCGTCATAAGGCTGCAATTTGCAGCGTGCTGGGTTAAGCAACGGGGATCGGTATGGGGCTGCTACGTCATCTGCATAAAGCGCCGATCAGGGTGCTGCGGTTACAAAGGCGCAAAAGTATGATCCGGATCCGTTTTAGCATGATCCGGTTAAAAACGGCGTTGTCTCAGGAAAAGGCGGAAACCCGCCAAATGTTGCGTATTTACCAGAATTATTTATCTGGTGAAGCCAGCAAAGCTGATCTCGCAGTTGCCAACAATCAGCTGGCAGATGTGCTGCGTGCTACAGGCCTGGGCATTTTTGCCATCTTGCCTTTTGCGCCTGTTACTATCCCTTTAATTGTCAAACTCGGTCGTAAACTCGGTATTGAAGTGATGCCAAGTGCTTTTGCCCCCACAGCAAAAAAGACCGTAAGTTCTTTACAGGCGTTGCCGGAACAACGGGGTTCTGTGACGGCAAAAAAAGCGGAAAAACCACTGAAACAAGGTTGATCACCCTTTGGTATTTCAGGCTGAGTTATCTTGCCAATAGCGCTTTGTCAGAACACTGTGTGAGATACAAAAACAATAAAAAAGCTGCCTAAGGCAGCTTTTTTATTGTTGTTCAGCGAGGCTGTTGTGGTCAGCTCTGGAGAACAACAGCAAAGGTATAAGCAAATTAACCTTTAATGGTCATATAAGCCACTATTGCAATCAGCAACGGTGCCACAATAGCGGCCATCAGCCGATACCAATGCAACATGGTTTTATTCATTTCACCAGCCAGCACAGCACGGATTTCTGGCCAAATACGCCAGCCAACAAACACTGCTGCCAACATGCCACCCAATGGCATCAACAGGTTGGACGCGACAAAATCCATTAAATCAAAAGGCGTTTTGCCAAATACTTTCATATCGTCGGCCATAGAGCCAAATGACAAAGCGGCAGGAATACCCAAAATCACGTAGTTGCTGACGCTGACAATAATAGTGGCGGTCTTACGCGCCAGACCATATTCGTCAATCAGGAAAGCGACTGCCGGCTCCAGAATAGAAATGGAGGAAGTGACAGCAGCAAATAATAACAACGAAAAGAAAACCAGCGCTAATAACTGACCGCCCGCCATCTGGGCAAACAAGGCTGGCATGGTGATAAAGGTCAGGCCAGGGCCCGCTGCCGGGTCAACATGAAAGGCAAATACTGCTGGCAGAATCATTAAACCAGCCAGCACACTGGCCATAGTTGCCAGGCCTGCTATCCATAAACCAGCATTCACAACTTTGGTTTCAGGGCTTAAATAAGAGCCATAAGCAATCATTAAACCCGCACCTACAGACAACGAAAATACTGCTAAACCCAAAGCGTCTAACACCATTTTAATCGACAGTTTGCTCCAGTCCGGCGTAATAAAGTACATCACCCCTTCCAAAGCTCCAGGCAATGTCAGACTGCGGTACACCAGGAATAACATCAGTGCAAACAGCACAGGCATCAGTACTTTACAAATACGTTCAATACCGGCCTGTACACCCGCTATGACGATGGCAGCGGTAATAGCCATAAAAGCGGCAGTATAAATAAGTGCTGCTGTTGGGTCGGCAATAAAGTTGGTGAAAGTTTCACTTAATACTTTGGCATCAGTGGTGAGGATGTCGCCTTTGACGGCTTCAATAATATAAGCAATGGTCCAGCCACCAACCACACAATAAAAACCGAGGATCAGATAAACACAGAGCACTGAAATCCAGCCAGCCAGATGCCAGTTGCTTTTACCCAGCACCCGATAAGCGGAGGTGGCTGACTTTTTGGCGCTGCGGCCAATCATCATTTCTGCCAGCATCATCACAACGCCAACCGAGAATACACAGGCCAGATAAACCAGCAGGAAAACACCACCGCCATTGGCGCCAGCCACGTAAGGGAATTTCCAGATTGCGCCAAGACCAACGGCTGAACCTGCAGCCGCCAGAATAAAACCGATGCGGGAGCCCCAGCTGCCGCGGGCCGTTGTGGTATTGCTCATGATTGTCCCGAGGTAAAGTTAATAGTTCTAATAGTTATTTGCTGCAGCAATGTAGAGGAAATAGCGGGTCTATTGCAACCAAAATAGTTGACTGGAGCAGCAGAAAAGTTAAAACGCGGTAAGTGGCAATAGCTTAGCGTTGCAGGCTCTGGCGGGCTGATTTAAACAATATCGGCTTTCTGCTGCAGCAGTGCCGGCTGTTGGTCTTGGTGGACTATGGAGCAGGCAATTCCCTGATATCGGTTTTATGTTAATTAAATGTGGCCAGATGCTGGTGTTGGCTGCGCTGATATGGCATAAGTTTTCGGCAGTCTCTGCCTTCATTTTTGGCGGCGCGGCGACTAAGGTTAGAAGGATGATTGGTTTGGGGGTAAACATGGTCGCGAAACTGCTACTGCTTTGTTGTTGGTTGTTTTTGCCACAGTTGTGGGCCACAACCAATCTCACTTTGTACGGATACCACAGTTCCCCTCCTTTTGTGATTAATGCCGAAGCTGAAACCGGATTAAATTATGATCTGGTGCGGGCGTTACAACTGCAGCTGGGAGGCCAGTACCAGTTGCAGTATAAGTTTTTACCGCGCCATCAACTGAATGCAAGGCTTGATGCCGGGGAACCAACCATAGTGTTATGGGCAAATCCTGCCTGGTTCACCAATAAAGTCCGGCCTTATTTATGGTCGACTGTGCTGTTTAGCGACAGAGATGTGTTTGTTAGTCATCGGGAATTTAGCGGTGACCTCACGCAGCTGGACAATCTGGCCGGCAGCACTTTGGGTGCCATTCGTGGTTACAGTTATCCGGGTGTCAACGAACTGGTGCAACAACGACGGGTCACCAGGCTTGACGCCGAGTCTGACAAAGAAAATCTGGCCAGACTGTTGGAGCGTAATGTTGATCATGTGGTGATCACCAGGTCCAGCTTTTTATATTATGGCCGGCAACAACATTACCTCGGCAAGCTGCGTATTGTTGGTGAACCTTACCCGGCTTATAAAAGGCAGTTGTTATTGACTCAGGATTATCAAAGTTTGTTGAGCGCATTTGACAAAGCCATTGAAGAATTGCCAAAACAGGAGTTCTGGACGGCGCGGCTGGAACTATACGGTTTAAAATCACAATAACTGCGTTCGGCTTATTGATTGGTTGAGCCTGCCGTTGCAGCTGGTTACACTGCTCTTTTTTGTATTGAGTCTTTTCATGCGTTTAGATAAGTTTATTTGTGATTGTACCGGCCTGACCCGCAGTCAGGCGGGCAAATTGATCCGTCAGGGCCTGGTGCTGGTCGATCAGCAGCTGTGTAAACAACCTTCCACTCAGTTAAAACCTGAACAACAAGTTGAACTTGAAGGCGAGGCGCTGCAACTGACAGGGCCACGTTATTTTGTCATGCATAAACCGGCCGGTTATGTTTGTTCTACCGACGACCCTGATCACAATACTGTTTTTGTCTTAATGGACGAACCACGGCTCGACAAACTGCATACCGTCGGCCGGTTGGATCTGGATACCACAGGTTTGTTATTGATCACCGACGATGGCCAGTGGTCACATAAAATCAGCTCGCCCAAACATGAATGTGCCAAAACTTACCGCGCCTGGCTGGCCGATCCTGTTGATGAATCGGCCATAACCTTGTTTGCAGAAGGCGTGATGTTGCGTGGCGAAAAACAGCTGACCAAAGCGGCAGAGCTGGAAATAATGAACCCCCATGAATGTTTATTAACTATCCACGAAGGCCGTTACCATCAGGTCAAACGTATGTTTGCCGCTATTGGTAATAAAGTGGAAAAGCTGCACCGCGAAAAAATCGGCGATTTTGTGTTAGATGCCAACATCTTAGCTGAAGGTGAATATCGCCCTTTAACAGCGGCAGAAGCCGCGGCTTTTGTCAGCTGATGGCGTTTTATCTCAGCTGTCATATAGATAGTCCAGCCTGTGGTACAAGGTTAGGATTGTGAATATGGCAGTGCGTTCCGGTCTAAACCCTTTGTCTTTGTTGCAACGCAATAATGGTTTTTGGTTGTATCAGAGTTTTGGCTGGGCGCTGTTTTTGCTGTTACAGCTGCTGCTGCTTGCCACTGACGAGCCGCTAAGCCTTGTGAATGTTGTTCCTGCTTTATTGTTTTGGCTGCTGGCTTTTGCCGGTTCGTTATTACTGCGGGCACTGTTCCGGCCGCTGCGCCAGCGTCAGTTGACAGTAGTGGCAACACTTGGCTGGTTAAGCTGTTATTCGCTGGTGACGGCTTTGCTGGTGGATCTGTTGCATTATCTGCTGTTGTGGCCGTTGTCACAGCTGCATCTCACCTTAAGTGTTATTTATGATGCTCAGCCGATAGGGGCAAAATTTCCGCTGTTATTGCCGCTTTATCTGTTCTGGAGCACTTTGTATCTGACGCTCAGCCGGCAGCAGGATTTGCGCTTTGCCCGCATGGCACAACAAGAGTCTGAGCTCAGAATGAAAGAAAGTCAGCTGCAAAGTTTGCTGGCTCAGCTCAGCCCTCATTTTATGTTTAACTGCATCAACAATATCCGCGCCCTGATTCTGGAAGACCCGGCAGGCGCGCGTACCATGTTGGCGCATTTTGCCGATATGCTGCGTTATCAGATAGATAGCGATCAACAGGTGCTGGTGCCACTGCGCACCGAATTACAGATCCTGGCCGATTATGAAGCGCTGATGCGCATTCAGCTCGAGCATAAACTGCAGGTCAATTACCAGCTTGACCCTGCTTGTTTAGGCCGCAAAATTCCAAAGCTGGCGTTGCAGCTGCTGTTTGAAAATGCCATTAAACATGGTATCAGCCGTTTGCCACAAGGCGGTTTTATTCAGCTGACAGTGTTGCCGCTGGGCGCACATGGTTTGCAGCTTGAACTACGCAACAGCGGACAGTTGCATAAAGCAGAGACAACTGAGCATTCCACCGGCAGTGGTTTGCTTAACCTGCGCTCGCGACTGTTGCTGTTGTATGGTGACGCTGCTTCGTTAAGTCTTTGTCAGCAAGGTAATGAAGTGGTGGCTGCACTGGTGATCCGTGCTTTACCGCTGATTCAAACAGGAATTGACCCGGCAGCACAAGCCGCTGTTGAATTATCAGAACATCAGATTTCTGAGGTAATTAAATGAAAGTGCTGATAGTGGAAGATTCGCGTCTGGCGAGGCTGGAACTAAAAGAGCTGCTAAAACAACATCCAGAGTTACAGCTGGTCGGCGAAGCTGCTGACGTGGATGCGGCTTTTACCCTGATCACTGAATTACAACCGGATTTGTTGTTGCTGGATATTGATTTGGCTGGCGCTACCGCTTTTGATTTATTGGCAAAATTGCTGTTTGTACCAAAAATAATTTTTACCACTGCTTATGCCGAACATGCGCTGGCCGCTTTTGATTATCCAACGGTGGATTATTTATTAAAACCAGTAACAGCCCCCCGTTTTGCCGCTGCTTTGGCCAAGCTGACGTCTTTTGTTGCGCCTGCAGTCGAAGCGCCATCGGCAGAGGTTGCAACAGCGGCTACTGCCGAACCAGTGCTGGATGGCAACAGCAATTTTTTTGTTAAAGACGGTGAACGCTGTTTTTTATTAAAAATTGCCGATGTGCGTTGTTTTGAGGCTGTTGGCAATTACAGTAAAGTTCATGCCGGTCAACAATCGCCGCTGGTATACCGTTCGTTAAACAGCATCGAACAACGGTTAGTGCCAGGTTTGTTTTTTCGCGCCAACCGGCATCAACTGGTAAATCTGACGGCAATTTGCAAAGTGGAACCATCGGTCAGTGGCGGATTTATGTTGTTGCTTAGTTGTGGTAGCGAAGTGGAAGTGTCACGCCGGCAAAGTGCGGTGTTGCGACAGCAGTTAGCACTGTAACTGCTGTCGTTTTGTCACTGCCTGTTGTTATTGCAGTCGTTTGGCCGGGAAGGTACCAAAACCGCGGATCACCAGGGCAAGTTCAGCTTTGCCTGCTTTGATATCGCCTAAGGTCAGGTAACTGATGTCATCTTCCAGATATAACTTACCCTCTGCTGTTGGGATCAGTTTTTGCGTTGGGCCATCCAGCGTCTGACACAGCAGTTCACCCTGGTGCAGGCTGATATGCCGTTCTGTGCCGTCATCAAAACTGTAGTTGCCTACTATCGCCTGTTTTGCTTCGGCGCTCAGTTCAACGGCAACTGGTTCAATAGGTTTGCCAATAGCGATAGCTGCCAGTTTGACCGCCAGGGTGTAACTGTCAAAATAAGAGCTGTTGGCCAGCACCACCACGTAAACCTGCTGAGCCGGTATCCGGATAATATAAGAAGAAAAACCTTCAATACCGCCACTGTGCTCTTGTGTTGGCAACTGTGCTAAATCTGCCATCATCCAGCCATATCCATAAGGCTGAGGTTGACCATCTGTGCTTGGGTGTTTAATAAACGATTGCTGCAACAAAGCTTGTGGCACTAATTTGTTGCTGTATAACGCCTGATCCCACAGATTCATATCATCCACAGTGCTGCGTAAAGCACCGGCGCCCTGAGGTCTGGTCATGCTAATCACAGCAGCATTCAAAAAGGTATTGCCCTGTTGTTCATAACCCGAAGCTCGGTTGGGAATAATGGCAGTGGCGCTGTCGTAACCGGTGTTTTTCATGCCAAGTGGCTGAAAAATATGTTGTTGCAGATAGTCGGCATAACTTTGTTTGCTGACGGCCTCAATAATTGCGGTTAACAGCACGTAGTTGGAATTGGAATACATAAAACGGCTGCCGGGGGCAAACTGCAGTGGTTTGTCGTTAAAAAGGGCAAGCATTTCGGCCAAAGTGGCGTCTTTGCTTTTGTTTTGTTTAAACTCCGGCATCCGGCTTAAGTTTGGAATGCCACTGCTGTGGGTTAATAACTGGTGGATGCTGATATCGCGGCCCACTGCAGGGTAATCTTTCAGCACTTCCCCCACTTTATGTTGCAGGCTGATTTTGCCGGCATGAACCAGTTGCAACACCGCCATAGCGGTAAATTGTTTGGTTTGGGACGCCAGCCTTAAATTGCTGTTGGCCTGCATGGGCACTGCCAGTTCCAGATTGGCCATACCGTAACCACCCCGCAGCATCACCTGGTCGCCTTTACGCACCAGCACGGTAAAACCGGGTTGGTCGGCTTTGGCTTTTTGCACCACCAAAGTTTGCATTTTTTGTTGCAACTCAGTGTTGCTAAAAGCCAGAGTGGCAGGGCTTGTCAGTGAAAGGCAAAGGGCGGTGGTTAATAAAGTCAGCGTATGTTTCATTGGGTTATCCTCGGCTTGGTTGATGCCGTTGATAGTGCCCTCTGCTGCTAAAACATCGCTGATTTTTATGATAAGCGGAGTTTGTGCTATCTGAGTGGTATGCCTGCGACCATTTGTGTGGGCGTGGCCGCAGGCAACAATAAAACCTTAACTTTGTAAAATCTGCAGTGGCAGTGCCAGCATATCGTCACCGGATTTGGCGAAATACCAGATAATGCCAATCAGGCAGCCAACGGTCAGCAGATACCATAAAGCCGAAAACCACTGGCCATATCTATCCAGCGGCAGCAGGTGACTTTGATGACGGCCACGCCATTCAAACACTATTTCTAAACTGCCCACCAACAATAAAAAGCCAAACAGCGCCAGCCCCAGGCTGTAACTGAGATAAACACCAAGCAAAGCGCCGGCAACAGTGCCGACTAAACCAATAATGCTATTCATGGAAAAGCTGATACTTTTCAGAATATGGCCGCCATCAAGCGGCAGTACCGGCAGCAGGTTAAATAAGTTCAGCAAGGCATTAAAAGTGGCCAAACCTGCAAAAAAGATATTGCCGGTCAGCCAATAGGCCAAAAGGCAAGCGATGGAGAGCAGCAAGCCAAAGGTGGGGCCCATAATGGAAATCACCACATCCTGCCAGCGGGTGTTAATTTTTTCGTCCGAAAGCGCCAGCCCACCCAAAAACGGAATCAGGTAAATACCTTTGGTTTTCATGCCAAAATATTTCATGGCGCGAATATGGCCATATTCGTGAAACACCAGACAGGCCAACAATGCCAGCGCAAACTGCAACGAAAATAACCAGGAATAAGCAGCGACGCTGGCACCGGCCAGTACCACTTTAATCACTTTGGCACTTTTAAACAGTTTAAAACCTAAAGACGCCAGCCCAAGCCAGCTTTGTTGTTTTGGTTTTTCCGGCGTTAATTCAGGCTGTTGCCGCTCAATATCTTTGCTGTTGCGCTCGCCCGAACTTTGCAGTTCGTTATTGACAAAAAGCCGGTACTTCAACAGAAAAGGTTGCCAGTGCACTTCGGTTTCCAGTCTGATCTTCAGCAACTGGCTGTTGTCTGAACCTTCGTCCGGCAGCGGCATGCCTGTTGCTTCATCAAGCTGTGATTTAGCCAGTAATTCAAATTGATGGTCGCGTTGGGCGGAAGGGTCAGCAGTGGCCGGTAGTTGCGACACCAGCTGCCTGTCCCAGAACAGCTGTTGCCAGCCCGCCATCGAAGCTTCCAGTCGTAATTGTCTGCCTAAACAGTCGATTTTTAATAATTCCACGGTAAATCCACTTATCAGATAGATACCTAAAGCAAACTGATTCGCTCAACCTGCAGGTTGCTCAGTTGCCAACACCAGTCGTGATGAAAATAACAGGAGGAAATTATGCCTGTGCTTTTATCGAAGCGGTAC
>NZ_JAVBXS010000100.1 GCF_030824435.1 Rheinheimera sp.
GTTGTTAAAAGCAGCGCCACCCAGCGGGCCTTCAATCATAATATCCAGCGCATTCACAATACGGTCTGGTTTGCCAAAATCGGTTTCCCACGGCTGTTCAAAACCCGGAATCCGTAAGTTCGATACTGAAAAACCAACCAAACCCGCTTTTGGTTTAGAACCAACACCTGTTGCGCCTTCGTCACGAATTTCACCACCAGAGCCAGTGGCAGCGCCAGGGAATGGCGAAATGGCTGTTGGGTGGTTGTGGGTTTCTACTTTCATCAGCACATGAATGTCTTCATGGTGATATTGGTATTCTTGGGAGTCTGGTTTTGGGAAAAACCGGCCGGCTTTTGAACCTTCCATCACGGCAGCATTGTCTTTGTAAGCAGACAACACATAATCCGGTGTTTTTTCAAAAGTGTTTTTAATCATTTTAAACAGCGACTTAGGCTGCTCTACGCCGTCAATGGTCCAGTCGGCGTTAAAAATTTTGTGACGGCAATGCTCAGAGTTGGCCTGCGCGAACATATAAAGTTCGATGTCGTTTGGGTTACGACCCAAAGTTTTGAAGTTGCTGACCAGATAATCAATTTCATCTTCAGCTAAAGCCAGACCTAAGCGGATATTGGCTTCAACCAAAGCTTCACGGCCACCGGTTAAAATATTGACTGATGATAATTGGGCAGGTTCAGCTTTACGGAACAAAGCTTGCGCCTGATCCAGTTCAGTAAATACCGATTCCATCATACGGTCATGTAATAACGCCGCCAGCTGTTTATGTTCATCCGCCGTTAAAGCGCGGCTGGTATCTACATAATAAGCCAGGCCACGTTCTAACCTGTTGATTTGGTTTAAACCACAGTTATGAGCAATGTCAGTGGCTTTGGACGACCATGGCGAAATAGTGCCTGGTCTTGGCGTCACCAACAGCAAAAATCCTGTTGGTTGATGGCTGGTGATGGTGGGTCCGTAAGTCAGTAATTTATCCAGAACTGTCTGCTGCTGGGCGGTTAATTCGCCTACAACATCAGCAAAATGGACAAACTCGGCATAAATTGCAGTGACAGGTAACGCCGCTTTGGCGCATTGATCGATGAACTTTTGAATTCTGAACTCGGACAGTGCTGGTGCACCACGCAGGATCAACATAGGCTTTTTTCCCGTGGGTTGAACGTCGATGGAACCTCAAATCAGGCGCTGCATTATATAGAAGAACCAACACAAAGGGTATGAGTAAAAACTGACGACAAGGCGGATTTTTGATATAACTGGCGGCTCAAATTTGGTGAAGGCAAAAAATAATGCGTTGGAAACTGCTGTTGATAGTGCTGATTCTGAGTCTGGCTGCTTGTACGCCAGCGCCAGAGCCTATGCATTTACATCAGATTTATCAACGCGATAGCATTAGAGTGGGCATCTTAAACGGCCCTACCAGTTATTATGTCACCGCCGATGGCGCCACAGGTTATGAGTATGAACTGGCGGTGGCCCTGGCCGACAAACTGGGGGTGAAATTAGATTTGGTTCCCAGCTTTCATTTAGAAGAATTATTGGAAAAACTGCGTACCGGTCAGGTTGATGTGATTGCATCCGGCTCCACTGTTTCAGAAAGTCTGCGTCAGCAATACCGTTTGGCGCCGGCCTATCAATGGAGTGACGAAGTACTGGTATTTCGTCAAAGTGACAAAAAGCCCAAATCACTGGATGAACTTGCCGCCCCTGTGGTGGTGTTAAAAGGCTCAAGTCAGGCCGAAACTTTGCTGCATAAACAAAAAGAGCTGCCTGAGCTTGCCATTCAGTTAAATGAAACCGATGACGCCACTGAGTTATTACAACAAGTGGCAGACGGCAAAATTCAATACACTGTCGCCGACTCGCATTTATTGGCCATTAATCAACGTTTTTATCCCAACCTTGGCACGGCCATGGTGTTAAAAAGTCAGCAACCGGTGGCCTGGTTATTGGCCAAAAATAATGACGACTCTTTAATGAGTGTGCTGGTGGAGTTTTTTGGCCGCAGTTACGAAGGCGCTGAGTTATTAAGTTTAGAAGATAAATATTTTGGCCATGTCAGGCGTTTTAACTACGCCGATACGCTGGATTATATTGAAGCTATTGATAAAACCCTGCCGCGTTACCGTGCTTTATTTGAACAACATTCCGGCAATTTAGACTGGCGTTTGCTGGCCGCAATTGCTTATCAGGAATCACGTTGGGACCCCAAAGCACGCAGCCCACAAGGTGTAGTGGGCATGATGATGTTAACAGTGAACACCGCCAATTTAATGAAAGTCACCAGCCGGGTTGATGCAGCGCAAAGTATCAGAGGCGGCAGTAAATACCTGCAAAAGTTAATCGACCGTATACCGGAGAGGGTTCAAATGCCGGACCGGCTTTGGTTTGCTTTGGCTGGCTACAATATTGGTTATAACCACGTGGAAAGCGCCCGCATGCTGACTGAAAAAGATGGTGCCGACCCTGATAAATGGGCAGAAGTAAAACAACGTTTGTCATTATTACGCCAACGCAAATATTACAGCCAGACCCGTACCGGTTACGCCAGGGGCGATCACGCTGTTTATTATGTGGAAAATATCCGCCGTTATTTTGATACCCTGCTGTGGGTGGATGAGAAAAAACAGGCCGAGCTCAAAGTTCAGCAACAAAAACAGAAGCTTGCGGAAGAATATAGCGAACAGCTTGAAGCTGCTGCCAATAAACCTGTGGTGAAAGACCATAAAAAACCAGCCAAAACCGGCAACCAGACTGATAAATCAGGCCCTGGCAGCAAAAATTAACCAAACAAAAACTGTATCTGCACTGTTAGCCATCAAGCCAGCTTGAGATAAAATGCAACGCTGTTTATAGTGGCGGGCTGTCATACCGGAGCTGGAGTGCTGAATGCTCAAACGTAAAAGACCCAAAATGTTAAGAAAACGCCGCATTATGGATGTTGGCGCAGTACGTCGTCGTATTAAACGTAATGTGGCTGTGATGAAACTGCATCGCAGACAACGTAATTTCCAGACTATCCTGCACACCGAACAACAAAACGAAGCTGCGTGCTGAAATTTTGTGTTACCGCTGTTTTTCCTGACGCTCAGCCTGAACTAAAGCTTTTGCAGCCTTCTGCTCTTGCCGCCGGCGTCTGAAAAAACTGGAAAGTTTATCTGCACATAACTGTGCCAGTACGCCAGAAGTCACTTCCAGCTGATGATTCAGCGCCGGATGGCGCACTAAATCTGTCACAGAGCCTGCAGCCCCAGTTTTGGCATCCAAAGCACCAAATACCAGCCGTTTGACTCTGCTATGCACCAAAAGTCCGGCACACATAGCACAAGGCTCCAGCGTGACATACAAAGTGGTATCCAGCAGCCGGTAGTTTTTTATCTGATTTGCAGCCTGGCGTATCGCCAGCATTTCAGCGTGAGCGGATGGATCGTGCTGACAAATCGACATATTCCAGCCTTCGCCAACCACCTGATTGTCTTTTACCAGCACGGCCCCTACCGGAATTTCACCGGCCTGCTCTGCTTTGTCGGCAAGCGCCAGCGCATAATGCATCCAGTGTTCATCATTTTGCTGCAGCACAGTAGTCACCGGCTTATTTATGTCAGTCATCACAACTCTCAGAGAAAACAACAGAGTTAAAAATTTTACCATCAGCCACTGCAAAATTGCCTATTTTCTGGTGAAGTTGCCAAAGAGCTCAGACACCAGCTTTTGCAACACATTGTTTTCATTGAGTTATAACTTTGGTATAACAATTGCTATTCTTCAAATCATTTCAACAAGAAGGGAAACATCATGGGTGTATTTGATATTGGTTTTGTCGCAGTAGTTCTGGCTTTTGCCTATGCATTTTATGAACAACGTAATAAAACGAAAGTGAAGTTACAAAATGCCGGCGCCGGCAGTGAAGCATTACAGCAAGAAATTGCAGATTTAAAACAGCGGGTTGCAACGCTGGAAGCCATAGTGACCGACAAATCTTATAACCTGAAACAACAAATTAGCCAGCTTTGAGCCAAGCGCAAGAGCAAAAAACAAAAGGAGCCTGAAGGCTCCTTTTACGTTTTTACGCAGATGATGGCAATAGCCGCCAATACCGGCTTTATTCCCACTCAATGGTCGCTGGTGGTTTACCGGAAACGTCGTAAACCACACGGGAAATGCCGTTTACTTCATTGATGATGCGGTTCGACACATGACCCAGCAGCTCGTATGGCAGGTGTGCCCAGTGCGCAGTCATAAAGTCGACGGTTTGTACTGCACGCAGAGAAACCACCCAATCGTATTTACGACCATCACCCATCACACCCACTGATTTTACCGGCAGGAATACAGTAAATGCCTGGCTGACTTGCTCGTACCAACCGGATTTATGCAATTCTTCAATAAAAATCGCATCGGCTTTACGCAATAAATCACAATATTCTTTTTTCACTTCACCCAGCACCCGAACCCCTAAACCAGGGCCAGGGAAGGGGTGGCGGTACAGCATGTCGTATGGTAAACCCAGTGCCAGACCTACTTTACGCACTTCGTCTTTAAACAGCTCACGCAGCGGCTCAACCAGACCCATCTTCATTTCCGCAGGCAGGCCACCAACGTTATGGTGTGATTTAATCACATGGGCTTTGCCGGTTTTAGAAGCAGCAGATTCAATCACATCCGGATAAATCGTGCCCTGGGCTAACCATTTGGCATTGGTTAATTTTTTCGCTTCTTCATCAAATACTTCCACAAAAACACGACCAATGATTTTACGTTTGGCTTCTGGTTCTGCTTCTGACGCCAAAGCATTCAGGAAACGATCTTCAGCTTTGACATGAATAATGTTCAGACCAAAATGGTCACCAAACATATCCATCACTTGCTGGCCTTCGTTTAAACGCAATAAACCGTTATCAACAAAAACACAGGTCAGGTTTTTGCCGATAGCGCGGTGCAGCAGCATGGCCACTACCGAAGAGTCAACACCACCGGACAGGCCTAAAATGACCTGATCGTCACCCACTTGTTTTTTGATGTTGGCAATAGCGTCATCAATGATGGTGGCTGGGGTCCAGAGTTTTTCACAACCGCAGATATCAACAACAAACTGTTCCAGCATGCGCAAACCCTGACGGGTATGGGTCACTTCAGGGTGGAACTGTACACCGTAGAATTGCTTGGTTTCATTGGCCATAGCGGCATGCGGGCAAGTTGGCGTTTGGGCAGTGGTAACAAAACCAGCTGGAATTTCAACAACTTTATCGCCGTGGCTCATCCAGACGTCCAATAAACCGTGGCCTTTGTCATTCACGTGATCTTCAATGCCGGCAAACATCGGGTTATTGGCAATAATTTCTACCTGCGCATAACCAAATTCACGTTTGTCAGAGCTGGCAACTTTACCACCTAACTGCTCGGCCATGGTTTGCATGCCATAACAAACGCCTAATACCGGCACATTGGCTTCAAACACATACTGCGGCGCACGCGGTGAACCGGCTTCGGTCACACTCTCAGGGCCGCCAGATAAAATAATACCGGTCGGGTTAAATTCAGCGATTTGTTCAGCTGTGACATCCCAGGCCCAGAGTTCACAATAAACGCCAATTTCGCGGACACGACGCGCGATTAACTGGGTATATTGCGAACCGAAGTCGAGGATCAGAATACGGTGGAAATGGATATTTTTGCTCATATCAACCTTGTGTCGGTAGCTGGCCAGTTAACACTGGCCGGAAAAACCACGCTGGCACGCACCAGCGATAAAAACCACACCAGCATAGCTGCCAGCGCTTTATCCCCATCATCCCTGAAGCCGCGGGGGCTGCTTTCACTCACTGGGAAACCAGCCGCCCTATCGCATAACTCACTACGCTCATGGGTCGGACTGGCGTTCCAGAACCGTTCAATTGCCGCCTACCCGCATCATCAATGATTTAGGGGATATCATTAGCCAATACGGTAGTTTGGCGCTTCTTTGGTAATTTGAACGTCATGAACGTGCGATTCACCCATACCAGCAGAGGTCACTTTGACAAATACTGGTTTAGTGCGCAGCACTTCAATAGTTTCACAACCGGTTAAACCCATAGATGAACGTAGACCGCCCATTTGCTGGTGAATAATGTTTTCGATTGGACCTTTGTAAGCCACCCGGCCTTCGATACCTTCAGGGACCAGTTTTTCAGCGTTGTTGCTGCCCTGGAAATAACGGTCAGAAGAACCATTACGTTGTGCCATGGCGCCCAGAGAGCCCATACCACGGTAAGATTTGTAATAACGGCCCTGATACAGTTCTACTTCACCCGGTGCTTCTTCAGTACCGGCAAACATAGAACCGACCATCACACAATGCGCGCCAGCCACTAAAGCTTTGGAAACGTCACCGGAAAAACGGATACCACCGTCGGCAATAATACAAACGTCCAGGCCTTTCACGCCTTCAGCAGCATCGGCAATTGCGGTAATTTGTGGCACACCACAACCTGTGACAATACGGGTGGTACAGATAGAACCTGGGCCAATACCAACTTTTACTGCGTTAGCACCGGCTTCTGCCAGCGCTTTGGCGCCTTCGGCAGTAGCCACGTTACCGGCAACAATTTGCAAATCAGGGTAAGCAGCGCGGGTTTGTTTCACGCGGTCAATCACACCTTGCGAATGGCCATGAGAGGTGTCAATTAGCAGAATATCCACACCGGCTTCTACCAAAGCTGCAATACGTTCGTCAGTGCCCGGGCCTACACCCACAGCAGCACCAACACGTAAACGGCCAAATTCATCTTTACAGGCGTTTGGTTTGCTTGCCGCTTTGTAATAATCGCGAACTGTAATTAAACCTTTGAGTTTAAATGCATTATCAACCACTAATACTTTTTCAATACGGTGTTTATGCATTAAAGCCAGGGCGTCAGGGCGTGGTGAATCTTCGTGTACTGTCACCAGACGCTCGCGTGGAGTCATTACAGAAGAAATTGGGGCTTGTGGATTGCTTTCAACGTTTAAATCGCGGCCGGTCACAATACCCACTAAGTTATTGTCGGCGTCGACCACCGGAAAGCCTGAAAAACCATGTTGTTGTGACAGCTGCTGCACATCACGTACTGTTTGTTCAGGACGTACAGTCACAGGGTCAGACACTACACCACTTTCGTATTTTTTCACTTTACGAACGTTGGCGGCCTGCTCTTCGATGGTCATATTTTTGTGGATAAAACCAAGACCACCTTCCTGCGCTAAGGCAATAGCCAGGCGTGCTTCGGTCACTGTATCCATCGAGGCAGACACCATCGGGATATTCAGAGTGATTTTGCTGGTCAGTTGAGTCCGCAGATCTGCGGTATGGGGTAACACTGTGGAGTGCGCTGGTACAAGTAACACGTCGTCAAATGTGAGCGCTTCTTTCACTATCCTGAGCATTGCAACAATCTCTCTGTGTGAGTTAAATAACGGGGAATGTTGCGGCGCTATTTTAGTCGCTTTTACTGAGTGTCACAACGCATTTTTTACTTTTGTGGTAGATTAGCAAAAGTTTTCGTTAAAGCGCTTTGCCAGAACCCCAGCTATGCAACAAGCCGATATCTACACAGTTTCCCGGTTAAACTCCGAAGTTCGCCTCACCTTAGAGCTGCAATTCCGTCAGTTATGGCTGGTCGGTGAAGTGTCAAATTTTGTCGCTGCCAGCTCAGGTCACTGGTATTTTTCACTGAAAGATCAAGCGGCTCAGGTCAAAGTTGCGATGTTTAAAACCACCAACCGCAACGCCACTTTTACCCCACGCAATGGCCAGCAAGTGATGGTGCGTGCCCGCATCAGCGTGTACGAACCCCGTGGTGAATATCAGTTATTGGCCGATTTTATTGAACCGGCCGGTGACGGATTATTACGACAACAATATGAACAACTGAAAGCCAAATTGGCCGCCGAAGGTTTATTTGCACCTGAGCGGAAAAAACCATTGCCGCTAAACGCCCAAAAAATTGGTGTGATCACCTCACCAACAGGCGCTGCTATCCGCGATATTCTGACGGTGTTAAAACGCCGTGCGCCAGGTATTGAAATTGTTATTTACCCCTCTTTGGTGCAAGGTGCTCAGGCTGCCAGCGATTTAACTGCTGCGCTGAATCATGCCATCCGCCGCAATGAATGTGATGTTTTAATCATCGGCCGTGGGGGTGGTTCATTAGAAGATATGTGGTGTTTTAACGACGAAACGCTGGCCCGTACTATTGCCCATTGCCCCATTGCTATTGTCAGCGCTGTTGGCCATGAAATTGATTTTTCCATCAGCGATTTTGTGGCAGATTTACGTGCTGCCACCCCTTCGGCAGCGGCTGAACTGGTATCACCGGATCAACAACATCAGCTTGCTACTTTATTGCAATTAAAACAGCGTCTTAGCCAAAGCATCAGGCAAAAGCTCGGACAAAAAGCCCAGCAGTTTTTACATCAGCACAGTAAATTGCAGTTATTACACCCGGCCAGACGTTTGCAACAGCAACAACAACGGTTGGATGAATTGCAAATCCGCTTGCAGCAGTCGGTGTTACATAAATTACAGCAAAGCCAGCAACAGCTTCAGCTGCAACAAAAAGCTTTGTGGTTATTGTCGCCGGAGCAACAACTCAAACGGCAGCAACTTAAACTGCAACAGTTACAGCAGCGTTTAGAACGTGGCTTTAGCCAGCAGCTGGCGAAAAAACAACAAAGCTGGCAGGCACTTAGCCGCGAGCTGCATACCGTCAGCCCGCTAGCCACCTTACAACGGGGTTATAGTATTGTGTTTGATGCAAACAACACTGTGGTGAAATCTGTATCCCAGCTGCAACAAGGTGATTTAGTGCAGATGAAACTGGCGGATGGTGAGGTTCAAGCGCAAATTAGCGCAGTCAAGCCACAACAATAACAGCAACAAGTATAAAAAAGCCGGCAACATTAGCGCTGCGCTTATTTCCGTTGCTGCAGAAAAGTTTGCAGCAATAACACCCGCTCTGATCTGTTAAACAGCTGGTACAGTTCCAGCCAGTCTAACGCTGTCATCCAGGGCAGTTGATGGCGCCATTCAACTTGTTCTGGCCTGAACTGCCAACACTGCTGCTGATGTTGTTTTACTCTGATGCCCGCCATTAAATCCACTTCAGTGCCATCCGTCGCGACAAAACGGGCAAAAGCTTCACTTTGGTATTCCGGGTGTGGGGCCACTTCAATGGGGGTCAGCACATGGCCTAGCGCAGCTGCTATCAAAGAGAAATCTTTGAGGCTGCAGACTAAATCCAGATCCCGGGCTTTGGTTAATAAACCAAGTTCCATTAGCAATAAACTGCCGCCAATACCAAATTGCAAACCGCTTAAAGCCGGAGTGAGTTGTCTGGCAAGCTGAAAAGGCGCACTTTGCAGCAGAAGCTGAGGAGTTGCCGGCTCGCAGGTCAAAGGTTCGGTTGATGTAGAATGATTAGCTGTCGTCATTTTGCTTACCTGTTACATCCGGTTATTTCCAACATCAGCACAAAGTACAGCCTGATCAATCACTTTTGCTGCTGTTGAAGTGTTGTGCTTTTGTTCAGCCTTTGTTTGAGAAGAAAGACGACAAAACAAAAAACCGCCAGCAGGCGGTTTTTTACTTTCCAGCCGCCTGTTAACCAGGCTGACCAGGTTTCTTTTTATTCGCCAGATTTGCCCGCGCTTTTAAAATACGTTCACGTTTATATTGCTGGTTTGGCGTTAAGGTATTACGACGCTCGGCAAATGGGTTATCACCACCACGGAATTCCACCCGCACCGGTGTGCCCATCATCTGCAACGACTTACGGAAGTAGTTCATCAGATAACGTTTGTACGAATCCGGTAAATCTTCGACCTGGTTACCGTGAATAACAATCAGCGGTGGGTTATAACCACCGGCGTGAGCGTATTTCAGCTTGACCCGACGGCCTTTCACCAATGGCGGCTGGTGATCTTCCTGCGCCATGGTCATTATTTTGGTCAAAAGCGCGGTGCTGACACGGCGGGTGGCAGAATCAAAAGCTTCTTCTACCGATTCAAACAAATTACCGACACCAGAGCCATGCAAAGCAGAAATAAAATGCAAACGGGCAAAGTCGATAAAACCTAAACGACGGTCAAGTTCACGTTTGACTTCATCTTTGATGCTATCGTTTAAGCCGTCCCATTTATTCACAGCAATAACCAGAGAACGACCGGCGTTCAGCACAAAACCTAAAATGCTTAAATCCTGATCAGAAATACCCTGTTGTGCATCCAGCACTAAAATCACCACGTTGGCATCTTCAATGGCTTGCAGCGTTTTCACCACTGAGAACTTCTCAACAACGTCATCAATTTTGCCACGACGACGTACACCGGCAGTGTCAATCAGGGTGTATTTACGCTCGCCCCGCTCCATCGGAATATAAATAGAGTCACGGGTGGTGCCTGGCATATCATAAACAATGACCCGCTCTTCACCGAGAATACGGTTGGTTAAGGTGGATTTGCCCACATTAGGCCGGCCAACGATGGCCAATTTAATATGTAAATCACGCGCCAGTTTTTCTGCTTCTTCATCCACAGGTTCCAGTTCTTCCCCTGCTTCAAAAGCAGCTAAACGGGCTGCTTGTTGTTCAGACAACAAAGGCACTAAAGCACGTTGCAGTAAGTTGGTGACACCACGGCCATGCGCTGCTGCTATTGGGTACACTTCACCAATACCCAGGCTGTAAAAATCAGCAATTGCAGTGTCGGCGTCTAAACCATCGGTTTTATTGGCCACCAAAAACACTGTTTTATTGATTTTGCGAATGTGATTGGCAATAGCGCTATCGGCACCGTTGACACCGGTACGGGCATCGACCATAAACAGCACAATGTCGGCTTCGTCGATGGCGCGCAGTGATTGTTCGGCCATTTCCAGCTCAATACCTTCTTCACTGCCGTCGATACCACCGGTATCCACCACAATAAATTCCAGGCCTTCGTAATCGACAGAGCCGTATTTACGATCCCGCGTCAACCCCGGAAAATCCGCCACTAAAGCATCGCGGGTGCGGGTGAGACGGTTAAATAATGTAGATTTGCCGACATTAGGACGGCCAACCAGGGCGACTACCGGTAACATGTAAATTCCTCAATACTCAGGGCTACCTGATACAGGTAGCTGGATTTTTACCCTTTGGGGTAAAGTGCAGCAGCATGCTGCCTGATACAGCTTTAGTGCTGCCATCAGTAAAACTACGGGTGTTTTATAACGGGTCTTTTACAACAAAAAAACAGGCCTGCAAGCAGGCCTGTTTCTGCAAAACATATTTTTTGCGGTTATTCAGGCACATTCAGCAAGGTGATTTCACCATTGCGACTTTGCAACAATAAATGCTCGCTGGTGGTAACAGCTTCAGCATAAAAGCCTGAACTGTCAAACTCATGCCGCGCCAGATATTCACCACTGCTTTTGTTAAACCAATGCAGGTTGCCTTCGTTGTCACCTACCACCAGATAATTTTTATACACAGCAGGGGCAGTGACAAAATGTTTATGCAACGTCAGCTGAGCCCAGGTTTCCAAACCGGTGCGGGCATCCACTGCATACAATTTACCTACAGAATCAACCAGATAAAGAACATTATCCTCTAAAACCATATCGCGGAAACTGGCATATTCACGCTTCCACAAAGTGCGGCCACTGCGTAATTCCATCGCCACCAGCTGACCGTTATAAGCAATGGCGTAAATTGTACCATTGTCCACTATAGGTGTCGCGTCCACATCGATGATACGGGCTAAATCAGTGGCGCCTTTGGCCACAGTAATAGGCTCTTCCCAGGCTGGTACCCCTTTGTCTGCAATCAGGGCGCCAACTTTACCGTTGCCACTGCCGTAAATGACACCACCACTTTGTGCCGACACCTGGCTGATGCCACGCAAGGTTAAAATAGCGTTTTCGGTTTCGTGCATCCAGCGTTGTTCGCCAGTGTCAGGTTGCAACGCAAAAATACGGCCACCACCGGTATTCACCAGCAATAAACCTTCACCTGCAACAGGTGCTGACAACACTTCACCTTTGATATTCACTGACCAGACTTTTTCGCCGGTTTGCGGGTTCAGCGCCAACACCTGACCGTCTTCAGTACCGACAAACACTTTGTCAAAACCAACGGCGACGCCACCACCAATTTTGGCAGAACGGCCGTTCCACCAGTGGCTGATACCACCAAATAACGGCGCATCGTCACCGTCGCGCAAATCAATAGACCAGAGCGTGTCGCCAGAGGCCAGATCAAAAGCTGATACCATGCCATCACGGCTGGCGGCATACACTTTGTTATCAAAAATGGCAGGCTTTAACCGTGAATCGTAATGGTCAATACCATCACCCACTGCACTGCTCCAGACTTCTTCTGGTTCTACTTTGTTACTGATTTCCGGCAGGACTAACTCTTCTTCATCTTTAGAGGAACAGCCAGCCAACGCCAGCACCAACAATACTGGTGCCCAGGTTCTTACCGATAACTTCACAGCAACCTCTTAACCGGCGACGTGGGCCAGTTCATTTAATTTAACTTGTAACAGCGGATTTTTACCCGCTTCAGAAGCAGTTAACGCAGCCTGATAGGCCGCTTTGGCTTTGCTTTCGTCACCTGATTTCAGCAGCACATCACCTTTCAGTTCTTGCTGTTGTGCCACAAAACTTTCAGGCAATTTTGCTTCCAGTGTTTTTAATGCGGCTTCGTAGTTGGCTTGTTCTAATTGCAGCCGTGCCTGACGCAAAGTTGCCAATGCAATCACCTCAGGTGCTTTACTGCTGGCAATCACAAAGGCCAGTTGTTTTTCTGCTGCGGCGTAGTCTTTCAAAAAAGCAGCTTCTTTGGCGGCAAGCAAAGCAGCAAGTACGCTATAGCTACTGCTCTTGTTGGCATCAATAAATTTTTGCGTTTCAACCAGCCAGGTCGCTTTATCAGCACCTTCAGCACTGACCTGCTCAACTAAGGCGGCATATTGGCCAGACTGAGCTTCAATTGCGCCTAGTTGTTGCGCCTGGTAATAACGAAAACCATACAGGCCAGCCAGACCAATAGCGATACCAGCCAGAATAGAGGTACCGTTGTTTTTCCAGAAACGTTTAATCGCTTCAACCTGTTGTTCTTCGGTGTTGTAAATTTCCATCCATCACTCCGTTACGACTGCATTCAGCACTGTGGCCAGCTCAGTTATTGCGACTGTTTGTTGTGGTTTATCAGCTCTGAGCCATTTTAAGGTCACCTGACCTGTGGCCAGTTCTTCGTCACCCAATAACAAACCCACAGCTGCACCGGACTTATCAGCCCGCTTTAATTGTTTTTTCAGGTTGCCGCCACCGCAGTGCATCACAATACGCTTGCCCGGTAAGGCGTTGCGAAGCTGTTCGGCAACTGAAACTGCGGCAAGTTCCGCCGCTTCGCCAAGTGGCATTAAATAAAGGTCTGCATTGTTACTGACAGCCGGCACTAAGTCCAGACTTTGCAGCAACAACACCAGCCGCTCCATGCCCATGGCAAAACCAACAGCAGGGGTGGCTTTACCGCCCAGTTGTTCCACCAGACCGTCATAACGGCCACCGGCGCAGACAGTACCTTGTGAACCTAGATTGGTGGTGACCCACTCGAACACTGTTCTGTTGTAATAATCAAGACCACGCACCAGCCGTGGATTAATCTCAAAACTAATGCCAGCAGCTGTTAAACGTTGTGTTAAACCTTCGAGGTGAGCCGCAGATTCTTCATCCAGATGATCAAGTAACTGTGGTGCTTTTGATAACATCTCTGCCATGGCCGGGTTTTTGCTATCCAGTACCCGCAGTGGATTGCTGTGCAAGCGGCGCTGGCTGTCTTCATCCAGCAGTTCCTGATGCTGTTCCAGATAAGCCACCAGCTTGTCGCGGTAAGCTGCACGGGCAGCATTGGAGCCCAGTGAGTTCAGCTCCAGCTTGACATAAGGCGCCAGCCCCAGCTGCTGCCATAAACGGGCTGTCAGAATAATAACTTCAGCGTCAATATCCGGGCCCTGCATACCAAAGGCTTCCAGACCAAATTGATGGAACTGACGGTAACGGCCTTTTTGTGGTCTTTCGTGACGGAACATCGGGCCCATATACCACAATCTTTGTTCCTGATTGTAGAGCAGGCCATGCTGATTACCGGCGCGCACACAACAGGCTGTGCCTTCCGGGCGCAAAGTGAGGCTGTCGCCATTGCGATCTTCGAAGCTATACATTTCTTTTTCAACGATATCAGTGACTTCACCGATAGAACGTTTAAAAAGTTCAGTCATTTCGACTATAGGAAAACGAATTTCGTCATAACCGTAGCTGCTGACGGTACTTCTGATCATTTGTTCCAGATACTGCCAAACCGGCGTATCCTGCGGCAGGCAATCGTTCATGCCGCGAATCGCTTGAATATCTTTAGACACTTTAAACCCTGATTATGCGTGTGCTACCCACTGCTGAGGGCAACACTTTGTTCAAATTCAACAATCGTTTATTCAACAGCTTTGATATCAATCAGCTGCTTTTGCTGCGCCAGATAAGCGCGGATTTGTTGTTCCAGCTGCTCGGCCACACTGTCGTTATCGATGCGTAGTTTTTGTCTTTCCCCTTTGAGGTAAAAACCACTTTTACGGTTGGCGCCAGCCACGCCTAAATCGGAAATGAGTGCTTCACCCGGGCCATTCACCACGCACCCTATCACAGAGACAGTCAGAGGGTCGATGATATCTTCCAAACGCTGCTCCAGCTCATTCATGGTTTTAATCACGTCAAATTCCTGCCGTGAACAACTTGGGCAAGCGATGAAGTTAATACCACGGGAGCGGATGCGCAGAGATTTTAAAATATCAAAAGCAACTTTCACTTCTTCAACAGGGTCAGCCGCCAGCGAAATACGTAAAGTGTCGCCAATACCTTCGGCCAATAACATGCCTAAACCTATGGCAGATTTGACGGCACCGGCACGGGCGCCACCTGCTTCGGTAATACCCAGATGCAAAGGTTGTTCAATTTGTTTGGCCAGTAAACGATAAGCACCTACTGCTAAAAACACATCGGACGCTTTGACACTGACTTTAAAATTATCAAAATTCAGCCGGTCTAAAATTTCGACATGACGCATCGCAGATTCCACCAGCGCTTCGGGCGTTGGCTCACCGTATTTTTCCTGAATATCAGCTTCCAGCGAACCGCCGTTGACACCAATACGGATAGGAATATTGTGGTCACGTGCTGATTCAACCACAGCACGGATGCGGTCTTCACGGCCGATATTACCCGGGTTAATGCGCAGGCAATCGACCCCATATTCCGCCACTTTCAGCGCAATACGGTAATCAAAATGAATATCTGCCACCAGCGGAATAGGCGATTGTTGTTTAATCAGTTTAAAAGCTTCGGCCGCTTCCATAGTGGGCACTGACACCCTTACTAAATCAGCGCCTGCTTTGGCAATGGCCTGAATTTGTGCAACTGTTGCATCCACATCTGTGGTTCTGGTGTTGGTCATCGACTGCACCGCTATAGGTGCATCTCCGCCAATCAGCACATTGCCAACACGAATTTGTTTTGATTTGCGGCGGATAATAGGACTTTCTGCAAACATATTAAGGCTGTCCACCTAAGGTTAAACGTGCGACCCGTCCGGCAGCATAACCAGACAAATCAACAGCAACATCATTCAATTGCACTCTGGCCGCTGCTGCATTACCAAGCAGCACTTTAAAGGGCGCAGTACCGGTTAAACGTTCACTCTGACCAGCCTGGCGGGTGCCATAAGCCAATCGTTTTCCTGTAGCGTCTGTCACTTCCAGCCAACATTCAGCACTAAATTGCAAAGTTAACAGCTGAGCATCAACAGCTGCGGCATCAGTGGCCGGCTGCTCTGTTGTCACAGGCGTGGTAATATTTGCAGCAGTGCTGTCCGTTGTGGCAGTGACTGGTGCTGCAGTGGCCGGGCTTGGCTGTTCCGGCAAAGGTGCAGCGGATTGTTGCAACGACTCTGGTTGCACCTGGTTAAGTTGTGGAGCTTCTGCCACTGGCGCTTGTTGAGTCTCAGCACTAAGCACAGCGGTTTCACCAGCCACACTGGTGTCGTCCGAATTCTGGCTCTGGGACTGTTCAGTAGCGGCGGCAACTGTATTTTCAGCTACGCCGGCCGGCTGCTGGTCGTTCTCTGCAGGCACCGCCTGTGGATCTGTCACTGTCACCACCGACATATCAGGCAAGGCAGTCACAGGCTCAGAATCAAGCAGATGGGTTTGCCAGAACCAAATCAAAAATAAACCAATTAACAGCACTATCAGCATATAACTGGCCAGCATAAATCTGTTATCAACGGCGTCCAGGCTGGCTTTGTTAGAAAAGCTGTGCATAGGTTTGGCCTGGTTTCGCAGGTAAGCGGCTTGCAATTCAAAATTGGCCAGAATTTCCTGTTCAGGCAGTTTCATCAATTTGGCATAAGCCCGCAAATAACCGCGGATAAAGGTAGCGGAAACGGCCGGATCCCATTGTTCTGCTTCAATCTGTTCAATCAGACTGACTTTCAGCCGCAACTGACTGGCAACTTCGGCAGTCGTCAGGCCGCGTTGCTCGCGGCTTTGTTTTAACAGGGCGCCGACTCCGCCGGCTTGTGATTGCGCTTGAGTACTCATAATGACGGTGTGGCAGGATCCCGAAGATTAATCGTTTGACCGATCGACAGTGGCTGATCCACCGTCATGTTGTTCCATTTTAATAAGGTATCAAGTTTGATGTTGTATTTATAAGAAATGCTAAACATCGACTCGCCATCTTTCACCTGATAGGTCGCTGGAATCTCTGCAACCTCAGTGTTGCCGGCATCCGGCGCTTTTACTGCGGCATCTGCGGTTAACTTCAGTATCTGACCGGTTTTTATCAGCGCAGCGTTACTCAAATTATTGATGGCCTGTAACTCGGACACCGATAAACGGTAACGACTGGCAATACTATAAAGAGTTTCCCCGGCGGCTACCTGATGGCTGCTGACATCTTCTGCAGCTGTTTCAGTCACAGTACTGCCGGTTTCGGTGATTGTGCTATTTGTGTCAGTCGTGTCAGCTACAACCGCAGTGCTGCTGGTGTCGTTTGCCGGGGGGACGCTATGCGTTGTGTCATGCTGTATCGCTGTCGTAGTGTTTTCAACCACAGTGGTGACAGTTTCTGCCGGCATAGGCTCAGGCGCCTGCAGCGCAGCCAATTCTTCAGCAGCAACAGACGACGTCTGTTCCTGCGCTGCTTCAACGGGCTCTTCAAGATTTGTAGTAGTTGCCGGCGGCACCGCTGTTATTTGGGCAGTATCCACTGCAACAGTTGCTGGTTGCTGTATTTCGGCGGCTTTGCTGAACTCTGCAGTTGTGTCGTCTGATAACACCTGGTCAGTTACAGCACTATCGACGGCCGGGCTGACTGAGGTCTGTGCTTCAGTTGCAACCACCTTCACTTCATCAGCGGGCAAGGCTGCAGCCACCATAGGCGTGACGGCCGCTTTGGCAGTAGTGGCCGACTTGCGTTTGATAATTTTCATCTTAGGTTTATCAGCGCTGGCTACTGCCGGCGAGGTTGTGCCTGCTTCCTGCACTATCGAACTTTTATACGCCTTGCGCATTTGTTCAGGTTTACTCTGGCTAAAATCACTGGCCAGCAACATGGCAGCTTCTGAGCTGCCCGGGTATACCGACAACAGGAATTTTTCGGCGGTTTGTTGTTCTGCAACGTCACCACTGTAATAGGCCACTATATAACGCAACAAGGTGGCTTCAGCCGATACCTGTCCCAGCTGATGCAAGCGGTTTTGCCATCTTTTGGCTTCCGCCAGATTACCCATAGCATATTCCATCACCGCCATATTGTATAAAGCAGAGCTGCGGTTGCTGTTGTGTTGCAGTGACTGTTTCAGGTACTGATGATATTTCACATAATCTTTTTGTTCGAGCGCACAAAAAGCGAGGTTTTCATAACTGTCGGCCACCCGGATATAACCTGGTCTTTTAATTGCCGCCAATAATAATTCTTCAGCTTGCTGATATTTCTGGTGCTGACATAAAAAAGCACCAAAATTGTTGTAAGTGTCGGCGTTATTGCTGTCTTTACGTAACGCGTCGCGATAGGACTCTTCTGCTTGTTTTAGCTCACCGACCTGCTCGTAATAATAAGCCAGTGCATTATCAACTTCGGCCAGATCCGGTGCCAGTTGTTTGGCTTTTTCCAGATTATATTTGGCCTGGGTATTATCACCACGCTGCAAATAGTTTAAACCAAGCGACATCCGGGTGCGGGCGGCTTCTTTCATGTCCGTGCGGGGTTGCCCCGGCCTGTCATTGCCAACAATGGTAGATTCAGACACACAGCCGCTTAAAAGCAGCAGGAAAACACAACCAGCAACCGAAATTTTTCGCATCTTGGTGCACTAATCCTTGTTGTTATCACACTATTTTTACGGAAATCGCCTCACCTTTCATCTGTTTTTTCTCCAGACGTTTAGTGCGGTCAATCACATCACCAACCAGCTGTCCACAAGCGGCATCGATATCATCACCTCTTGTTTTGCGCACCATCACGGTAAAACCGTGTTCCTGCAGCACTTTATTAAAGCGGTCGATACGCGAATTGCTTGATCTTTTATATGGCGACCCCGGATAAGGGTTAAATGGAATCAGGTTAATTTTTGACGGCGTGTCTTTTAACGCTTTTGCCAGTTCATGTGCCTGTTCCATGCTGTCATTGATGCCTTCAAGCATCACATATTCAACCGTCACTTTATCATTGGCTCTCGAATCTTGCACATATCGTTTTGCCGAGGCCAGAAATTCTTCCATCGGGTACTTTTTGTTGACCGGCACCAGCTGGTCGCGCAACTCGTTATTGGGTGCATGTAACGAAATAGCCAGAGCCACATCAATTTTATCTTTTAATAAATCCAAAGCCGGCACCACACCAGAGGTACTTAAAGTAACGCGGCGTTTGGACAGACCAAAACCATAATCTTCCAGCATCAGCTCCATCGCCGGCACCACGTTGTTCAGATTCAGCAAAGGTTCGCCCATGCCCATCATCACCACGTTGGTGACAGGTTTTACGTCGGTATCGCCATAAGAGCCGATGATTTGGCTCACCCGCCAGACCTGACCAATAATTTCTGACACACTCAGGTTACGGTTAAAACCTTGTTGTGCCGTTGAACAAAAAGAACAGTCCAGCGCACAACCGACCTGAGAAGACACACACAAAGTACGGCGGTCTTTTTCCGGGATCCAGACAGTTTCGACTTCCTGACCACCTTTGAGGCCCATCACAAACTTAATGGTGCCATCGGCGCTGTCCTGGCGCGTAACCACTACCGGCGCTTCAATCACACAACTGCGTTTTAGTTTCTCACGCAAGTCTTTGTTGATGTTAGTCATTTTGTCAAAATCATCAATACAGAAATGATAAATCCATTTCATCAGTTGATCAGCCCGGAACGGCTTTTCGCCCAGAGACACCAGAAACTCTTTCATCTGCTCGCGGGTTAAATCTAACAGATTGATTTTGTTTTCAACTGCGCTCATTAATGGTCACTCCTGATGCAACTTAGCGGTCTTGCGGCTGGATTTTGTCTGTGCCATCAACGGGTTGAGACAGATAAAATACAACCGGGTTCAATCATTTAAAAACAGTACAACAAATAGACAGAAAGGGGGCCAGGCCCCCTTTCTGTTATTCAACCCAATCCCGGGCTGAATTCACTTTAACTTAGCGAGTGCGTGCACACAGCTCAGCGTCAGTGAAGAAGAAAGCGATTTCACGGGCAGCTGAAGCAGCAGCGTCAGAACCGTGTACCGCGTTTTCGTCGATGCTGGCAGCATAGTCAGCACGCAGAGTGCCGGCAGCAGCGTCTTTCGGGTTCGTTGCACCCATGATTTCACGGTTTTTACGCACAGCGTCTTCACCTTCTAACACCTGAACCATAACCGGGCCAGACGTCATGAAAGATACTAAAGCGTTGAAAAATGGACGCTCTTTGTGTTCGCCGTAGAAACCTTCAGCCTGTTCGCGGCTCAGGTGTAACATTTTAGCGGCAACAATACGTAAACCGGCAGTTTCAAAACGGTGATAAATAGCACCAATGTGGTTTTTAGCTACTGCGTCTGGTTTTACGATTGAAAAAGTACGTTCTAAGGCCATCGGAGACTCCCTGAATATCTGATTAAATAACTGGTTAAAATTTAGCGGCCGCGAATTATACGCTATTGCTTGC
The DNA here is from genome assembly GCF_030824435.1 of Rheinheimera sp. Lineage (GTDB taxonomy): Bacteria > Pseudomonadota > Gammaproteobacteria > Enterobacterales > Alteromonadaceae > Pararheinheimera. The sequence goes on from NZ_JAVBXS010000100.1 coordinate 20,256, forward strand.
CAAATGCCTATTTGTGCTTAAAAAAAATGCCGGCCCGGCTTTTGGCCTGAATTTAGAAAATCCAGATGTAAGATAAACAACAAAGGCAGCAAAAACCCGGCTGTCGCCGGGTTTTTGGATGGGGCAAAACTAAGCTTGAAGTGTTACTTAAAACTTTCCTACCACTTTTACTGAAGCGTCCACAGCAGCAGCATCGATATAACCTATGGCATTGGCGTCCGCCGCTACTGCAGCTTTCACTTCAGCATCAGAGGCGAGCTCTTTTGGCGGTGTGCCTTTACCGGTAAACACCAGTTTTGACCAATAAGCTTTCATCTGGCTGGATGATTTACCTAATACCTTGCTGTCAAAATGAGCTCGGGCTGGCGCAGACTCAGCCAGATTGAATGGTGTGGCTTTATTGCCGTTATTAAAAGTTGCACCCCGTCCGGTAAAAAGACGGGTAATCTCAGACTGATCAAGGCTGACAGCATTGGACGGATGTACAATCACCGCCACTTCTGCAATTGCTGCGTTAACAATCAGCGCCATAGTCAGGGTCATCACTTTGAACCAGTTCATGGTTTTCTCCAATACTTAAAAAACTAAATCAACACCCATGGTGATAGCTTTGCTGTCACCGGCCACCTGGTTGTTTCCGACCCCTTTATCATTCACGTCATCAAACTGAAATTTAAAGGCGGCTGAATTATGAAAATCCCAGCGCACACCAACACTGGTGGTGTTGTGCATTTCGCCTTCAGAGTCAAAATCAGCATAAGAAACATAAGGTGTGAGCTTGTTAATACGATATCCGGCTGACACCAGATAAGTATCATAATCATCCCCATCCAGCGTCAGGCGATTCACCTCTGACAATAACAGCCAGTTGTTGTAATCAATATTGACTGAAAGACCGGCAAAATTCCCTCTGCGTGTGTCTTTACCGTCCCAGATCACTCTGATGCCATCGCTGTACCTTTCATTCTGATAAGTCATATAAGTCAGGCGAAAATCGAACCAATCCCGGTTCAGACTCAACACACCACCAATAATGTCTTTCCAGATCTCACGTACCGGATCAGTGCCAAAAAACTCTGACAACAGTTTGTTTTCCGCATCATCTTCGCGCCCGGTATAAATGTTACCTGACAAAGACCAGTCGCTGAGCTGATAATTAAACTGCGCATTCACGCCTGTGTAGTTAAAAATCTGCCAGGTGTAGTTATCTGCCGGCGGACGGATCCAGAGGTAAGCGTAACTAACGTCAAAAAAGTCGGAATAATAATACAGCGGTAGACGTTTTTTACCGGCCTGAATAGTCCAGTGTTCGTTCAGCACATAAGATAAATACGCCCACTCAAAACCGGCGTCAAAATCATCAGCCCCACGCCCAACCAATTGTGCGGTCGCGGTCAGTCCTTCGGTAAGCTCAGCAGTCAGTTGCAAACCAAATTTGGAATCCGGTTTAAAGGTCCATTCATCTTCATAAACACCAACAGTCGGATAATTGGCCAGAAAGGTGGGTTCAAGACCAAACAGTGCCACCCCAGTACCGCTGGTTAATTTGCCTCCCATCACAGACGCAAAACCAGAAATATCCACTTCAGCCTGCACCGGATAACTGCAAATTGTCGCTATTGCAGTAGCGAGTAATAGCTGTTTCATGCCTACTCCTCAGTCGTTAAAATGCTTTGAGCAAAAGCCCGTATTGTTAAAATACCAGGTCGACACCAACAGCCATCAGGCTGTCTTTGTTGTCACTCAGTTTGTCTTTGGCCGTACTGAACTCAAGTTTTAATGCTGCTGCCGGGTGGAAATCATAACGAAGCCCCAGATTCCAGGTGGTATTGTCAAACCACTGGGTATTCACGATAGCCGCTATAGTCGGGCGCAACGGGAAATTAGCTGGCAATGCCGCATAAATGTCCGGCTTGGCATCATCTTCATCTTTTTCGTAAGAAACATAAGGGGTGAAAGCCCCAAATCGGCGACCCAAAGACAGATAATAAGAATCCTGATTGGCATAAAAGCTGTCTTCAACTTTTACATGGGTGTATTCAGCGACCATCAGCCAGTCATTACGATCGTAGTTCAGGCCAAAACCAAAAAAACTGCCATCATCTTCATTAAAATCAATAGCCTGAGCTACTGATCCTAAACCGATGTTGGTTAAACCCGCCAATAATGGATTCAGCGAACTGGCCTGAATACTGACATCACCCATCAGATAAGCCAAACGGACCGATAACCAGTCCTGACTCAGCTCCCAGGTGGCGCCAACAATATCATTAATTTTGGCCGGGGATACGGTGCCAACCACAGCCACTTCACCATCGTAAGCACCAAACACCAGTTGCAGATTGGACTGCATTTCACTGAAATTACTGCTGTGATACAAGGACACACCTTCGATGGTGTTAAAGCCCAGATCATAAACACTTTGTGGTGTGCGTAACCAATCGTAGGCATAACCTACATCGCGAAAATCTGAATATTTATAAAAAGGTGTGCGCAAGCGGCCGGCATTTAACCGCCATTCGTCGGTTAACTGATAGGTTAAAAAAGCCCATTCAAATTCAGCGTCAAAATCATTGGCACCCCGCGCCATAATTTGTGCTGTCACCGACAATTTTTCGCCCAAATCAGACTGCACCTGCAGTGCAAACAAACTCTCATTTTTAAAATCAATGTCGTCGGTATATCCGTATAAGGTATCTCCACTGGCTGCCTTACCGGCTTTAATCGAAGCAAAACCATTGATACTCACTTCAGCGGCCACATTTGTTGCACAACAAGCTATTGCGACCCAGGCCGCTAACCAAGTTTTTTTCATAAACAGATCTCCGAGCAGAATGCTTACAGCTATGTCTAGCGTAGACAACGAAGCCAAAAAAACCAGAAAATTCAGAACTATAAATTTTAGTTCCCGATGAACGAAAATAAAAAAGTGCAGAAACTTATATTAAGTTTCAATCATTTACAAGGAAGAGTGCATTTTTACGCAAAGAAAAAGCCAGCATCAATGCTGGCTTAAAAAAATGAACAAAAACAAAAAGATATATTTTTTGCAATAATGCTGTTAATGGCCTTCACTGACCATATTGATGGTGTATTTTGGAATTTCCACCACTAAGTCGTCATCGGCAATACGGGCCTGACAACCTAAACGCGACTCCGGCTCTAAACCCCAGGCTTTATCCAGCATGTCCTCTTCGAGTTCGTCACTTTCGTTCAGACTGTAAAAACCTTCCCGAACTATGACATGGCAAGTAGTGCAGGCACAGGATTTTTCACAGGCATGCTCAATAGCAATACCGTTGCGTAAAGCCACATCCAGCACTGTCTCGCCTTTTTCTGCTGTTAAAGCGGCACCTTCAGGACAGAGTTCGGCATGAGGTAAAAAGATAATTTGTGGCATGTTACACCTCGTCAACTTTATGACCCTGCAGGGCCTGCCGGATTGAATTGTCCATCCGGCGGGCGGCAAAATCGTCGGTGATATGATTGGTTTTATCAATAGCGGCTTTGATGGCTGCGGTATCGTCGCTTTGACTGAGTTGTTTTAACTCAGACAAGGCTTGTTCAATTTCTAAAAGCTCAGCTGCCCCCAACAAGTGGGCATCAGCAGAAATAGCGGCGCTCACCGCTTCCCAAACGCGGCTGGCTTCCACCTGCTGCTCACGTAACAAACGTAATTGCATATCGTGTTTGGCATATTGCATCGAACTTTGGATCATGGTCGCCACCTGATCGTCAGTTAACCCATAAGATGGTTTCACCTGAATGCTGGCGCTGACGCCACTGGATTTTTCCTGAGCTGTGACACTGAGCAAACCATCGGCATCGACCTGAAAGGTCACGCGGATATGAGCGCCACCAGCGGCCATAGGCGGAATATTGGTGAGGTTAAACTGCGCCAGAGAGCGGCAATCGGCCACCAGCTCACGCTCGCCTTGCAATACGTGCAGCGACATGGCGGTCTGGCCGTCTTTAAAAGTGGTAAATTCCTGCGCTCTTGCCACCGGAATGATGGTGTTACGCGGGATGATTTTTTCCACTAAACCACCCATGGTTTCTAAACCAAGCGACAGTGGTATTACATCTAATAATAAAGTGTCGGCATCTGACTTGTTGCCCACCAGCACATTGGCCTGAATAGCGGCGCCAATGGCCACTACTTTATCCGGGTCAATGGAGGTTAAAGGTTCGGCCTGGAAAAACTCTGCCACCAGGCTTCGCACCAGCGGCACCCGGGTAGAACCGCCCACCAGCACCACTTGCGCTACATCGTCGGTTTCAACACCGGCGTCACGCAAACTTTGTTTACAAGCGCGGATAGTGCGGCGCACCAAAGGCAATATCAGACTGTCGAGCTCTTCACGGCTTAAACTCAGCGACAGCCCGCCTTTGGCTGTTGGCAGCACAAAACTGTAACTTGCCTGCGAACTTAACTGCTCTTTAATTTCACGGGCCAGCTGTAAATGCTGGCGCAGACTTTGGTGCGACAACTCAGTTTCGCCACTTTGTTGTTGCAGCCAGTCGACAATAGCGTGGTCAAAATCGTCACCACCCAGCGCAGAATCGCCACCTGTTGCCAATACTTCAAACACACCACGTTTTAAGCGCAGAATAGAAATATCAAAGGTGCCACCGCCTAAATCGTAAACGGCAATCACCCCTTCCTGGCCGGAATCCAGACCGTATGCCAGCGCCGCTGCAGTTGGTTCGTTTAATAAACGCAGCACTGTTAAACCAGCCAGCTTGGCGGCATCTTTAGTGGCCTGACGCTGGGCATCATCAAAATAAGCCGGCACAGTAATGACCACACCTGTCAACTCACCACCTAAGGTTTGACTGGCAGTATCGGCCAGGGTTGCCAGAATTTCAGCCGACACTTCCACCGGGTTTTTAATACCCTGAGCTGTTTCTATCGCCACTAAACCTTGTTGATCGACCAGCTGATACGGCAGCTTATGTGGCAAAGACATAATCTCGGCAAAACCACGCCCCATCAGACGTTTCACCGAGCTGATGGTATTGTGTGGGTCGCTGACAGCAGATTGCTGCGCCACTTTGCCCACCTGCACCGCATCAGCCGTGTAACGCACCACTGAAGGCACCATATCGTCACCACTGCTGTTAAACAGTGTTTTGGCTTCGCCACTGCGCACAGTAGCAACCAAAGAATTGGTGGTGCCAAGGTCAATACCCGCTGCCAGCTTGTGCTGGTGCGGTGCGGCGCTTTGGCCGGGTTCAGCGATTTGTAATAAAGCCATAGTGGGATTTAGTCTTGTAGTTGCTGTTCAATTAACTCCAGCTCATGCTGAAGTTTAAAGAAAAATTTGAGTTTGCGGATTATATCAGCCGCCAGCAGATCCTGCTCGGGCTGATTGGCATCAAGTGCATAGGCTAACTGCTTGAGTAATAACTTTTTCTGCTGCTGAATTTGTTGTTCTGCTTCGTCGATAAGCGCATATGGATCGGTCGAATGCAGAATGTCAGCCAGCAGTTCCCGAAGCTCCATCTGCTGCATTAAAAATACAGTGTCGGTAAAGCTACGTTGTTCATGGCTGATTTTTACACCACGCAGCGCCAGCAAATGTTCGGCGCGCAGCAGCGGTTGTTTCAGGCTGTGATAAGCATCATTAATATTGGCAGCTTGTTGCACTGCCAATAAACGATCGCGTTCAGAAGCAGATGCAAAGTTATCCGGATGAAAATTCCGTTGCAGTTCTAAATAGCGGGTACCAAGCTCAGTTAAATCGAGATCAAACTGAGCAGGCACCTGAAACAGCTGGAAATAATTCATCAGACCGCCAGTTTATACTGTGAAACTTTCGCCACAACCACATTCGCCGTTGACGTTTGGGTTGTTAAACTGGAAACCTTCGTTCAGGCCTTCTTTAACAAAATCAAGTTGGGTGCCGTCGATATAAACCAGGCTTTTGCCATCAACAATCAGTTTCAGATCGTCTTGTTCAAACACCTGGTCGTCTTCATTCAGCTCGTCGACAAATTCCAACACATAAGCAAGGCCAGAACAGCCGGTGGTTTTTACACCAACCCGCAAGCCTAAACCTTTACCACGGTTCGTTAAAAAACTACGGACGCGGTCTGCTGCTGCTGCAGTCATTGAAATTGCCATAACAACTTAACTCCCGTGCCGGCTTTTATAATCAGCAATGGCTGCTTTAATGGCATCTTCCGCCAGAATAGAACAGTGAATTTTGACCGGTGGTAACGCCAGTTCCTGCGCTATGTCGGTGTTTTTGATTTGTGCTGCTTCGTCAAGGCTTTTACCTTTCACCCACTCCGTCACCAACGAGCTGGAGGCGATGGCGCTGCCACAACCATAAGTTTTGAACTTGGCATCTTCAATAATGCCTTGCTCGTTTACTTTAATTTGCAGTTTCATTACGTCACCACAAGCCGGAGCGCCAACCATACCGGTGGCAACCGTCGGGTCGTCTTTGGCAAAAGCGCCAACGTTACGTGGGTTTTCGTAGTGATCTATGACTTTTTCGCTGTATGCCATGGTGCTTTACCTCATTAATCTGGTTTGCCCGCCATAAGGGACGGGCGCCGGTCACAAACTGATCAGATGTTGATCAGTGTGCGACCCAGGCCACTGTGTTTAAATCGATGCCGTCTTTGAACATGTCCCACAGCGGCGACATAGCACGGAGTTTATCAATGGCTTCGTGCACTATTTTAATAGTGTGATCAATCTGTTCTTCAGTGGTAAAACGGCCAATGCTAAAACGGATTGAGCTGTGCGCCAGTTCGTCGGTTAAACCTAAAGCACGCAGTACATAAGAAGGTTCTAAACTGGCAGAAGTACAGGCTGAACCTGACGACACTGCAATATCTTTCAGCGCCATAATCAAAGATTCACCTTCAACATAGTTAAAGCTGATATTGGTAATGCCAGGCACCCGATGGGTGGCATCACCATTTAAAAACACTTGTTCAATGTCCTGAATACCGTCCCACAAGCGCTGACGCAGCTTGGCAAAACGTTCGTTTTCAGCGGCCATTTCCACTTTGGCAATACGGAAAGCTTCACCCATACCGACAATCTGGTGGGTTGGCAAAGTACCTGAACGCATACCACGTTCATGGCCACCACCGTGCGTTTGCGCTTCTAAACGAATCCGTGGTTTACGGCGCACATATAAAGCACCAATACCTTTAGGGCCATAAATTTTGTGAGCAGAAAACGACATTAAATCTACTTTTAATGTTTGCAGATCAATAGCCACTTTACCTGCAGCCTGAGCCGCATCCACATGGAAAATAATACCTTTAGCGCGGCATAACTCACCAATGGCAGCCACATCCTGCACCACACCGGTTTCGTTGTTCACCATCATAATGCTGACAACAGTGGTATCCGGGCGCATCGCTGCTTCTAACTTGGCAAGGTCAACCAGACCGTTGCTTTCCACGTCTAAATAAGTCACTTCAAAACCTTCACGTTCTAAAGCGCGCATGGTGTCCAGCACGGCTTTATGTTCGGTTTTGCAGGTGATCAGGTGTTTACCTTTTTTATGGTAAAACTGCGCCGCACCTTTAATCGCCAGGTTATTAGATTCAGTAGCGCCTGAGGTATAAACAATTTCACGTGGGTCGGCGTTGACCAGCTCAGCAATCTGGCTACGGGCCACTTCAATGGCCTCTTCCGCCTGCCAGCCAAAACGGTGTGAACGTGAGGCCGGATTACCAAAATCGCCATCCATCGTCAGGTACTGCATCATTTTTTCAGCAACACGAGGGTCAACCGGGGTTGTTGCGGCGTAATCTAAATAAATAGGTAACTTCATCTTTGGCTCCGTCTGCTGTTACAACTGGCAGCTGACTTCAATTTCAGTTTCAGGGTTCTTTAATACGCGGCTGTCCTGCCGCTTGGCCACGCTCTGAATTTCATTCTGGCTGACCAATTCACCCAAAGTTATTTGGGTCAGAAAATCTTCAATACGGTGACTTAAGTCACTCCACAAGGTATGGGTCAGGCACTTGGCACCGCCCTGACAATCAGATTTACCCTGACAACGGGTGGCATCCACCGACTCATCCACTGCACTGATCACTTCAGACACTGAAATTTCAGCGGCCGGTTTACCCAGCTGATAACCACCACCAGGGCCGCGCACACTGCTGACCAGACCCTGTTTACGTAAGCGGGCGAACAATTGTTCAAGATAAGACAACGAAATTTCCTGCCGGGCAGAAATATCTGCCAGCGGCACCGGACCTGAACTGGTGTGTAATGCCACATCCAGCATTGCAGTCACGGCATAACGCCCTTTCGATGTTAACCTCATCCTGACCCCATTAGCTTCGACCTGAGAATGGCGCAAATTGTACATTCCTGACTGATTTAGTCAAGTATAAAACCTACTAAAACAGTCAACTATTATGTCCTTTATCCTTGAAGCCGCAGGGGTGTTGACTTCGCTGCTTTGCTGGAGCGCCAGCCCGGCCCGTCACATAGGGTGCTATGTTCCTGGCCGGGCTGGCGTTCCAGTCTCACTTACTCGTCGCGGTTCCACCGTGGCCTACCTGTAACTTCAATGATTTTGGACATAACTCATAGCAAATCTCATTTAATTTCAAATAGTTGGATCAAACTCTTCATGGGCTTTTTTGCGCTGCTGCGCGGCTTCACGTTCAGCGGCTAAAAAAGCTTCATCACCAATATCCATGCTGGGCACTGCGTCACAGACGTTACCGCCTAAGTCGTTGACACTTTTACAAAGCTCGGCCACTTTGTTGTCCAGGCAATGCATGTGATCCAGCATGCGGCCTATGGCATTAGCGACCGGATCCGGGTTGTCACTGGCCACAGCATAAGCGTCAAAACCAAATTTTTTCGCCAGATTCTGCCGTTGTTCCGACACCGCTGAATCCTGCTTGGCAACAATACGACCCGGAATACCGACCACAGTGGCGCCAGGTGGCACGTCTTTCACCACCACAGCGTTAGAACCAATACGGGCGTTCTCGCCGACATACAAGGGACCTAACACCTTTGCGCCGGCGCCTATCACCACATTGTTACCTAAAGTGGGGTGGCGTTTGCCCGGGTTCCAGCTGGTGCCACCTAAAGTCACGCCATGATACAAAGTGACGTCATCGCCAATTTCGGCCGTTTCACCTATCACCACGCCCATGCCATGGTCGATAAAAAAACGCCGGCCAATTTTAGCACCAGGGTGAATTTCCACCCCTGTGAGCCAGCGCGCTATAGTGCTTAAAAACCGTGCCAGCCATTTCCAGCCGGCCAACCAGAGTTTGTGGTTCATCCGGTGCCACCAGATGGCGTGCAAACCCGGATAATTGGTCAGCACTTCAAAAAAACTGCGTGCTGCCGGGTCACGGTCAAATACACTTTTTATATCTTCTTTGATACCTGCAAACATGGAACTGTCCTTTTGCCGCTTCGGTTTATTCGCTTTGGCTCTGTTGTTTTTGCTTACGCTGCATCGAAGTTAAAATGCCCCGCAGAATATTCAGTTCTGCCTCTTCCGGTCTGGCTCTGGTAAACAAACGTTTCAGTTTGGTCATCACCACACCAGGGTGTTGTTTGATAATAAAACCTGTGTCGTTCAGCGTGTCTTCCAGATGCACAAAAAACCTTTCCATCTGCTCTGAACTTGGATATTGAGTTTCATCTGCTTCAACAGCCACAGGTTTGGCAGCAAGTGCCGCTACCCGCACTTCATAAGTAACGATCTGCACTGCCATCGCCAGATTCAGCGAGCTGTATTCAGGGTTGGCCGGAATACAGACATGGAAATTACACAGCTGTAATTCTTCATTGCTCAGGCCATTATTTTCGCGGCCAAATACCAGCGCCACCGGTTTTTGCGTGGCTTCCTGTACTGCTTTTTCACCACATTCACGCGGCTCCAGCATAGGCCAGGACAAAGTACGGGAACGGGCGCTGGCGCCAACAATCAGGCCACAATCGCTGATGGCTTCTTCCAGCGTATCCACCACTTTGGCATTGGCCAGCACTTCGCTGGCACCAGCCGATAACGCATAAGCCTGACCATCGGGCAATTCTTTGGGCGATACCAGCCATAACTGACTTAAGCCCATGGTTTTCATCGCCCGGGCGACAGAGCCGATATTGCCGGTGTGTGAGGTTCCAACCAGAACAATGCGGATTTGATCGAGCATAAAATGAAAATTCCCGGAAAAAGCATAGCGCCTGAAAAAAGAGCGGCATTTTAGCATAAGGATTTTGCAACTGCGCGCAAAATTCGGAAGTGTAGACATCTAAAGTCGGATAAATTTCACTGGTCGGGTCAAAAGGCGAATTTGTCCATTTGCCACTGCAAAGCTGGTTCAGCTTTGCTAAACTAGCGCCTCCTCAACATAACAAGGATCGATCGCATGAAAGCTTTGACCAAGTTCGTTGTATTCGCAGGCTTATTTGCCACTACTATCAATACCTTACCAAGTTACGCCGCCACTAATCCTTTAAAAGACGCCATCAACCACCCGGCACGCAGCGCTGTGAATAAAGCGCGTGATGTGCATCGCCACCCTTACGAAACCCTGAGCTTTTTTGATGTAAAAGCCGACAGCACTGTGGTGGAAATTTCTCCTGGCGGCGGCTGGTACAGCGAAATTCTGGCGCCCTTATTAAAAGAAAAAGGCAAATATTACGCTGCGCACCAACCCGCTGATGCCACTTCTGATTACGCCAAAAGAACCCGTGCTGCTTATCTGGAAAAACTGGCGGCGGACCCTGTGTACAAAGCCGTGACTGTGACAGGTTTTGCGCCGGATAAAATGTATGAAGTAGCGCCAGCCGGTTCTGCCGATGTTGTGTTAACTTTCCGTAACCTGCACAACTGGTACGAAAAAGATAAAGGTGAAGCCAGTCTGCTGACTGCTTTTAAAACTTTTCATGCCGCATTAAAACCAGGTGGTGTGCTGGGTGTGGTTGAACACCGTTTACCTGAAAGCAAATTAAAAACTGACTGGACAGATTCTGGTTATATGCCACAAAGCATGGTGGTGAAAGTGGCAGAACAAGCTGGTTTTGTGCTGGATGGCACCAGCGAAGTGAATGCCAATCCAAAAGATACTGCGGATCATCCAAAAGGTGTCTGGACTTTACCACCAGTGCTGGCACTGAAAGATCAGGACAAAGCCAAATATATCGCCATTGGCGAAAGCGACCGTATGACGCTGAAGTTCCGTAAGCCAAAAGCTGAATAATTCCCAAAACCTTAAGCCAACGAAGTGGACGTATTGATGAAAGTTTTAGTGATAGGCGGCGGTGGCCGCGAACACGCGCTGGCGTGGAAAGCAGCCCAATCGCCAAAAGTCAGTCAGGTGTTTGTAGCTCCTGGTAATGCCGGTACTGCACTGGAAAACAATCTGAAAAATGTGGCTGTTGCAGCCGACGATGTACCGGCTTTATTGGCATTTGCTAAAGCCGAACAGATTGACCTGACCATTGTTGGCCCTGAAGCACCGCTGGCCCGTGGTGTGGTGGACAGCTTCCGCGCTGCTGGTCTGGCTATTTTTGGCCCAACCAAAGCGGCAGCTCAGCTGGAAAGCTCCAAGGCATTTGCCAAAGACTTTTTAGCCCGCCATCAGATCCCAACCGCCGGTTACGGCACTTTCAGCGATATTTCCGATGCCAAAGCTTATGTGGCTGAACAAGGCACCCCTATTGTGATTAAGGCCGATGGTTTAGCGGCTGGCAAAGGGGTGATTATTGCGCAGACCGAAGCTGAAGCTTTTGCGGCCATAGAAGATATGTTGTCTGGCAACAAGTTTGGTGATGCCGGCAGCCGCGTGGTGATTGAAGAGTTTCTGGTTGGTGAAGAAGCCTCTTTTATTGTGATGGTTGACGGTAAAAACGCTTTGGCTTTTGCGTCCAGTCAGGATCACAAAGCCCGCGATAATGGTGATAAAGGCCCAAATACCGGTGGTATGGGTGCTTATTCACCGGCGCCAGTGGTCACTCCGGCAGTGCACGATTGGGTGATGCAAAACGTGATTTACCCTACAGTGAATGGCATGGCAGCAGAAGGCACTGTGTATACAGGCTTTTTGTACGCAGGTTTAATGGTAGCGCCAAATGGCACCTGTAAAGTGCTGGAGTTTAACTGCCGTTTTGGTGACCCTGAAACTCAGCCAATTATGCTGCGCCTGCAGTCAGATTTAGTTGAGCTGTGCCAGAACGCTGTTGAAGGCAAGCTCGACCAAACTGAGATTGCTTTTGACAGCCGCGCTGCAGTTGGTGTGGTGCTTGCTGCCGGTGGTTACCCTGATGATTACCGTAAAGGTGATGTGATCAGCGGTTTACCACAAGCCGACAGCCGTGAAGCCAAGGTATTCCACGCCGGTACCAAACTGGAAGATGGCAAAGTGGTGACAGCAGGTGGCCGGGTCTTATGTGCCACTGCTTTAGGTGCCAATGTGACAGCAGCACAACAAGCCGCTTATCAGCTGGTTGACCAAATTCAGTGGGATGGTGTGTTTAGCCGTCGTGACATTGGTTACCGAGCCATAGCGCGCGAACAGCAAAAATAACCCTTTGTTATCGCTGAAATCAGCAAAAGGCAGCCATTGGCTGCCTTTTTTATCGTTAAAATCCGGCGCTTGATGCCAAGCCCCTTTGTTTGTCAGCATAACTTGATTAAGCTAAGCCGCTATCGCGCGCTGCTGCGCTTTTTCTGTCAGGACATTCCGATGAAGTTTTCTACTGCTGCTCTGGTGTTGTTACCACTGAGTTGTTCTTTGTTGTCGCTACCGCTTGCCGCACAGTGCAGCAAAGAATTTACCACTATTGCCGAAATTCAGGGTGCAGAAGCCCAAAGCCCTTTGCTGGGCAACACTTTAACCACTCAGGGTGTTGTCATTGGCACCTTATATAAAAACAGCAAACAGCCGATGTTGCTGCTGCAAAGTGTGTTGCCAGACAACAAAACACAAACATCGGAAGCCATATTAATTGCCGACAAAGAACTGGCCGGTATTTACCAGCAAGGTCAGTTACTTGAACTGACAGGCACAGTACGTGAATTACAACAAATGACGGCTTTAACCAATATCAGCCACAGTGTTGTTTGTGCCGAAAATCAGCCAGTGCGCCAAAGCACAGTCACACTGCCAGTAAAACAACTGTCTGACTGGGAAAGTTTAGAAGGCCATTATGTCGTATTGCCACAACAGTTGGTGGTGAACGACAGTTACGGCCTGGCGCGTTTTGGTGAGCTGTTATTGGCTGATAAAAGGTTATTTATCGCCACCGAAATTAACCAGCCTGGCAGAGCAGCGGCCGCTTTTGAACAACAACAACTGTTGCATGAGATTGTCATTGACGATCAAAATTCAAAACAGAATGTCGAACCTGTGCCATTTCCGGGCGAGGGTTTAACCGCCGACAATACGGTGCGGGTTGGTGACAAAGTGCAGGCGGTTGAAGGTTATCTGGTACAAAACAAAGCCGGTTATCGCCTGCTGGTAAACAAAAAGCCGGTTTTTACCGCCGCCAATGCACGACAAACAGCACCTAAAGCCAAAAGCACAGGCACAATCCGGGTCGCCAGTTTTAATGTGCTGAATTTTTTCACTGGCGCCGGCAATAACCCACAATTTCCAACCAAAAGAGGCGCCAGTAACCAGGCTGAGCTTGAGCGGCAACAAGCCAAAATGCTGGCCACTTTAACGGCGCTGGACGCTGATGTGATTGGTTTGCTGGAAGTTGAAAATAACGGTGAAGCCAAAGACAGCGCTATTGCCACTATAGTCTCAAGCCTGAACCAGCAACTTGGCAGTGAACAATATGCTTTTGTCAGCAGCAAGGTAAAACCCGGTGGTGACGATATTAAAGTGGCGATGATTTACCGCACTGAAGTGGTACAGCCGATAGGCACAGCAGCACTGAAACTGGACGCACCTTTTGACCGCGGCAGCCGCCCGCCTTTGGCGCAAAGTTTCCGCGATCAGGCGTCCGGCACTGAATTTACCGTCAGTATCAACCACTTTAAATCCAAAGGCAGTTGCCCAAAACAACAGATGCCGGACAGTGATCAGGGCGACGGTCAGGCCTGTTGGAATCCAACCAGAGTAAAAGCTGCCAAAGCATTGCTCAGCTGGCTGGACACTAATCCAACCGGAATTAACAGCCCAAACCGGCTGATCATCGGTGATTTAAATGCTTACCGGATGGAAGATCCGGTAAAAACCTTAGAACAAGCCGGTTTTGTGCATCTGGCGGGTAAAGGTCAGCATTGGTCTTTTGTTTATCGTGGCCGCTCCGGCACTTTGGATCACGCTTTAGCCAGCCCTACACTTGCGAAGCAGCTTCAGCAGTTCCAGCACTGGAATATCAACGCCGATGAACCGGCAGTGCTTGATTACAACACTGAATTTAAATCGAAAAACCAGCAACAGAGCCTGTACGCGCCAACGCCGTTCCGCTCTTCTGATCACGACCCTCTGTTGATGGATTTTAAGTTCTGATAGCTTACAAGAACAACAAAGGGGCCGCTGGCCCCTTTGTTTTTTAAGAGTTTTTATTGTGTTTCCGTTCAGCCTGCGGCTAAAGCAGAGCGCACCAGCATAGTTAAAATTGCGGCGCAGCCCAGCACCCAAACCGCAGAGCGTAAATAAGCTTTATCCAGCCAATACAACAGCACAAACAGCAGCCGGCAAATCAGATAAGCCACCGCCAGTTGTTGCATCAAAACATCTGTGTTGCCGCTCGCCACACAAGCAATAAAAGCCGCCAGATACAGCTGCAAGGCTTCAAAACTATTGTGATGCGCCGCATTGGCGCGCTGGCCCAAACCTTCTAATTTGGCCTGTTGCGCCCGAGGATTATGGTAGTCATAACCACCCAGTTTTTTTTGCGCCTGAATAACCGGAATACGCGCCAGATAAATCACCAGCACCAGGGAAAAAGCCACCCAAATCAACACTGTCATTTAGCGCTCTCCCCTTTCGGCTGGCAAACAAAGGCCAGTTTTTGCTGATTGGCGCTGATACTAAAACGGCTGACACTGCCGTTGCAGCTTTTACTTAAATCCAGCCAGACTTGCCAGCTGTTTGTACCAGGTTGCCAGCTGTAAATGCTGTTGCCGGCCGACACCAGCAAGGTATCGCTGTTGTACCAACGCAAATCCTGCCCGGTTTCCGGCAATAACAGCTGTTTGGATTTTAGGGTTTTGCTGTTAGTTTCAAACCAACTTAATGACAATCTATCCCCATGCTTTTCGGTGAAATAAGCTTCCTTACTATCAGGGCGCCATGCCAGGGAGCGACCAATATTTTTTGCCAGCGTCTGCATTTCACCTTTGCTGCTGCGATAAGCAATCTGATGGTCAGCTTCGTCTTTGCCCAGAATAAATAACAATAAATCAGCATCAGGGCCCCAGGCGTGATAACCCACGTCTTTTGGCTCGGCAAACAAAGCTTTGGCCTCGCCTTGCGCCGGAATACGCCATAGCCGCTGTGTGCCATCGGCTTCCACCACTACAGCAGAAAGCGCACCGTCCGGCAAAACAGTGGGTGAAAATTCACTCAGTGGTGTAGCACGATACAGGCCGGACTCACCGCTTTTAATATTCAGACTGGCAATATCCATTTGGCTTTGCTCAGCGTTTTTTTGCTCTGAGGTCCAGTATAAAAACCGGCCATCGTGACTAAAAGCCGGCTGGTTCTGGTAACCGGTTTTGTGATTGACCTTTTTTATATTACTGATTTTTTGCTGATGTAAATCAGCCAGATAAAGATCGAACTCTGGAGAGGCCGTTTGCGCCTGAACAAAATTAACCACAGCTATCGTACTGATAAAAAGCGTATTTTTAAAAACAGCCATCAAGGTCCTTCCCTAACAAATGTTGTGGCAGCTTCATCTGCTCACCACAAAAGCGGTTGCGAAGTTTTCACTTTATCCTTTATGGTAAGGCCAAGGCAAATGAGGTCAGAGAAGTTATGTCAGAACGCAATCCGATTATTGCCGTCACAGGTTCCAGTGGCGCAGGCACCAGTACCACGACCAATTCTTTTTCGCATATTTTCAGAAGCTTAGGCATTGATGCAGCCATGGTGGAAGGTGACTGTTTTCATAAATTCAGCCGCCCTGAAATGGACGTTGCTATTAGAAAAGCCAAAGAACAAGGCAAATACATCAGCTATTTTGGTGCCGAAGCCAATGATTTTGGCGCGCTGGAAAACTGTTTTGCCAGTTATGCCGAACATGGCATGGCCAAAATTCGCCGTTATCTGCACACTTTTGATGAAGCTGTGCCTTATAACCAGCTGCCCGGCACTTTTACGCCATGGCAGGAGTTACGCCCAGACACCGATTTGTTGTTTTATGAAGGCCTGCATGGTGGTGTGGTTACCGACCACCATAACGTGGCGCAGCATGTGGATTTACTGATTGGCATGGTGCCTATCGTCAACCTGGAGTGGATCCAGAAAATTATCCGCGACACCTCCGAGCGTGGTCACTCGCGTGAAGCGGTACAAGCTAGCATAGTGCGCAGCATGGATGATTACATCAACCACATCACACCGCAGTTTTCCCGTACTCATATTAACTTTCAACGCGTGCCGACGGTGGACACCTCTAACCCTTTTAGCGCCAAAGACATTCCGTCTTTGGATGAAAGTTTTGTGGTGATCCGCTTTCGCGGCATTAAACACGTGGATTTCCCTTATTACCTGCAAATGATCAACGGCTCATTTATGTCGCGGGTGAATACGCTGGTGGTGCCGGGCGGTAAAATGGGTTTGGCAATGGAGCTGATTTTAACGCCGCTGATAGAAGAGCTGATGCTCAAACGCCGTCAGGCACGTGGGCAGGTGAACTGGCTCGAGTGAGGTGGTTTGAGTCTAGTGGCTTGGATCATCCAATAAAAAAACCGCATGCAGCGGTTTTTTTATTTGGCAAAGTATTTATCAACACATCAGTTCATATCGGGCAGATTACGGCCGTAAAAAATTTCCCGCATTTCGCGTTTTACTTTTTTGCTGATGTCTTTTTGTTCGTCACTGCTGAGCGATTCTGCACCAGCACCAAACAAATAGTTATTTAAATCAAAGTCTTTGAGCATCATTTTGGTGTGAAACAGGTTTTCCTGATACACATTCACATCCACCATCTGGAAGGCATTTTTAGTTGGTGCATCCATAAAGTTCTGAATCGAATGAATCGGATGGTCGATGTAATGTTTGACACCATGCACATCACGGGTAAAACCACGCACTCTGTAATCGATGGTGACAATGTCAGATTCAAAACTGTGGATCAGGTAATTCAGCGCTTTGAGGGGTGAAATCACACCACAGGTCGACACTTCGATGTCGGCGCGGAAAGTACAGATGCCGCCATGCGGATGATGTTCAGGGTAAGTGTGCACACAGATATGGCTTTTATCCAGATGCGCCACTATGGCGTCCGGCAGCGGCCCTGGTTGTTCTGAATTATCGTTTTTGGCGTCTTCAGGTTTTTCAATGGGTTCTTCACACACCAGAATGGTCACGCTGGCACCTTGTGGATCATAATCCTGGCGCGCCACATTCAGAATATTGGCACCAATAATATCAACAACTTCACTAAGGATATCGGTCAGACGGTCAGCGTTATATTGCTCGTCGATATACGAAATATATTCCTGCCTGTCCTGTTCAGTCGGGGCATAACAAATATCGTAAATGCTGAAACTTAAGCTTTTGGTTAAATTGTTAAAGCCATGCAGCTTCAATTTTTCAAAAGGTTTTACCACGGTATAAATTCTCCACTGCCGGTGTCAGACACCAGCAGTATAGTGTAAACAAACTTTCTTCAGCTTTGTGGCTGAACTTCAGAAGGATGTACGCTAAACGAATGGGTCACTTCCATAGCCTGCTGCAGCATAATAGACACTGAGCAGTATTTTTCAGCCGACAGGTTTACGGCACGTTCCACGTGTTTTTCGCTGACATCAAAACCTGTGACTTCAAAATGCAGGTGAATTTTGCTAAATACCCGCGGAATAGTGTCAACCCGCTCGCCTGTGAGTACCACACGGCAATTGGTGACCTGTTGTTTGGCTTTTTGCAAAATGCTGACCACATCCACCGACGAACAGGCGCCAGCCGACATTAACAACATTTCCATTGGAGTGGGTGCTACGCCGGAATCTTTATTGGAATCAAACACCACTGCATGACCAGTGCCGGAACGACCTATAAAATTACTGTCGCCCGCCCAACTGACTGTTGCTTGTAATTGGTTATCGCCTGCCATTTTGTTGCTCCATCAAAAATCAGGCAGTTATTCTACGAAAAATGCGCCGGGCAAGCCAGCCAATGCAGGTCGATTTACCGGATTAATCCATCAGGTGGGCAATAGCGGTGTCAAACAGGTTTTTAATCAGCAGCGCAACTTCATTAATTAATTCAATCTGTTCTTCAGTGGCAGGCCTGTTAAGCACAGACGCAAGCACTTCCTGGAAGTCGTACATAATACCGTCAACTTCGCGGATAATCTGGCTACGGTGAATGGTTTCAAGCTCAGTGTGCTGAGTGCAAAGCTGAATAATTTGTTCGGCAATACTTTCTTCAATAATCACACCCAGGGTTTTGCCGTCTGCCGTGGCAGTACCAGCCTGTTCGAACAAGGCTAAATGCTCAGTTAAAAACTGGATCAGGTGTTCATAACCGGGTTTGTCTGTGACCATGGTAAAAACCAAAAAACCGAAGTATGGAAAGAGTAGTCAAATCTGCCACAGAACGCGAAGCAGCGTAAAGCACTGAACGAAAATATTTTTATTGGCTTCGTCAGGGATCGGCCGGGGTTCTGGTTGCACGCTGCAACAACAGATCCATCCGCCACAACACAAAAAATAAAGGGGCATTCACTGCCCCTGCTCTGCTGCATCTGGTCTCTGATGGTTAAAACTTCAGCCCAGGTGATAACTGTGCTGGCATTTCCAAACTGGCCATTTCGACTGAAGCCACCGGATAAGCACAATAATCAGCCGCATAATAAGCGCTGGCTCTGTGATTGCCACTGCCACCTATACCACCAAAAGGCGCCGCTGAACTGGCGCCTGTGATAGGCCGGTTCCAGTTGACAATACCGGCCCTGATACGGCGGAAAAAACGCTGATATAAAGCTTGGTTATCTGAAAGCAATCCAGCCGACAAACCAAAGCTGGTGTTGTTCGCCTGACGAATGGCGTCGTCGAAGTCACTGAATCTGAACACTTTCAGCAGTGGCCCAAAATGCTCTTCATCCGGCAAAGCAGCAGCCGTTGTGCATTCGATAATGCCAGGTGTTAACAAACCGGTGCCTTCCGCCAATAACTGCATAGGTAACAACACTTTAGCACCAAGCTCCACCAGCTGTTTTTCCACTGCCAGCATGCCAAGCGCTACTTTGTTGGAGATCATAGCGCCGATAAATGGCTGATTTTCATCATCATATAAACCAACCTTAAGATTGGCAGTGACTTCCAGCAAACGCGCCAGAACAGCGTCGCCTTGTGCGCCTGTTGGCAAATACAAACGGCGGGCACAGGTACAACGCTGACCGGCAGAGATAAAAGCCGACTGAATAATGTCATGAACAGCGGCGTCTATATCGGCAACATCCTGCACTATCAGTGGGTTATTGCCGCCCATTTCCAAAGCCAGAATTTTATCCGGCCGGCCGGAAAATTGTTGATGCAAAAAATGACCGGTGCGTGAACTGCCGGTAAAAAACAAACCATCCAACTCCTGATGTGCGGCAACTGCTTTACCTGTTGCCACTTCACCTTGCAGTAAATTTAATACACCGGCTGGTAAACCCGCTTCTTGCCATAACTTCACTGTGGCTTCGGCTACTTTTGGCGTCATTTCACTAGGTTTAAACACCACAGTGTTACCCGCCAGCAAAGCCGGCACTATATGACCATTGGGTAAGTGCCCCGGGAAATTATAAGGGCCAAACACCGCAACAACACCATGCGGTTTATGCCGGATAAAAGCCCGGCCTTGTGGCATCGGGTTTTCTTTTTCTCCGGTGCGCTCCTGATAAGCGCGGATGGAAATATCAATTTTGCCAATCATGGCAGCTACTTCAGTGCGGGTTTCCCACAAAGGTTTGCCGGTTTCTTCGGCAATAGTGAAAGCCAATGCTTCTTTGTGCTCTGTGAGTTTGGCGGCAAAGTTTTTCACTACTTCGCAGCGCTGTGCAAAAGATAAATCGGCCCAGGGCTCAAAAGCCGCACGTGCCGCCTGAAAAGCCGCGTCTACCTGAACTTCTGTTGCGGCCTGGCCTTGCCAGATTTGCTGGTTTTTTGCAGGATCCAAAGAGACAAAAAGCTGACCCTGGCCCTGTTGCCACTGGCCGTTGATAAAATGAGTTGTCATGCTGAAAATTCCAATTGTTACTTGCGCTTATAACCGGGCTAACCGCACCCAATCGCCGTCCTGAACCTGTAAGCCTTCGGCAATATCCAGTGGCAAATTCACTTCTTCACTGGTTTCATTCACATGCAAATGTGCCCAGCCAGCGCGGAAATTCATCCGGTCGGTATTACAAATCAGATAAGGCTGACCACCGCTGACATCTTTCACCCGCACCTGCAAACGACGGCTATTGCGCGCAGTGCGGATATGCTCGAGCTTGGCTTCCACTGTTGGACCAGCGTCAAAAATATCAACATAACCTGTGGTGGAAAAACCTTCGGAATGCAATAAAGCTAAAGCTGGTTTGGTTTTTTCATGCACCTGACCAATCACAGCCTGAGCACTTTTACTGAGCAAACTGACATAGATGGGGTATTTGGGCATCAGTTCGGCAATAAACACTTTTTGGCCTATGCCGGTCAGGTAATCTGCGGTTGGAAAGTCCACTGAAAAAAAGTGCTCTTCCAGCCATTGCCAGAATGGCGAATTACCTTTTTCGTCTGACACACCACGCATTTCGGCAATAACACGGTCGGCAAAACGCTGACGAAATTCCGCCATAAACAAAAAGCGAAACCGCGACAACAACTTGCCATTGTGTTTTAAACGGCGGTTTTCCCGAAGGAACAAAGTGCAAAGTTCAGTAGCGCCTGTGTAGTCATTACAAAGCGTCAGAATATCAACAGTGTTGTAAACACCCAGCGCTCTGGAGGTATGCACCACCTTACCCAGATGATAATGGTAAAACGCATCATCCAGGCCAACAGCGGCTTCTATCGCACTGGTACCGCAGATATGGCCGGTTTCAGTGTCTTCCAGCACAAACAAATAACCTTCATCTCCTGGTTTGCTGATTTCTTTGGCAAATGAACTTTCAGAGCGGTTAATTTTGCGTTGTAACAGCTCATCATTGACAGGCAAAGAGGTAAAACCGTGGCCGGACTCCACTGCCATCTCATAGAGGGCAGGATAATCAGCGGCGCGGATTGGGCGAATAATCATCATCGTCGCTTACTCCAATTGGGTGGCAGGTGCTTCACGCCTGCCAGTTTTTTTGCTTTATGTACGCTGTGTTGCCTGATGGCGAATGCCACAGCTGCTTCTTTTTTATTTTGACCTGCTGTTACTGCAGCTCAGGGTTTCGCTATTTTGCTAAGCCCGGACAACACATTAGTGCCTGCCAGATACAGGCACAACTGTGTCTTAACCTTGTACTACTTTGGCAACAGCCCGTTCAAAACGTGCCATACCTTCAATAATGTCGGCATCCGGGATCACCAGACTTGGTGCAAAACGCACCACGTCATAACCGGCCATCAGCACAAATAAACCTTGTTCGGCGCTCGCCAGCAGGAAATCACGCGAGCGGCCTTTAAACTTTTCACTCAGTGCTGCCCCCAATAACATGCCCTGGCCGCGCACTTCGCTAAATACGTCATATTTGGCGTTAATACGCGAAAGCTCAGCGCGAAACAGCGCTTCTTTGGCTACAACTGCAGCCAACACCTGGGGTGTATTGATGGTATCAAGTGCAGCTTCAGCTACAGCACAAGCCAGCGGGTTACCGCCATAAGTAGAACCGTGGGTGCCTACTTTTAAATGGGCGGCAATAGCAGTGGTGGTCAGCATAGCGCCGATAGGGAAACCACCACCAAGCGACTTGGCGCTGGTCAGAATGTCGGGTGTGACGCCATATTGCATATAAGCGTATAAATGACCGGTGCGGCCCACCCCGGTTTGTACCTCATCAAAAATCAGCAGTGCATTGTGTTTGTCACAAAGCTCGCGCACACCTTGAATAAATTCCGCAGTTGCCGGAATAATACCGCCTTCACCCTGGATAGGCTCCATGATCACGGCGCAGGTATTGTCTGAAATCAGCGCTTTTAAGCTGTCCAGATTATTGTATTCGGCATGGTAAACAGCACCTGGCTTAGGACCAAAACCGTCAGAATAAGCAGCCTGGCCGCCCACTGTCACAGTAAAAAAAGTACGGCCGTGGAAACTTTTACCAAAAGAAATAATGTCTTGTTTTTGCTCGCCATGCAGATCTAAAGCCCAGCGGCGTGCCAGTTTTAATGCACCTTCGTTCGCTTCAGCACCAGAGTTGGCAAAATACACTTTTTCAGCAAAGGTGCTGTCGACCAGTTTTTTTGCCAGACGCAGCGCTGGCTCGTTGGTCATCACATTGCTTAAATGCCAGAGTTTATTGGCCTGAGTAGTGAGTGCATTGACCAAAGCCGGATGGCAATGGCCTAAACAATTCACCGCTATACCACCGGCAAAATCAACATACTCTTTGTCTTGTTGATCCCACACGCGTGAACCCAGACCACGCACCGGGATCAGGTTGGCTGGGGCATAGTTTGGCACCATTACTTCATCAAATAAGGCACGGGTCACTGCAAATGTTTCAGACATTATCTTCTCCTGGGCGTGGGTTCTGGCCGGGCGCCACAGGCCCGGCACTGCAACAGCAAAGGCCATATCAGCCGCTGTTTTTTTGTTCAGATTGACATTTATTATTGCAGATTAAAAATTGAAAGTCTTGAGTGAAAATGGCTAAAACCCAAGAAAATCAAGGGCTGCAGATAGATTTGCAGTTCAGATGAATAACTAAGCAGAAGCTTGGATCTGGCTGGGTGCTCCAGCCTTGTTAGCATGCAACAGGCAAGCTTGCCTTAAAACGGCCCGCTTGCTGCTGCATGAATATGGTAAAAAAAATTCGGTTTTATTCAATACTGAGCTTATCCAGTCGGGTATTTTTTAATATTTCCAGATAATCCGGCCGTAATTGCACTTCCTGACGCCACAATAAGTCTTCAGCTTCAGACAACTGCCGGGTCCGGCGTAACCATTGTGCCTGAGCAAAATAATCAGCCTGTTGCAGTAATTTGGCCAAAGGCCCGGCGCCCTGAAAACCAACACCTTCGGCCAGTTGGTCCAAAGTTTGCCCCAGCGGCATCCTTTTTAACTGCCACTTCGACACTAAATCAGCACTGATAAAAGCTGCAAACTCGGTAAAACAACTGGTAAGGAAACTGGCGTCAGCACTCAAGCTGTCCAGAGCGTCAGTCAGCTCGGTATCACGTTCATGTCTGGCTTTGAGCAATGCATCCTGTTTTACCTGAGTATAAGTACGCAGGTAAGTGCGGGTGACTACTAAATAACCCAGACTCTGAAATAACCCAGTGCAAAAGGCGACAAAAGCATTATCACCACTTTCTTCCGCCAGTCGTTTGGCTGCCATAGCAACCGCCATGCTGTATTCCCAGATATTACTTTTAAAGCGGGTAAAAGGATCGGTAGAATGCGGCAGGCAACGTTTCAATGCAAAAAGCGGAATAATTTGTTTCAGGCTTTCAATACCAAACATGCCTAACGCTACTTTCAGCTCTTTGACAAAAGAAGTGGCCACCTTTTTGCGGTATTGCGGCTGATTGGCCAGCTTCAGTAAATCTTCTTTTAGCCATTCAACAGGATTGATCAAGGCTTCCAGCTGACTGAGGGTGACCGCTTTGGCGCTGAGCGCATCCAGCACCGCAGGGAAACCATCTGCCAGATTAAAGACAGTGCTTGCCACTGTTTCGAACTTGCTGAGTTTTAAAAACAGCTCTTCTGCCACCTGATCATGCAAATGCGCCTGAGTAAATTCCAGAAATTGTTGTTTGGCCACAACACCGGCTTGCCGGCTTTGCATAGCCTGCTGCTCTACTGCCAGCAAAGTGCGTTTATCCTGGGCCCCGGCAACTTGTTGTTGGCCGCGCTTTACACCAAAACGGGTTTGCTCAGGGTTCACTTCAAGAATGCAATCAAAAAAACGCTGTTGTAACACTACTGCAATAGACATGCTGTTTCAGGCTTCCAAAATCAAATAACAGGCCAGTGTGCAATCCGGTCGGAGGGCTGTCAACAAAGAGTCGTTTAGCGGCGGGTTATTGCTAAAAAATTCGCCAAAAGCTGGTGTCCTTGTTCTGTCAAAATAGCTTCAGGGTGAAACTGCACTGAATGCAGCGGTAAACTAAGGTGCATCATACCCATAATTTCATCCATTTGACCTTCGGCAGTTTGGGTCCAGGCTGTAACCACAAAATCATCGGATAAGGTATCAGCGGCAACCACCAAAGAATGATAACGGGTCACACTCAAAGGGTTATTTAAACCCTGGAACACCGACAAATTATTGTGTTGAATCAAAGAGTTTTTACCATGCATCACTTCTCTGGCACGCACCACCCTGGCCCCAAAAGCCTGAGCTATGGCCTGATGACCCAAACAAACCCCTAATATTGGAATTTTACCGGCAAAATGTTGAATCGCCTCAAGCGAAATGCCGGCTTCGTTGGGTGTACAAGGGCCTGGTGAAATCACCAAAAACTCAGGTGCCAGAGTGGTTATTTCAGCCAGCGAAATATCGTCATTACGCCGCACCACAACGTCCTGCCCCAGCTCAGCAAAATATTGCACCAGGTTGTAGGTAAAAGAGTCGTAATTGTCGATCATCAATAACATGCAATAAACCTTCAGCGCATAGCAGTATTAAAGCGGCGGCAGTTGTGTCATAGGCCAGCGTGGTGTGACGCCTATGGTTAAATCCTGTTGTTGACCCGCTGCAAGACGCTGATAACCGGCATAAGCAATCATGGCGCCGTTGTCGGTGCAGAATTCTTTTCGCGGATAATACACTTCACCTTTCAGGCTTTTTAACAGCTGCTCCAGCTGTTCACGCAGCGACTGATTGGCACTGACGCCGCCAGCCACCACCAGTCGTTTCAGGCCGGTTTCTTTTAAAGCACGGCGACATTTGAACACTAAAGTATCAACAACGGCCTGCTGAAATGAAGCTGCGATATCAGCCTGCACTGCCGGACTATTGCCTTCGCTGGCAATCACATTGGCCGCTGCGGTTTTTAAACCGCTAAAACTAAAATCAAGACCTGGTCTGTCGGTCATAGGGCGTGGGAACTTGTATTTAGCGCCATCCCCCTGCAGGGCAAGTTTGGCAAGTAAAGGGCCACCCGGATAATCCAGCCCCATCAATTTGGCTGTTTTATCAAAGGCTTCGCCTGCAGCGTCATCAACAGACTCACCCAGTAGCTCATACAAACCAATGCCATCCACTTTCACCAACTGGGTATGGCCACCAGAAACCAACAAGGCAATAAAAGGAAAAGCCGGCGGATTGGCTTCCAGCATAGGCGCTAATAAATGCCCTTCCATATGATGCACTGCAAGTGCAGGTTTACCCCAGGCAAAAGCCAGACTGCGGCCAATAGCAGCGCCAACCAATAAAGCGCCGGCAAGGCCAGGGCCGGCTGTATAAGCAACAGCGTCAATGCTGTCTGCGGTACAATTGGCTTCATTCAGCGCTTGTTGGATCAGGGGCAAAGTTTTACGGATATGGTCCCTTGATGCCAGTTCCGGCACCACACCACCATATTGCGCATGCAGTTCAATCTGACTGTACAAAACATGACTTAATAAGCCTTTTTCGCCGTCATAAACCGCAATAGCTGTCTCGTCACAGGAAGTTTCAATCCCAAGAACCCGCATTTTTTTGCCCCATTAATCATCTCGAAGCCGCGGATTGTAACGGGATCTGGCAGACAGAGCCAGCAAAGCATATATTTGCTTTACTTTGGGTCAGGCTTTTGAGTAAAATGCCGCACCAAATTTAAACGTATTGGTTAGCCGCTGACCAGAACGCGGTATCCAGATAAACCGAGGTGAGATTTTAATGCCTGTAGTGAAAGTAAAAGAAAACGAACCATTTGACGTTGCTTTACGTCGTTTCAAACGTTCTTGCGAAAAAGCTGGTGTATTAGCTGACGTACGCGCCAAAGAATTTTTCGAGAAGCCAACTTGGGTTCGTAAACGTAAGAAAGCTGCTGCTGTTAAGCGCCACATGAAAAAGCTTTCTCGCGAAAACGCACGTCGCATCAAGCTTTATTAAGATCGGACTCCTCAGATGGCTCTGTTAGAGCAACTTCAGGAAGCACAAAAAGACGCAATGCGTGCCAAAGACAAATTGCGTCTGAATACTATCCGTATGGCACTGGCTGAAGTTAAACAACGCCAGATCGACTTACAGATGATTCCTGATGATGCCAACGTTCTTGCAGTTCTGACTAAAATGTCAAAACAACGCAAAGAATCAGCAACTCAATATACTGCCGGTGGCAGACCTGATCTTGCTGAAACAGAGCTAGCTGAAATTGCGATTATTGAGCAGTTTTTACCGCAAGCCTTATCTCAGGCTGAGCTGAATGATTTACTGACGCAGGCAGTGGCCGCGACAGGAGCCAGCTCAATGCAAGACATGGCCAAAGTGATGGCATGGCTGAAACCTCAGGTTCAGGGTCGCACCGATATGGGCGCTTTGAGCGGTTTGGTTAAAAGCAAGCTGAACTAACCGCCTGAAACAACGGTAACCGCTGTTAAACTGCACACCGTGCCTAGCGCACGGTTTGTCTTTTTCTGAAATGAGCATTTTAAGCAAAAGGAAAAAGGTGGCAGGACAAATCCCAAGGCCCTTTATCGACGATTTGTTGGCAAGAACCGACATTGTTGAATTAATAGATTTACGGGTGCCGTTAAAAAAAGCCGGTAAAAATTATACCGCTTGTTGCCCTTTCCATAGTGAAAAATCACCTTCTTTTACGGTGAGTGCCGACAAACAGTTTTATCACTGTTTTGGTTGCGGCGCCCACGGCAATGCCATCAGTTTTATGATGGCCTTTGAACAGCTCGAATTTGTTGAAGCTATTGAAGAGCTTGCAAAAATACATCATCTGGAAGTACCGCGTGAAGCAGGTCACAAAGGCAAAACCTATGTGCAGGGCAGCGCTGACGATTACAGCCAGATGCAAAAAGCAACACAGATTTACCAGCAGCAACTAAAACTGCATCCACAAGCCGCTGCTTATGTTGCCAAACGTGGTTTATCAGCAGAGACCGTCAACAAATACGGTATTGGTTATGCACCTGAAAGCTGGGATTTATTATTAAAACAACTGGGCCAGGGTAAAACCAACCGCGATCAGTTGTTTGAGCTGAAACTGACCAACCGCAATGAAAACGGCCGCGAATATGATTTTTTCCGTGACCGTATTATGTTCCCTATCCGCGACAAACGCGGCAGGGTCATTGCTTTTGGCGGCCGGGTATTGGGTGACGGCACCCCCAAATATCTGAACTCACCGGAAACCCGGTTGTTTCACAAAGGCCGTGAACTTTATGGTTTGTATGAAGCCAGACAAAATCAGGACCGGCTTGAACAATTGCTGGTGGTTGAAGGTTATATGGATGTGGTGGCGCTTTCTGAACACGGCATCCATTTTGCGGTTGCTTGTCTTGGCACAGCCACCACTTCTGAACATATGCAAACCATGTTCAGATTCTGCGGCAAAGTGATTTGTTGTTATGACGGTGACAGAGCAGGCCGTGACGCCGCATGGCGTGCGTTACAAAGTGCCTTGCCGAATTTAAAAGACGGCGTGGAACTGAATTTTGTATTTTTACCCGATGGCGAAGACCCGGACACTTTAGTGCAAAAAGAAGGCAAAGATGCCTTTTTGGCCAGGCTTAGCGACGCTATGCCATTGAGCAATTACCTGTTTGAGCATTTATTGCAGGAGCTGGACGTCAACAGCGATGCTGGTAAATCAGCCCTTTGGGCTAAAGCCAATGAGATGATAGCGCTGATCCCCAGTGAATTTTACCGTGACAGCCTGCTGGAGCGTTTAGCCAATCTGGTTGGCCGAAAACGTCCGGATCAACAAATAAGTGCCGGTAAAAACCGCAAAACAGCGGCAGTGGTACAAAGCACCAAAATTACACCAATGCGTCGTGCTATCGCTTTGTTATTGCAGTACCCGTCGCTTGCACAAGTGATGCCGGTGGCGCCCGAACTGGCGCAGGCGAATATGCCGGGAATGCCTTTGTTAATGGCAATCCAACAACATTTATTGGAAAAACCCCAGTTAACCACAGCTCAGCTGCTGGAATACTGGCGTGAGTTACCTGAGTACAACATTCTGAGCAAACTTGCACTTTGGGACCATCAGGTTGCCGAAGAGCAGTTAACCCAGGAGTTTTTAGATACGTTTCGTTCTATCGAAGATCAATATTTGCAACAGCGCCTTGAATCATTACAACGCAAGGACCAATTAAGCAAATTAACGGTGGCCGAAAAACACGAATACGTGATGCTGTTAAAAGCTTTTAAGAGCAAATAACTGCGGATGAGCGCTCTTAGCTGGCTAGAAAAGCCGCGCTTTGTTATAATCGTTTATTCGCATTTTTGAAATTTAACTATATTTGGGTGGAAGAACAGCCTCTATGGAGCATAATCCTCAGTCGCAATTAAAACTCCTTATCTTAAAAGGTAAAGAGCAAGGTTATTTAACTTTTGCCGAAGTAAACGATCACCTTCCACAAGATATCATCGACTCTGATCAGATCGAAGATATTATCCGCATGATTAACGACATGGGTATTCAGGTGTTTGAAACCGCACCTGATGCTGACGATTTAATTATGTCTGATGCTGCGCCGGATGAAGACGCCGCGGAAGAAGCTGCACAAGCACTGGTTAGCGTCGACAAAGAACTGGGCCGCACTACAGATCCGGTCCGGATGTATATGCGCGAAATGGGTACAGTAGAGCTGCTCACCCGTGAAGGCGAAATTGACATCGCCAAGCGTATCGAAGAAGGCATTAACCAGGTTCAGACTTCAGTGGCTGAATACCCGGAAGCCATCACTTACCTGCTGGAACAGTGGGATAAATTCGAAGCCGAAGAAATTCGTTTAAGTGACATCGTTTCTGCTTTTGTTGATCCAAACGAAGTAGACGACATGGCACCAACAGCCACGCATATCGGTTCTGACGTTCCGGAAGAAGAGCTGGCTGATGAAGACGCCGATTTAACCGGCGACGACGAAGAAGAAGACGGTGAAGAAGAAGCGGACACTGGTCCGGATCCTGAACTTGCCAAAATTAAATTTGGTGAACTGCGTACTCAATACGAAGTGACCCGTAATTCAATTACCCAGAATGGCCGCGAACACGCGACCACCAAAGCTGAAATTGAAAAACTGTCTGAAGTTTTTCGTTGTTTCCGCTTAGTGCCAAAACAATTTGATCGTCTGGTCAAAAACATGCGTGAAATGATGGACCGCGTGCGCGTCCAGGAACGTATTGTGATGAAGCACTGTGTTGAATACGCCAAAATGCCTAAGAAAAACTTCTTAAAAGCATTTACCGGTAACGAAAACAGCAGCGCCTGGATTGACGCAGAAATTGCCGGCAACAAACCATATTCGCCAAAACTGGCTGATATGCGCGAAGAGCTGGTGCGTTCAACCGACAAATTACGCAAAATTGAAGAAGAAACTGGCTTGTCCATTTTCAAAATCAAAGATATTAACCGTCGCATGTCGATTGGCGAAGCCAAAGCCCGCCGTGCGAAAAAAGAGATGGTGGAAGCCAACTTACGTCTGGTTATTTCTATTGCGAAAAAATACACCAATCGTGGTTTGCAATTCCTTGATTTGATTCAGGAAGGCAACATCGGTTTGATGAAAGCTGTAGATAAATTTGAATACCGTCGTGGTTATAAGTTTTCAACTTACGCCACCTGGTGGATCCGTCAGGCCATCACCCGTTCAATCGCCGACCAGGCACGCACCATCCGGATTCCGGTGCATATGATTGAAACCATCAACAAGCTGAACCGTATTTCACGGCAAATGCTGCAGGAGATGGGACGTGAACCTTCGCCGGAAGAATTATCTGAGCGTATGGGCATGCCGGAAGACAAAATTCGTAAAGTGCTGAAAATCGCCAAAGAGCCAATTTCGATGGAAACCCCAATTGGTGACGACGAAGATTCGCATCTGGGCGATTTTATCGAAGACAGTGGTTCAGAATCACCACTGGATTCAGCGACGATGGAAAGCTTAAAAGCCGCTACCAACGAAGTGCTGGCAGGCCTGACCGCCCGCGAAGCCAAAGTTCTGCGCATGCGTTTTGGTATTGATATGAATACCGACCATACGCTGGAAGAAGTGGGTAAACAATTTGACGTAACGCGTGAGCGTATTCGTCAGATTGAAGCCAAAGCGCTGCGCAAGCTGCGCCACCCTTCCCGTTCAGAAGTGTTAAAAAGCTTCCTGGACGAATAAACTTTATAACCAGCACGCTGTTATCGCCGCTTAATGTGGTGCTAGCAAAATTAAAAAAGCGCCTTTGGGCGCTTTTTTAATTCAGGATGAGTCAGGAACCTAGTCATCCGGAAAATTCTGTACAAAGCTTATGTTACTTCCTCTGTACAAGACAAATTAGCAATGCGTTTAAAAAACAAGCAATTGAAACGCTAAAGCCCATCACAGCAAGTGACAAGAGTACAAAATCTTCTTATACTGCCTGCGTTTTATTGCATGCCGCTTTCGCAGCTGCTTCCAGACATGGCCCTATAGCTCAGTTGGTTAGAGCATCCGACTCATAATCGGCAGGTCCCTGGTTCAAGTCCAGGTGGGGCCACCATTTTATTCTCCTTCTGGTTTTAACCTCAGTTTTAGTTTTTTGCATTTGTCAGCAGACTTTTGCTACACGCTGAAAACAAAACATCAAGTGCCGCCACACCCAAAAACATTTCACAAACAGCGACACTCTGAAGCCACTATTATTGATCTTTGCTTTCACCAAAGGGCTTGTAATCGGTTTGTTTTATCACGGGATTGGTATTACTTTCTGCAATCACTGACCCAGTCACATCGGTATGCAGGTAAATGACAGTGCTGAGCGGCACCACACTAAATTCAGCACTGATCAGACAATCATTGCTAATAGTTGCCGTGGTGTATTGCGAACCTGACTGAATGCCGTTACAACCACTCACTTTAAGCAGTGTGGCCCCTGGAGCAGCGGTGAAGGTAAACACGGCTTTCTGACCGGCAATAACTTTTGCTTCCGTAGGCGTCACAGTGCCGGATCCCACAATACTGGTGCTGACCAGATAACTGCCGCCAGTTAATAGCTGAGTGTTACTTAATGCTGAAAATGCCGAACAACCAAAGCTATTACAGGCTTTGACCCGGAATTGATAACTTTTGCCAGCTATCCCACTGCGCTGCACAAGGCTAACATCCGCTGCATTTTGTACACCCAGCGAAATATTGTTTTCAAAGAGTTCATATTGATAAGAACTTGCCGCATAAAGCGCAGTCCAGCTTAACTGCAGCTGCAGCATATTGGCACTAAGTACCGGCGTGGCAGGTATAGCCGGAATTGCCGTTGCAGCCGGAGCTGTCACCACAACACTGGCCGGAGAATAAGCGGAACAACCGGCATTATTGCAGGCTTTTAATAAAAACTGATATTTTCTGCCTGCCCGGGTTGCATGAAGGTAGCGGGTGACATTACCAACAATCACCTCGCCTGTTGCAACCCCGCCTTCATAAGGCTCGACTTTGTAATAGCTGCTGAAACTAACAGCCTGCCAGCTCAGTTCTATCTGAGTTCCAGCGAGCTTAGCCAAGGGGGCTGCCGGTCTGGCCGGCACCTGAGATACAGTCACAACATTACTGGCTGGCGAATAAGCAGAACAACCCGAACTGTTACAAGCTTTGATTAAAAACTGGTAGCTACTGCCATCAGCGACATTATGGCGATACAAAGTGGTATTACCCAGCTTCTGTTGACCTGTTGCTGTCCCATTTTGATAAGGCTCAACCAGATAATAACTGGCAGCTGCCACAGCTCCCCAGGTTAAATCCAGATAACTACCTTTTAAAGTTGCCAGCGGCGCAGCTGGTCTTGCCGGCTGCTGTGGCACTGTCACCAGATTACTGGCTGTTGAATAAGCAGAGCAGCCCGAGGTATTACAGGCCTTCAGCAAAAACTGATAACTATGCCCGATAGTGACATTACGTTGATATAAAGTTGTGTTGCCAACATTCAACTGGCCGGTCGGCAAAGTATTCACATAAGGCTCTACCAGATAATAACTGGCTGCCGCTACCTGGCTCCATTTTAAATCCAGATACAGGCCGGGCAGACTGACAACGGGTGCTGCAGGTTTAGCAGGAACCAAAGGTACATTCACCAGATTACTTGCCGCGGAATAAGCAGAACAGCCTGTGGCATCACAGGCTTTCAGTAAAAACTGATACTGCTGCCCCGGCAATACATTCAGCTGATATAAGCTGGTTTGGCCAACATTAACCTGACCTGTTGGAACCCCACCACGGTATGGTTCCACCAGATAATAACTGGCGCCGGCAACCTGCGACCAGGTTAAATCTATATAAAGGCCTGGCAAGCTGGCTTTGGGCGCCGCTGGTGTTGCCGGCGCCGCCAGCAAAACCGCCGGAACCCATAAAAACATACATAACAACAGCATTTTGGCATGATTTAACATAACAACCTCCTTGTTGTATTGGGCTGCAGTCATGGCATAGCCAAAGCTATACCTGCAGTGATCTGAACATAACGCAGAAATCGATAATTACAATTAATTTACATTTATTAGTTCAAATATTCACATTTAGCCGTAACCAAACAGCAAGCACCACAAGCCAGACTGCCGGATGCAGCCGCTTCGGCCTTTCTGCTATGGGTTGTTTATTTTGGCAACAAGGGCTATCAGGAGAGCAGGTGTGAATTGGCAAAAAAAAGAGCTCCAAAAGGAGCTCAAAATAACAGGAACATAACCCAGGACAACAAAAGTGGCACAGCGCACTGTACTGGCATTGATCATGCACTTTGATGCTGACATTTTTATGGCGTTTTGGTGACATAAATAAGAAAAAGCGCCATCAAGGCGCTGGACTCAGAAGTTTTGTCTTAATCAGCCGGCATTTTTAGCTGTTGTTGATACCAAAGGCTGCTATCCGACAACGGGGTTTCCGGCGGTAATAACGGGTTTTTCAGTTCAATAACCCGGCGTTGTGCCAGCCGGGCTTTTTTTATTGCATCCCCATAACGCTGCTGAAATAACAGTTCAAACTGACCATTTTTACGCAACATCTGCAGCCCGCGTTCCACGTCCGCAGCCAGCTGCTTTTCGGTTTTATTAAAGAAAAAATACACTGCAGAGGGATAATGCATCACCAACTCAGGTTCAACCACAAAACGCTCTCTGGCTTTTTGCTGCTCCTGCTCAATTTCAATCACCGAACGCGGAAAAGCACTGGCTCTGTGGCGTGCCAACATATCAAACAGCTGCTCCGGATGAGGTGCCGTTAATACTTTTAACTGATTAAACCGCAGAATTTGTGTATCTGGCCAGTCGTGGCCCTGCAAAAAACTGAGCCGCCTGAGCCCCTTCAAACTGTCAACACCTTCAGCAATATCGGCCTGATCTGCTGCTAACAACAATAAACGCCAACCATTCAGGCCCTTATCCAGCGGAATGCGCACCGGCAACAGCTGTTTTTCCCTTTCAATGGACGTCATGCTCCAATACACATCTACATTGCCAAGTTCAATTTCTTTCAGGACCCGGCTTTGCACCATATCAAGGTTGGCTGGTTTTAATTGATAGTTGCCACCGCTGGCTTTCAGCGCCGCTGTTAATAATTTAAAAGGATACATCTGCGCTGTTTGTTCGGCAGATATTAACGGACTGCCATAAACCACCACACGGGCCGGATTAGGCTTAGCCTCTGCTGCTTTGCTGGCAAAGCCGCTTAGCATCAACAACAGCACAACAGCAGATAACAAGGTTCTCATTCCTTTGGCTTTTCCTTGATTTTTCCTGCACTTCCCGAATTTGGGGTGCAGCGCCTCAAACACTATAACAAAGTTGTGCACCAGAGCTCAAAACAACAAAGCACTGTTTTCCATCAAAGAAAAGTCCTTTGCATGCCCAGATTAAAACGACAAACCACCGGCCCAAACCGGTCAAAGGCATTTTTCCTGCTTGAATTTCCAACAAACAAAACATAGAATGATCGTTCACTCTAAAGTTGGAGATTTATCATGCGACGTCCATTACGTCCTGTTATTGCCCTGGGGGCCACTGTTATTTCATTGCTGTTGTTAAGCGCCTGCCAACCGGCAACCACCCAACAGGCAGCTTCAGCACCGGCCGCTGTGGAAGTGGCTGTAGTACAACTGCAACCTCAGGCAGTGACACTGAACACTGAATTACCGGGCCGCACAGTTGCATTTCAAAAAGCGCAAATCCGCCCTCAGGTTGGCGGTATTATTTTGTCGCGTAACTTTACTGAAGGCAGTGAAGTTAAAGCGGGCGACACTTTGTATCAGATAGATCCGGCGCAGTATCAAAGTGCGGTGAACAACGCCAAAGCCCAGCTTGCCAAAGCAACAGCCAATTTAACCCAGGCCAAAGCCAAAGCCAGCCGCTTTCAAGACTTACGTAAAAGTAAACTGGTGAGCCAACAAGACGCTGATGAAGTTTTCGCTTTGCATCAACAGGCAGAGGCCGATGTGCTGGCCGCCAAAGCCAGTCTGGAACAAGCCAGTTTGCAGCTGACCTACAGCAAAGTGCTGGCGCCTATCAGCGGTCGTATTGGCAAATCTGCCGTGACTGCCGGCGCATTGGTGAGCTCAGGTCAGGCAGAAGCTTTGGCCACTATCACGGCACTTGATCCTATGTATGTTGAAGTGACCCAATCAAGCAAAGAGTTGCTGCAACTGAAACAAGCGCTGGCAAATGGCAGCCTGAATGCCGCCAGCACTGAAGTGAGTTTAACGCTGGAAGATGGCAGTTTGTATCAGCACAAAGGTCAGCTGCAATTTTCGGAAGTCAGTGTTGATGAAAGCACTGGCTCAGTGGTGCTGCGTGCTCAGTTTGCCAACCCGGATCAGCTGTTATTACCTGGCATGTATGTACGCGCCACCCTCAATAGTGGCGTAAAAACTGCCGCTATTCTGGCACCACAACGGGGTGTTAGCCGCAATGCCAAAGGTGAAGCAACTGCACTGGTGGTGAACAACGAAGGCAAAGCTGAACTGCGGTTATTAAAAGCCAGCCGCACTTTGGGCGATCAGTGGCTGATTGAAGATGGTTTAGCCGCCGGCGATCAGCTGATTGTTGAAGGTTTGCAAAAAGTACGGCCAGGTAGCCCGGTTAAAGCTGTGCCTTTTGAGGTTGAGCCAGCCGCTGATGCAGGCAATGCAACCGGCAATAAAGCCAAAGGCAACGGAGCCGCGTTATGAGTCGTTTTTTTATCGACAGGCCCATTTTTGCCTGGGTTATTGCCATTGTCATTATGCTGGCCGGTGTGCTCGCCATTAAAGGTTTGCCCATAGCGCAATACCCTTCTATTGCACCACCCGCCATCAGCATTAGCGCCAGTTACCCCGGCGCTTCGGCCAAAACGCTGGAAGACAGTGTCACGCAAGTCATTGAGCAAAAAATGAAAGGTCTGGATGGCTTGTTGTATATGTCATCCACCAGTGAATCCAGTGGCACTGCCACTTTAACCCTGACTTTCAGCGCTGACACTAACCCCGATATTGCCCAGGTGCAGGTGCAGAATAAACTGGCGCTGGCCACACCGTTATTGCCACAAGAAGTGCAGCGCCAGGGCGTGCAGGTGGCAAAATCTGCCCGCAATTTCTTGTTAGTGATGGGTTTTGTCTCTGAAGATGGCAGCATGAACAATATCGACATTGGCGATTATGTGTCAGCCAATGTGCAGGACATTATCGCCAGGGTGGAAGGTGTGGGTGAAGTGCAGATGTTTGGTACCCAATATGCTATGCGCATCTGGTTAGACCCTGCCAAACTCGCCAACTACAAACTGAACCCGGCGGATATTAACGCCGCTATTCAAGCGCAAAACGCTCAGGTATCGGCCGGTCAGCTCGGTGGTTTACCTTCAGCAACAGGCCAGCAACTCAATGCTTCCGTTACAGCGCAAAGCCGGCTGCAAAGCACAGAGCAATTTGGCAATATTTTGCTGCGTATTAATGCCGATGGCTCTGCGGTAAAACTCGCTGATGTCGCCCGTATTGAACTGGGTGGTGAAACTTATGAAGTGTCAGCCCGTTATAACGGCAAACCGGCCATTGGTTTAGGAGTAAAACTCGCCAGTGGCGCCAATGCACTGGACGCCGCCGATGGTGTTAAGGCAGCAATCGCCAATATGCAGCCGTATTTTCCGGCCGGTTTACAGGCGGTGGTGCCATTTGACACTACCCCTTTTGTCAAAATTTCGATAGAAAAAGTGGTACACACTTTAATTGAAGCCATAGTGTTGGTGTTTTTAGTGATGTATCTGTTTTTACAGAACTTTCGCGCGACGTTAATCCCAACTATCGCCGTGCCGGTGGTGTTGCTTGGCACCTTTGCGGTGTTATCGGCTTTTGGGTATTCCATCAATACCCTCACTATGTTTGCCATGGTGCTGGCGATAGGTTTGTTGGTGGATGACGCCATAGTGGTGGTGGAAAACGTGGAACGGGTAATGACCGAAGAAGGTTTATCGGCCCGCGACGCCACCCGTAAATCGATGGACGAAATTACCGGCGCTCTGGTGGGTATTGCCTTGGTGCTGTCGGCAGTTTTTGTACCTATGGCGTTTTTTGGTGGTTCTACCGGCGTCATTTACCGCCAGTTTTCTATCACGCTGGTGTCTGCCATGGCGCTGTCGGTGTTGGTGGCCCTGGTGTTAACACCGGCACTTTGCGCCACTATGCTCAAACCGTCCGGCCACAGCGGTGGCGGTTGGCTGGGTAAATTTTTCTCCGGTTTTAACCGTGGTTTTGATGCCACCAATAACAGCACTCAATCTATTGCCAGACGCATGATCAATCAGCCCAAACGTTATTTATTGGTTTACGGCCTGATTGTCGGTGGCATGGTGCTGCTGATGTTACGTTTACCTTCGGCCTTTTTACCGGATGAAGACCAGGGCATTTTATTTAACCAGATTGTGTTACCGGCCGGCGCCACCAGTGAACGTACACTGGAAGTGGTCAAGCAAGTGGAACAACACTTTTTGGTTGAGCAAAAAGAAGCGGTGAAATCGGTGTTTTCGGTCAGTGGTTTTAGTTTTGCCGGTCGTGGCCAGAACGCCGCCATTGGTTTTGTTAATTTAAAACACTGGGACGAACGCCAGCGCCCCGACCTCACAGTCAAAGCTGTCAGCGGCAAAGCCATGGGCGCTTTTAGCCAAATCAAAGATGCTATGGTGTTTGCATTTGCGCCGCCAGCAGTCGTTGAACTTGGCACCGCCAATGGTTTTAACCTGCATCTGCAAGACAGAGCCAACTTAGGCCATGAAGGTTTGCTAGCTGCCCGTAACCAGTTATTGGGTATGGCAGCACAAGACAAACGCCTGATGGCAGTGCGGCCCAATGGTCAGGAAGACACACCGGAGCTGAAGCTTGATATTGATTTGGCCAAAGCCGGTGCTTTAGGTGTCAGTCAGGCCGATATTAACCAGACAGTACAAACCGGCTGGGGCGCAAGTTATGTTAATGATTTTATTGATAAAGGCCGGGTGAAAAAGGTATTTGTGCAAGGCGATGCGCAAGCCCGTATGGTGCCGGAAGATTTAGCCAAGTGGTATGTGCGCAATCACAACAATGAGATGGTGCCTTTTACCGCTTTTGCCAGCGCACACTGGAGTTATGGCTCACCAAGGCTGGAACGTTATAACGGTATGTCGTCGATGGAAATTCAGGGCATGGCAGGCCCTGGCTTCAGCACAGGTGAAGCTATGCTGGCGATGGAAGAATTGGTGGCCAAACTGCCGGCCGGTGTTGGTTTTGAATGGACGGGCATGTCGTATCAGGAACGCATGACCGGCGATCAGGCGCCTATGTTATATGCCCTGAGTTTATTGGTGGTGTTTTTATGTCTGGCCGCTTTATATGAAAGCTGGTCGATACCTGCAGCTGTAATGGCCGTGGTGCCGCTGGGTATTTTTGGTGCTTTGGTCGCCTCAACGGTACTGAAGTTATCCAACGATATTTATTTCCAGGTGGGTTTATTAACCACTATGGGTTTGGCCGCCAAAAACGCCATTTTAATTGTTGAGTTTGCCAAAGGCGCTTTGCAACAAGGTATGTCTTTAAGTGACGCCGCTATTGCCGCAGTGCGTTTGCGGTTAAGGCCTATTTTAATGACGTCTTTTGCTTTTATTTTTGGTGTATTGCCGCTGGCGACTGCATCAAGCGCGGGCTCAGGTGCACAAAATGCACTGGGCAGCAGCGTGATTGGCGGTATGTTGGCATCCGCTATTCTGGCGGTGCTTTTTGTACCACTGTTTTATGTGCTGATTGGCAGAGTGTTCCCGCAGCTTCCTTCAACTGAAAGGACAACTGAAGAGACAGCTGCAGAAACAGCCTTAAAAACGCTGGCGCAAAACCCCGACAAAGCCTGATAATCCCGGCAACTTACAACGGCAGCCCCAGCTGCCGTTTGTTTTGGAGTGGTGATGAATACAAAAACTAAAAAACATCAGGATCCGGCACAAGCCGAAGCCAGGAGGCAACAAGTATTAACGGCAGCCGCCGATTGTTTCCGTCGTCGTGGTTATCACGGCGCCGGTATGGCGGAAATTTCCAAAACGGCCGGCATGAGCCCTGGCCATATTTACAATTATTTTGTTAGTAAAGAAGCCATTATCGAAGCCATAGTGGCGCAGAATATGGCGGACATGTTTTCGATGTTAAGCGCTTTTGCCCAAGTGGAAGGTGATTTACTGGACGCTTTGGTGAATGGTGCTGATCAGGGTGTGGAAAAAAACCTGAATCCGGCTTATTCAGCTTTGCAGCTGGAAATGTTGTCAGAAGCAGCCCGTAACGACAAAGTAGCAGCATTGCTGCGCCATGCCGATCAGGCCGCCCGCGCACAAATTAAAGCGCTGTTAACCGGGCCTGAAGGTACTTTACGCAGCCTGCCGGATATTGAAGTGGACGCCCGGCTGGAGCTGCTTTCATCGGTGTTTAACGGTTTATTGGTGCGGGCTGTGTTAAACCCGGAGTTGTCGCGCCAGCAACTATTGCTGGCACTGAAACCCTGGCTTCGGCAGTTGTTGTCTGTTTAAAACTGCTGACTACAACGGCTGGGTAACATTCAGCGCAGCGGCAGGCCGCAGCAGCTACCTCTTGCGGCACATTGACAAGCAGGTCGCAACTTTGTAAAAACACCGCCTTGTTTGCTGTGCTGTTATTTTTGAACCGGAGTGTCTGATGAATCACATTTCTTTAAACTGGCCAACACGCCAGGACTGGATCAGCGACATCATGCCGGATTTTTATCAGCATGGTCTGGCAATATTGCCACAGGCTATTCCGGCAGAGTTATGTCAGGCACTGCTGGACGAAGTTTCTAAGCGGCAGGATTTAACAGCGGCAGGTGTTGGCAGAGCTGGCGCCCTGCAACAAAACACTGAAATACGCCGCGACCAAACCGCCTGGCTGGATGCTAGCAGTGAAGCACAACAACACTATCTGGCACTGATGCTGGCGCTGCAACAACAAATGAACCGTCAGTGTTTTTTAGGCCTCACCCATCACGAATGCCATTTTGCCCGTTACCAGATTGGCGATTTTTACCAAACCCATCTGGACGCTTTTCGCGGCCGCTCTAACAGAGTGCTGACCACAGTGCTGTATTTAAACTCTGTGGCCGAAGGTGGCGAGCTGGTGATTTATGATGAAAACAACAACGAGCTACAACGGGTGTTGCCACAAGCTGGTTTATTGGTGATGTTTGAAAGCGAAAGATTCCCGCATCAGGTGTTACCTGCTAAAGCGCTACGCTACAGCATCGCCGGTTGGTTTCGCAAAGATTAAATCCCGCTTTATTGGGCTTATAACAAGCGCAATCTGGCATTACACACTTTATTCTGACGAAGAATTCAGCTGGCCAGAACTGCGTCTGACACCAGCTTTGCAAGATCCGTCGCAGCGCCCTGTTGTGCTTGTTGAATAAGCAACAATAACTCCACAGTAGCGCGGGCATCGGCATAAGCACGGTGATGGTTATGCAGTGGTATGGCAAAATGCTGGCATAAATTGCCAAGACTATAAGATTGCAGCCCTGGATAATAACGGCGCATTTGCACCACAGTGCATAACTTAGGGTTTTGTAGCGTGAGACCACAACGCTGTAACTCAGCGCGGACAAAACCATAATCAAAAGCGGCGTTATGAGCGACAAAAATACTGTCACCGATAAACTCAATAATGTCTGTCGCAAGCTCACTAAAAGTGGGGGCGCCCGCCACCAGACTGTTGCTGATGCCGGTCAGGCCTGTGATAAAAGACGGAATATGTCGTTTCGGATTAACCAGACTTTGGTACTCGCCAATGATTTGGCCACACTGCACTTTAATTAACGCTATTTCAGTAATACGGTCGTTTTCACCATGTCCACCTGTGGTTTCCACGTCCACCACCACATAAAGCCGGTTGGGGTCTTGCCACCACAACACTTTTTCCAGCCGTACCATAAAACCCAGTTGCTGCATGCTTAACAAACGGCTGAGTTGGTTACGACGCAACACATCACCCTGAGCTTTGAGCTCAACAAAAATCAGCTGGTCATTTTTCACCAACATTAAATCCGGGTACCCACTGCGATGATTGCGAAAATCCAGCGCCATTTGTTTCAGCATTGTGGCAAGGGCGTCAGCCGGCGCCAGTTTGACCAACAGCGGTAACGCAGTAGCAAGCTCTGGCGTCCAGTTAAACAGCGCATTGGGGCTTTGAAAATATAAAGTCTGGTTCTGCAATAACAACTGCAATGCCTGCTTTGGCGAGGCGAACAACGCCAGTTTGTGGTCTATCGCTTGTTGTTGCTGCTGATAAAAACCGCCACTGGTTAAATTAACGGGTTTAAGTTCAAACTCGTTATAAATGGCACTGTGTTCTGCTAAAAACAGCTCCTGCCAGAACAACAAGGTAAATAACGCCAGCCATAACTGGTTTTCGGCAAAAAATACCTGATAACCCTGCTGCTGGTAATACAGCATGGCCCCCCGCTCTGCCTGGCCCAGATACAACTCATCCAGCTGAATACTACCGGCACTATTTAATAAATCGGTTAAATCTGAAGTTTTTTTCCGGCCAAATTTACGGCTGGCAAAATCACGGGCAAACCAGAATTCGTCATCACAACAGGGGTTTTGTTGCATTTGCGCCAGCAATTGATCCAGCGCCTGTTGTTTGGCAGGGTCGCTGCGACCGGCATAATACAGCCGCACTAAACGTTCGGATGCCGGATAACCAGCGCTTTGCTGATAAAAATAAATAGCGAGTTCAGTGACTTGCCGGCGCAGCTGTTGGCATAAACCGCTAAAGGCCAGCTCAGGCTCAGACTCAGACTCAGACTCAGACTCAGACTCAGACAGCTTCAGGTTCAACCCTGGCTCAGCGCCCAGCACTGCAGCACGCAACAAAAAAACGTTGTGTTCATCTGCGGCATTCAGCGTCGATACCGCAG
Source organism: Rheinheimera sp. (assembly GCF_030824435.1). Classification (GTDB taxonomy): domain Bacteria; phylum Pseudomonadota; class Gammaproteobacteria; order Enterobacterales; family Alteromonadaceae; genus Pararheinheimera. Next base: position 62,093 of record NZ_JAVBXS010000100.1, read on the forward strand.
TAAGCAGCTTTTCCGCCAAACGCCCCAGCTGGGTATAAAGTTGCTCCCGCCACAGTTCAGTGCGTTCGTCCAAAGGCTGTGGCCATTGTTGTTGCCGCTGCCACCAAAGCTTTAACTGTTGTAGCTGCCACGGGAGGTTTTGTGTTTTCCAGTCAAGTTGTAGTTGTTCGAATGCCGGTTTGAGTCTGGCATAGACAAAAGCCGCTTTGGCTTCGTCTACTGAGGCAAAACGTGCTTTGAATGTTGATTTAAAAGCAGGTTTAGCAACAAGACCTAAATCCCTTAACGTAAAAGCACTCAGGTTGCTTTCAAAACGGCCAAAAAATAAAAAATAACAATATTGCAGTTCGTCCTGGGCTTTCAGGCAGATATATAACCCACTCAGGTTAATCAGCTCTGCCAGCGCTACAAATTCACGAACTGTCTGAATTAGCGCTAACAATTCGGCTTTGGTCGCTGCTTTTTTCAGTTTTTGCTCAGGCAACACCCCATTTTTGTCCGCTTGCCGAATCAGCTGCCATAACTGCTGTTTATCAGCGCGTAACAAAAAATCGGCAACTTCGTCTTGCTGTTCAATGTGCCCCACCAGATTGGCGGCGCGCAACTCTGCCACTGCAGCGGCCTGATCCGGCACTTCGTCATACAGAATATCCGCAAGTGCAAACACCAGCCCTTTGCGGTTCAGCATCCGCAGCCATAACCTTTTGGCCGGCAACGACAAAGCATAAAAACGCTGCAGCAGCGCCTGATGCTGCGGCAACAATAACTCTGCACTCTGGTTTTGCAGCTGCGTTAATAACTCGGAAAAATGGTTCAGATAATAATCGGGCGGCAATAACAAGGCTGGTTTTGGCATACAGTTTCCCGACAGGGCACACAACATCTGTTTGCAGTCTAATCAAAGACTGTATGTTTGCACAGCACTTCAGCACAAAAGAGCTGCATAACGATAAAAACCGACTTTTGTTACATTCTGATACAGCAGCTTTTGTATTAAGTCTTGCCCTGTACAGAACTTGACCGCTAAGCTGGCTTCTGGCTTGTTTTTTAGCCTCAGGATTTTTCAGTGCGGACTGTGTTTCCGGGCTCAGTTTGTGGACTGTGGCTATGTTTGCAAACTGGGTTGGTCAAACACAGCCTATTGGCAACAACATCATTTATTTATCAAAGGCACTTTTACCCATCAAAGCTGCCTTGTTACAAGGAGCTGTTATGAATACCAAAAGCCTGCTGGATCAATTATTTCGTTCTGGTGCAGAAATGTTGCAAGGCAAAAGCAGCAGCCAGAGCGGTTATTCGACGTCTCAATATTCGTCGCATTCGTCAGCACAGCATTCACAGCACACCACACAAAAGCAAAGCGGCTCAGATCTCAGCTCGCAGCTGTCGTCGTTATTGCCGGGATCTTTAGCTGGCGCCTTGTCGGGCAAAGCTGGTGCAGCACTGGCCGGTGGTGCCTTGGGTTTATTACTTGGCAGTAAAAGTGGCCGCAAAATGGGTGGCACTGTGCTGACTTATGGCGGTTTGGCGGCTCTTGGCGCCCTTGCTTATAAGGCCTACCAGAATTACCAGCAACAGCAACCGGCCACTGCTGCCAATACAGGACATGCAGCATCAGTGCAGCCGCTGGAGCAATTGCCAGCCCCGGTGCAGGAAGCCCATAGCAAAGCCATTTTGGTGGCTTTAATTGCTGCCGCCAAAGCCGATGGTCATATTGATGCTAAAGAGCGGCAGCTGATTGACGGTGAAATTGCCAAAATCACCCATGACCACAGCGTGCAGCAGTGGTTTGACGCCGAGCTGCAAAAACCTTTGGATCCTGCTGAAATTGCCCGTTATGCCACAGATCAGGCCATGGCCAGCGAAATGTTTTTAGCCAGTGTACTGGTGGTGGACGAAGAAAACTTTATGGAAAAATCTTATTTGCAGGAGCTGGCGCGTCAGCTGCAATTACCGGCAGAACTGCAACAAAGTTTAAGAGCACAAGTGGCTGAAGTGCAGCAAGCGATGCGCTCATAACTTTGCTTATCTAACAAGGGCGGCGTTTTGCACCGCAACGCCGCCTTTGTTATTTTTATTGTGGTCAGGCGGTAGATGTCAAAAAATGGCGGATCAATACCCGATGCCCCCAAAAAATCTACCCCAAAAATCCGACGCAACCCAGCAGCACAACTTCCTGACAAATCAGCTAAATCTGCGCCAATAACACTTCCTGCTCCAGAAAATGTTTGCTTTGCAAAAACGCCGCCTCAAGGCCAAATAAACGATGTTTTGCCGCCAGTGTGATGGCCTTTTCAAGTTGCGTTTTTTGTTTGGGCTGATATTTAAAACCGGCAAGCCAGGGTGTTAAATCAGGCGCCACCACAAACTGCACTTTATCACCGTACTTTTTTTGCAAAGTATCAAAGACTTCAAGGCCGGCGGCGTCAAAATCAAAAGCACAATAAATCTGGTTATATTGCGCCAGCCAGCCGGTTAATAACGCCGAGCCAATACGGGAGCCCGCCGCCAAAGCCACATCACAGTTATCCAGATTTAACGACAACGCCAGCATCTGGTTGGTTAACTGCAACACTTTGGGATAACAAAAGAAATTTTCTTCGTTTTCAATCAGCAGCAGCGTATTTTTTGGCTGATAACCTTGCGAAATATTCGCTGAACCATCCGGATTATTGCTGGCCAGCACCAGATCGGGTCTTGGGCTTTGAAGTGCATTGTGATACAGCAGCAAATAACAATAAGAAGTGACCGAATTGTGCGAGTTGCCCTGCAAACTGGCGGTTTGCCGGTCGGCAGGTGCCAAAGCACTTTGCCATAACTGCTCAAACAACTGCTCGTCCAGTACCGTCAGCAACCATTTGCCGGCGCCAGTGGCTTTTACTTTAAAAAGTTCACTACGGCGCTGATAAAAACCAGGCGGCAACAACTGCAATAATTTAGTGTAATGCACTGATTTGCCATCTTTTATTTGCTGCAGATACTTTTTTAACATGCCAGCACCTGAGCGACTGCCTTGTGCCAGGCCAGCAGCAATTGTTGCCGCTCTGTGTCTGTCATTCTGGGTTCAAAACGTTGCAGTGGCCTTGGCAAAGCTGCTGTTGCCGCTAAATTGGCGTACCAGCCATGGGCAATACCAGCAAGCAGCGCAGCGCCATAAGCTGAGGTTTCGGCTGAAGCAGGCCTGAGCACAGGCACATTCAGCATGTCTGCCAGATATTGGCAAAACCAGCTATTCACCACCATGCCGCCATCCACTTTCAGCGCCGTTACTTTGGCGCCATCGGCTTGCATCGCCGCTAATAAATCAGCGGTTTGATACACCACTGCTTCAAGCGCCGCCCTTGCCAGTTGTGCCTTGCCGGTGCCAAGCGTCATACCCACCAAAGCTGCACGCACATCGGCGCGCCAATAAGGCGCGGCTAAACCGGTAAAAGCCGGTACTAAATACACACCGCCGTTATCCAGAAGCCCAGCGGCCAGAGTTTCAGTTTCACTGGCACACTGAATCACGCCCAGCTGGTCGCGCAGCCATTTCACTGCAGCACCGGCCACAAAAATAGCGCCTTCCAGCGCATATTGGGTTTGGCCCTGCACTGTGCTGGCCACAGTGGTCAACAACCTGTTGTTGGAAAAAAGCGGTTTATCGCCGGTATTCAGTAAGGCAAAACAGCCGGTACCATAGGTACTTTTTAACGCGCCCTGGCTGACACAACCCTGCCCTATAGCCGCTGCCTGCTGATCGCCAACCAGCGCCAGAATGGGCAAAGCAACACCTAAAACAGTTTCTGCACAAAGGCCATAAAAATCAGCACTTTGTTTTACCTCTGGCAAACAATGCTCCGGCACGTTAAACAGCGCAAGTAACTCGCCATCCCATTGCAGACTATTGATATTAAACAACATAGTGCGACTGGCATTGCTACTGTCGGTGGCAAACACAGCACCACCTGTCAGGCGCCATAATAAAAAACAGTCGATGGTGCCAACACAAAGTTGTTTTGCCGCCGCCTCTTGTTGCACAGCAGTATTGTGCTTGAGCAACCAATTGATTTTGCTGGCTGAAAAATACGGGTCCAGCTCCAGTCCGGTTTTTTGTTGTACCAGAGTGGCGTGGCCCTGCGCTTTAAGCGCAGCACAATCATCAGCAGTGCGCCTGTCTTGCCAGACAATAGCGGGCGCCAGTACTTGTCCTGTGGTTTTATGCCAGGCCACTGTGGTTTCGCGCTGATTGCTGATGCCAAGCCCCACCACCTGCAATTGCAGTTGCTCGGCTTGTTTAAGCACATCACGGCATACTTTCAGCACCGACAACCAGATATGTTCGGCGTCCTGCTCTACCCAACCTTGCGATGGATATTGGCAATTGAGCTCCTGCTGCGCCTCTGCCAGCACTTCACCTTGTTGATTAAATAACAAAGCCCGGCTGGACGAAGTGCCCTGATCCAGCGCCAACATCACCTGTTGCATCACAACTCCTGTAGCCAAAGCCAGTTAAAAGGTTTGTCCCAAAGACAAATAAAAACGATAAGGTTGTTGTTCTGTAGTGGCTTGTGCCTGGCCATAACCCAGATATAAAGGGCCAAAAGGGCTGTCCCAACCGGCAAAAATACTGCCGGCCCAAATCCAGCCTGCACCTGCAACACCATCAGCACGGTTAAACCTTGGCTGATATACAGCACCCCGCTCCAGCGAAGCGCCCAGATAAAATGGTGCGTTAAAAAAACTAAATTTACTGTCATTCAGCTGATACAAATACACCAGACTGCCAAAACGCACTTCAGAACCAAACAAATAAGCTTTGGGGTAACCGGACAAATTTAATAAACCACCCAGCGAATACTGCTCCAGCGCCAGCACACCGGCATCACCATTAAAAGTATCCCAGCGCAGCCTGCTGCGCAGCACATGGGTGCCAAAACGCCGTGCGCCCTGCAGCTGCAACATCGAACTGACACTACGAGTGCGGCTTTGGAATACATTGTCTTGCATCCGCTGCACTGTCAGATCCAGTTTTAAACCCCGGCTTGGGAAACTGACACTGTCCAGATTATCCCAGGACCAGCTGCTGGCCACACCACGTCGCAGGTAAGAAAACGAATTAAAACCAAGCGTTGCCGCCACACCGGCCGGCAAAATGTATTGGCCGTCTTTTTGTAATAAAGCCAGACTCATTCTGCTGTGGTCGGACAACTCATAACCCAATTCCGAACTTAACAACAACTCTGAGTTGGTCAATTCACCATCCGACAACCCCTGATCACTCTCCAAACCAAGCACAGTGCGCTGTTGCGCCAATCTGGCGGCGGTATAAAAACCGGAAGCTGCCAAAGGCCAATACAATTCAGTTTGCAGATTTTTGTCGGTGCCAAGGGCAATATCTGTTTGCCACTCTGCACCATAAGGTGAAAGCCCTGTCCATAAATAAGAAGCCGCCAGCTGATAATTGTGAGTATTACGAAAATCGTCCTGCAACTGCAAACGAAAGTTCAGATAGGCAGGACCCCAGCTTTTTTCCAGCGCCTGCACCTGTAGCAACTGTTGGCCATCAGCTTTACGCTGTAAGTTGGAACTAACCCGTTCCATAGTGTCCAGGCCATACACCCGGTGCAGCGCCTGACTTAGTTCATCTTTGCTTAATAATTGTCCTGGAGTTAAATCCAGCCTTTTTAATAACACTTCATCAGCCAGCGCTGTTTGGTTGTCGAGCTCAACCCCTGATAACTTAAGCGGCAGCTGACGTTTTTGCCGGTGTTGTTGCCGCCAGCCGGCATAAATTTCTGGTTGGCTTAACGCAGCAAAAGCCTGCTGCTGCGCCTTGGCATTAACAAAACCTGCGCGAATCGCTTCAGCAATACGTTCAAATTCTAAAGTACCAATCTGCTCCAGTTTGGGTTTGAGTAAAATATCACACGGCTCCAACAGGGCCAGTTGGCGCTCTACTGCTTCACGCACTAAAAAACTGGTCAGCTGCTCGGTGATGGCCACTGCGCTGTTCAGTTCATCTTGTTCCAGTAAAGGTGCGTCTATCGCAACAGCTATCACTCTGTCGGCACCAAGGGCCTTGGCCACACTGACAGGCAGGTTATTGGCTACTCCACCATCCACCAGCCAGAGGCCGTTTAATTCCATTGGCCGCACCACACCCGGAATAGACATAGAGGCCTGCACCGCCTGCAATAAACTGCCATGGTCTAATACCACTTCAGCTCTGTTCACCAGATTGGTGGCAACAGCCCGAAACGGAATGGCCAGCCCGTCAAAACTGGCAAGCTCAGGCACCACCCCATAAGCGTGACGAATAAGGGCTGCCATCGACTGACCATGCAATACCCCCTTGGGCAACTTCACACCAGAGGCATCAACACCTATATCCAGATTGATGGGAAAATCATCTTTTTGTTGTTTACGCCGCACCGGCATTTCGTCACGCACCACTCTGTCGCGAAAACCTAACCCCCAGTCAGTGTGAAGCAGCATTTTTTCAATAGCTGCCGGGCTGTGCCCTTGCGCATATAAACCGCCCACATAAGCACCTATGCTGGTGCCCACTATCAAATCCACCGGCACTTGCTGTAACTCAAGCTGTTTTAGCACGCCAACATGGGCACCACCGCGGGCGCCCCCCCCACCCAACACCAAAGCAATACAAGGCCGGTTTTTCACAACGGCACAAGGACCACTTGTTGGTTGTGCCGCAAAAAGCTGCAGCGACAGACACAACAGCAATAAAAAAATGGGAAAAATAAGCTTCATCATCAATCCCTTATGCATGATTGCTCCAGCTTAGCGGAGCCCTCACCTTCTGCCAATTGCTGTCTGCCCGTCAAGTTGATCTGCAGCGGGAAAACTGAAAAAAAATTTAAATTTTTTTAGCTGACTGATCCGTCCAGTAAATCAACTATTTACCGCAAAAAATGTCAGCTAATTTTACAAAAGCATGTAAAGGTTTCAGAAAGATTCATTAGTCTTTATTGAAATTGTCATAAATATTCTCTAACGTGCAGCAGCTAAATAAAAAACAGCTATTTTTTGCCCAACTTTAGCTACAAATTGCGGCAAATTTTAACAACAGCCAAGCCCAACAATTTCAGTCATGGAAACCCTATGAACATTAAAATGCTCCTGCTGCCGGCGTTACTGGCGCCGACACTTCAGGCAGAACCGTTTTTTTCGGAATATGTAGAAGGTACTTCAAACAATAAAGCGCTGGAAATTTATAATCCGGCCGAAACCGCGCTGGATTTATCCGGTTATTCCATCAAAGTGTTTTCCAATGGTGCTGTCACTGCTGGCAAAACCATCAATTTGTCTGGCCAGGTGGCAGCAAAGTCAGTGCTGGTGCTGGTCGATACCAGTGCAGAACAAGCTTTAAAAGACAAACAAAGTTCAGCCAGCCTGACACTGGGCTCGGGCAACTTTAACGGTGATGACGCCGTTGCTTTATATAAAGGCACCACCTTACTGGACGTGATTGGCCAGATTGGTCTGGATCCTGGCACAACCTGGGGCAGCACAGTCAAAACGCTGGACACTACCCTCGTGCGTAAAAGCAGCATCGGCAAAGGTGATAATGTAGCTGACGATGCTTTTGACCCGGCCGCTGAGTGGGACGGTTTTGCCGCCAATACTTACAGCAACCTGGGCAGCCATGCCGGTGGTACCGGTGGTGGCACTGAACCAGAGCCAGAAGAGCCGGTGCCAACCCCGGCCTTAGGCAGCTGTGGTGACGCCGCCAGCAAAATCAGCCTGATCCAGGGCGCAACTGCCGTATCAGCTGAAGTAGGTAAAACCCATATTATTGAAGCTGTGGTCACTCAGGTGCTGCCAACAGCAAATGGCTTTTTTGTACAGGAAGAAGCCGCAGATCAAGACGCTGACGCCAATACCTCAGAAGCAATTTTTATCTACAACAGCGGTGTGACTGATTACCCACAACCAGGTCAAAAAGTGCGGGTGCAGGGTGTAGTGGAAGAGTTTTTCACGAAAACCCAATTAAAACGCAGCACTGCCCTGCTGGACTGTGGTGTCGGTGAAACTATTGCTGCGCTGAGCGTGACTTTACCTGTCAGCAACCTGAGCCAGTGGGAAAACATGGAGAGTATGCAGGTTGAATTTAACCAGACTCTGACTGTGGTCGATACTTACAACCTCGGCACTTATGGCGAGCTGACTTTGGCCTCAGAGCGGTTATTTACCCCAACCAATCTGTATCGCCCGGGCAGCGCCGAAGCTGTGGCACTGAGCGACCAGAACCGTCGGAATAAAATTGTGCTGGATGACCTGCAAAACGGCAAAAACCCGGCCAACATTCTTTACCCAGCTCCTGGCCTGACCATGCAAAACCCGGTACGTAGTGGTGACAGCTTCAGCAATCTGCGTGGCACCCTGGATTACAGCTTCAGTGCCTGGCGTTTATTACCGGTCAGCGCACCACAACTGTTAAACACCAACCCACGCACCGAACAAGCACCGCTGAAAAATACCGGCACTTTAAAAGTCGCCAGTTTTAACGTGCTGAATTATTTTAACGGTGACGGCGCTGGTGCTGGTTTCCCAACCTCACGTGGTGCCAGTTCAGTGGCAGAGTTTGAACGTCAGTCAGACAAAGTGATTGCCGCTCTGGCCGCTTTGGATGCCGATGTGGTTGGTTTAATGGAAATTGAAAACGATGGTTATGCCGCCAGCAGCGCCATTGTTGATTTAGTCAGCAAACTGAATCAGCGTCTTGGCAGCACTGTGTATCAGTTTGCCCAGGTGCCAGGCTTAAACCTGCTTGGCAGTGACGAAATTGCCGTGGGTCTGATTTACAAAACCGCCAAAGTGGCGCCTTTGGGTGCAGCTGTCACTAATAACACTGGTGTCTTTGCTTATGGCAACCGTCAGCCACTGGTACAGACCTTTAAACAACTGTCAAACAACGAAGTCTTTACGCTGGCCGTGAACCACTTTAAATCAAAAGGCGGTTGTCCAAGCGGCAGCACCAATCCGGATCGTGATTTTAAAGACGGTCAGAGCTGCTGGAATGCTACCAGGGTGCAGGCTGCCAACGAGCTGATGACCTGGCTTGCCACTAACCCAACAGGTTCTGCCGATAAAGATGTGCTGGTGATTGGTGACTTAAACTCTTACGCCAAAGAAGATCCAATCCACGCTTTTGTCAGCAACGGTTTTATCGACTTAGTGGGTAAATATCAGGGCAGCCATGGTTATGGTTATGTGTTCAGCGGTGAAAGTGGTTATTTAGACCATGCGCTTGCCAGCACAAACTTATCTTCTCAGGTGACTTATGCCACTGAATGGCATATCAATGCTGACGAACCTATCCTGTTCGACTACAACGTTGAAAACAAAACGCTGCAACAACAAAACGATTTGTATCAGCCAACCCAGTTCCGTTCATCTGACCATGATCCTGTGGTGATTGAGCTGGCGCTGAAAACCGACAATCCGGCCGACTTCGATAAAGACGGTGATGTCGACAACAAAGATATCAGCCTGTTTAACAACCTGCTGCGCACCGGCGCTGTATTACCGCTGATTTATGACTTTAACAAAGATGGCAAAGTGAATTTGCTGGATGCCCGCGCCATGACTGCGCTGTGCACCTATGCCCGTTGTGCCATTTACTAACAGCGCCATTTACTAAATGTGCCATTTACAAACAGGAATTAAAAAATGATGTTTAAAACTTTATTTGCCGCCGCAGCGCTGCTGTTTTCACTGCAAAGCCAGGCCACTATCATCAATATTCAGCTGGACCAAAACCAATATGAAGTGGGTGACACTGTTACTGCTGAATTGTGGCTCAGCGATATTCAGGATCTGGTAACAGGTTTTGATGCCAGCCTGTTGTTTAACACTCAGTTATTACAACTGCAAAATGTCAGTTTTGGCGATTTCCTCAGCATCCCAGCTGTTGGCAGCGATCGCGATTTTTTTGCCAATGGTGGTCAGCTGGACTTGTGGGAACTGTATTTTGGTTTTTCCACTGAAGATATGGCAGATTTACGTGCCGTGCAGCCTGGCAATAACTTCCGTTTAGCCAGCATCAGCTTTACTGCGCTGAAAAACGGCTTAGCGAAGCTGCAACTGGGCTCGGCCAATGTGGTGTATGAACCTGTAGGCAACATGCCATATCTCGATATGGAAGTGCGCGCAGATCAGGCTCTGGTACAGATTGGTGATCAGGTCACTGCAGTCTCAGCTCCGACCACCGCCTGGCTGGTGCTGCCGGCACTGCTGCTGATGTTGCGTTTACGCCGTCGTTAATCTTTGCCTGAACTCTTAATCAGCCGCCTTAGGGCGGCTTTTTTATGCTGTTGATAAGCCAAATTCCCTTTTTGTTATCCGGTTAAAGGCCACTTTTTGCCAAAAGCCGGCAATTTTTCCAAGTTTCATCCCGTCCCCGTTGAAAGCATGGCCTTCAACGCCTATTGTTAAACAACTTAACACTAAGCTACTGAAACAGCACAGATGTTCGCAGCTGCCGTCCCCATTATGATATTCTCCACCTCAGCAAAACATACCAGTCCGACGAGGTCTCATGTTTGACTCTTTACGTGTTCGCCTGATTATTCTGTTCACGGGTTTATTAAGCCTGATGACAGTTGCTATTGCAGTCGCCACTTTAAGTGCGATGAAACGTGATAATTACAGCGAAGCACAACAAAGTCTTTCGGTTGCCACCAAAGTGTTCCAGCAACTGCTCAGCAATAGATCCGAACAGCTCAATACCTCAGTGCGTATTGTGGCCAGCGATTTTGGTTTTCGCCGTGCAGTCGCAACCTCAGAGCAGGACACCATCAGCTCAGTGCTGGAAAATCATGGTGACCGTATTGATGCCAGCATAGGTATGCTGCTGTCCCCTGCCGGTGAATTGCTGGCCAGCACGCAGAACCAGATAGCACAACAACAAATCAGCGATTTGTATCAGCAAATTAAACAAAGTGGCCGCAATGGTTACACCGACATAGTTCTGCTGGGCGAAGACGCTTATCAGCTGGTGATGGCACCAGTACTGGCGCCCCAGTTAATCGCCTGGGTGGGGATGGGGTTTAAACTGGATCAACAACTGGCGGCACAAATAAAAGGGGTCACAGAGCTGGATATCAGTTTTCAGCGCCATCAGGCTGACCAGCTGGTGCCACTGGCCGCCACCATACCATTACCACAAGCAGCTGAGCTGGCAACAGCCAGCCAGCAGCTGACTTCAGATACTTTTGCCGACAGCATCCCGGCTTATTTAAATCAGGCGGTGGCGCTGGATCAACATCAACAACTTTTTGCCTATTTGCATTTGCCAACCATACGCTGGCGTGAAAATTACCTGCAAGCCAGAGCGCAGCTGCTGGTCATTTTTGGCCTGGGGTTATCGCTGGCTTTGGTGCTGGCTTATATCGTTGCCCGCAGTATCACGCATCCGCTCAAACAACTGAGCGAATTTGCCCGCCGTATTGGTCAGGGTTTACAAGCCGACGCCCCTGCAGTGCATAAAGGGGAAGTAGGTTTGTTAAGTCAGACACTGCGCCGTATGCAACTGGATATCAGCAAAAGGGAACAACTGATTTTATATCAGTCACAACATGATGGCCTGACCGGCCTTGCCAACCGCAGTCTGGCTGAGCTGCAACTGCCTGAATTGTTAAAATTGCCCCAAGCACAGCTGCTGCTGGTCAATATCAAAGACTTTAAACATATCAACGACACCTTTGGTTATCAGAACGGTGATTTATTGTTGCAGCAGCTGGCCAAAAGGCTGGAAACGTCGATGTTAAAACCTTTGTTGATCGCCAGGCTTGGCGGTGATGAGTTTTTATTATTACATCAGCGCCTGCTGACAAAAGAGCTGCTGCAAGCCGCACAACAACAGTTATCGCTGGATTTTAAGTTACAGGACTCCAGCCTGAATCTGACGCTGGCACTGGCCTTTTATGCGCCTGTTGCCAGCGACAATGTCACGGCCGGCGATGCGTTAAGACGGGTTGATATTGCCATGATGCACGCCAAACGTCAGGCCGATCATCTGGCCTGGTATCAGAGTGGGCAGGATGAAAGCCACCAGCGTGAACTCACTATCTTGCGCGACTTACCTTTATCTTTACAAAGCGGCCAGATGTTTGTGGTGTATCAGCCCAAGGTGGAACTGCAACAACGACGTTGCCACAGTGCCGAAGCGCTGATCCGCTGGCAACATCCGGAGCTGGGTTTTATTCCACCCGATGAATTTATCCGGCTGGCAGAACATTCCGGCCTGATTGCACTGGTGACACACTGGATGATCGATCAGGTAATGGCGCAACTGGCGCAATGGCAACAACAACAAATTCAAATGCAGGTTGCTATTAACCTGTCGGCCAATGATTTAACCAACCCTGAGTTACCGGCTTTATTGGCAACCAAACTGCAGCAGTTTGGTTTAAACGCCAGCTCGTTGGCGCTTGAAGTGACCGAAGGCGCTGTGATGCAGGAACCGCTAAAAGTCATTCAGATCCTCGGAGAACTGCGCACCATGGGTATTGAACTGGCTATTGATGACTTTGGCACTGGTCAGTCGTCTTTGGCTTATATTAAACAGCTGCCGGTGCATGAGGTAAAAATTGACCGGGCTTTTGTCAAAGAAATTGAACACAATCAGAATGATGAACTGATAGTGGCCGCCACCACCCAGCTGGCGCATGGTCTGGGCTTACTGGTCACAGCCGAAGGGTTGGAAAACCAACAGGGGCTGGCAAAACTGCAACAACATGGCATCGACAAGGTACAGGGATATTATTTTTCCAAACCTTTAACTGCTGAAGCTTTTTATCAGTGGTTGCTGCAATTTCCTTTACAACAATCCAGTTTATTTGAGGAGAATGCCTGATGAAATATGCAGTTTTGTGCTTGCTGGCGCTGGCATTGCCCGCTCAGGCTGGCAGCAAAGTGATAGCAACGGGCGGCGCCAGCAGCATTGAAGGTGCTGCCGGCGGAGGCATTGTGCCCTGGGCTGTGATTAATGGTTATGCCAGCAGCGATCAGTGGTCTGTAATTGCTTTTAACAATAATGTTGGGGTTGATGATTTCAGCCTGCACACTTATGGCATGGCCGCCAGTTATAACAATCAGTGGGAGCTGTCTTATACCAGACAACAGTTTGATCTCGATACGCTGGGTGGTGAGTTACAACAGGATGTGATAGGGCTGAAATACCATATCGCCGGTGAACTGTTATACAGCCAGCTGCCACAACTCAGCGCTGGCATTCAGTATAAAAAACACCGTAATTTTGCACTGCCCTCTGCTGTTGGCGCCCATGACGATGATGATATCGATTATTACCTCGCCGCCAGTAAAGTGTATTTTGCCGCTGTGGCAGGCCGGAACCTGTTGCTTAATGCCACAGTGCGCGCCAGCAGAGCCAACCAGATTGGTTTATTAGGTTTTGGCAGTCACAACGACAACAGTTATCAATATTTAGTTGAAACTTCAGCCGCTGTAATGCTGACACCACAACTGGCGCTTGGGGTGGAATTCCGGCAAAAACCAAATCAACTGGCTTTTGCCGATGAGCAGCACTGGCGCGATATTTTTGCCGCCTGGTTTATTAATAAAAATTTCAGTCTGGTGGGCGGTTATGTCGACCTTGGCCGTATTGCCGGTTTTGCAGAGCAGCAAGGTTATTATCTGGCGCTGGAAGCAACATGGTAAACGACTTCACACAGAACAGGAAAACAGTATGACATCTCACGCAAAGCTTTGGCGTCTGGCTTATTGCCTGACGTTTTGCCTCAGCATCACAGCCTGCAGCCAGACGCCGTTGGCAAAAGATGAACTATATCAGAAGCTTGGCGCCAAAGCTGGCCTGGAACAACTGGTGGATGGCCTGCTTGTTGAAATTGAACAAGACCGGCAAATTGTGCATCATTTTCAGGACACTGATATTCCAAGGTTTCGCAACCTGCTGATTGAACAACTTTGTGAACTCAGTGGCGGCCCTTGTAAATACAGCGGCGCTACGATGCAGGAAAGCCATACCGGTTTTCACATCACCCAGGCGGACTTTGATAACCTGGTGAACCATCTGATGAAAGTGATGCAGCAACAAAATATTGATATCAAAGCACAAAATCAGCTGTTAGCTTTATTGGCTCCGATGTACAAAGATGTAGTGTACCGTTAGGGATTTACAGCTTCCGCGACTTGGCTGAATCTGGCTTGCTGATATAAAGCGGCATTGTTAAACAGAGTTTTCAACCGGCCTGATTGATACAGCCTGAGCATACCTTCATCAAAAGCTCTGGCTAACAAACGACCTTGCAGATCATCACGAAACACCGGATACATGGCCCTCGCCTGCTGCAGCTCGATAGCAGACAACTGCGACTGCAGGTTTGGCGGCACATGCACCTGATAACTGATAAAAGCCTTTAACCGGCCATGCTGTAATAACTGAAAACCTTCGGTGTGGCTGGCCACTTCATAAGCTTTCACCTGCACCGGCAGATATTGGTCAAAATCATAACCCAGCAACCAGCCGACAGGTTGTTCCGCCAGCTCAGCGATGTCGCCGAGTTTACTAAGACTAAATACTATTACACTGGGATCATAATCCAGATGCCAGCGCGGATAATACCAACCGGGATGTTCAGTTTTATAATCACAAATTAAGATGTCAGCACGATTGGCCAGAAAGCTATGTTTGGCTCTTTTCCAGTTGCTGACTCTGATATGCATTTTTAAATCCGGCTGATTTAACGCTTCACGCAGAATATCAAAATAAAGGCCTGAACCATTGGCGTGGGTGTAACCCGGCCACTCGCCGGCTGCTATTACAATAGATTTTGCCTGCGCCTGTGTCATAAACAGCAGCACGAAGAATGCCAAAGCTGCACGGCAGAACACAGCGAAAAAAGTTGCCAGATGAGTCATTTACACCAAAACACCAGCTGAATTTCAGCAACAGGACAAAAATGGAAAAATTCCTTTATTGATAGGTGTTTCATCTGGTAAAAGCAAGGTTTTTACGGTGACAGGGGCGAAAGATGAACAAAATGGTCTTCCTCGATGCGGCGAGTCTGCCAGGCGTCGATTTAACGCCGTTACAACAATCAGGGTTGTCCTTGTGTTGTTATCCTCACACCAGCCCTTTGCAGGTGTTAGAGCGGCTGGCTGATGCAACAGTGGCTATTGTCAATAAAGTGGTGCTGGATGCCAAAACCCTGGCCGCTTTACCTCAGTTAAAACTGATTTGTGTGACAGCTACCGGCATTAACAATATTGATCTGGCTGCGGCCACTGCAGCCGGCATCCGGGTTTGTAATGCCCGGGATTATGCAAAAGACGCAGTACCACAACACACCATGGCGTTATTGTTGGCGCTGGTTAATCAGGTCCTGCCTTATCAGGCAGCCATCCGCCGGGGCGACTGGAGCCGGAGCCCACAATTTTGTCTGCTGGACTACCCTATCCGCCAGCTCAGCGGTTTAAATTTTGCGGTGATTGGTTTTGGTGGTCTGGGACAGGCGACAGCTGCGCTGGCCCGTGCTTTTGGCATGCAGATTCTGGTAGCAGAACGACCAGATGCCAGCAGTATCAGGCCAGGCCGGCTGTCCTTTCGCCAGACGCTGGAGCAGGCCGATGTGTTGTCTTTGCATTGCCCGGCGACCAGCGAAAATCATCAGTTGTTAAACAGCACCACTTTAAGCTGGCTGAAACCAGGCGCCATAGTGCTGAATACGGCGCGGGGCAGCCTGATAGATTCTGCCGCTCTGGCTTTGGCACTGAAAAACCATCAGTTGTCAGGCGCAGCATTGGATGTGCTGGAACAGGAACCGCCCCCGGCTGACCATCCGTTATTAGACCCAACAGTGCCGAATTTATTGTTATCACCCCATGTTGCCTGGGCAAGCGGCCAGGCAATGCAGAATTTAATTATTCAAACAGCTGACAATATCCGCGGCTGGCAACAACATCAGCTGCTGCGTTGCTGCAATTTGCCAGAGCCCGCCAATCCAATATAAGTGACTGAAGTTACGCTGGAATTCACTGGTATAGCAGGTAAAAGCTGTTGGCGCCCTGTGCACTAACAGGTACACTGCAGAACAACACACACTGTGCAGGGAGGCCGTGATGAAAAAATACGGATTATTATTGTTATGGCTTTATGCCCTGCCGGTTGTTGCCGCTGACTTTGCCGGCGAACTGAAAAAAATCCAGCAAAATCCTGCCCAATACGCCACTGAACTGAGCCAGACCGCGGAAGCACAAAGAGATGCCGAACAGTGGTTAAAACTGGGTGTTGCTTACCTGCAATTAAAGAACAAAGATGCGGCGCTGAATGCACTGAATCATGCGATTGAGGCTGGTTTAAACCCGGCGCTGCAGTTGCAGGCCTGGCAACAAAAAGCCCTGGTGTATGGCATGTTGTTCAGAGATAACAACAATGCTTTGCAGTCGTTGCAGCAGGCCGAGCTATTGCTGGCGCAAGTACCTGCCATCGAAAAACCACAGCTACAAGCCAGTTTGTATGAAAATTTTGCTCAGGCTTACAATCAGCTTGGCAATCTGAATCAGGCCAGCCGTTATGCCGAACTCAGTGTCAACATTGCCGTTGCCCATCAACTTGCTTATGCCGAATTAAAAGCCCGTCTTATTGCCGGCCGGCTGGCATTGCAACAAAATAACTTTGCCTTGACCCAGCGTCAGCTCAGCCGCGCCCTTATATTGGCGCAACAGCTGGACGAACAAACCTCTTTGGCTTCTATTCACATGCGCCTGGGCATGGCTTATCGCAAGCTGGCGCAGCTGCCTTTGTCGCTGCAACATTTACAGGCGGCTGAAACTTTGTATCAGCAGTCGGTGCATCAGAATCTGTTGGTCAACGCCAGGATCAATCTGGCAGAAACTTATCTGCAACTGGGTGAAATTGACAAAACAGCTCAGACCTTGCGGCTGGCGATGCAAGACGCCCAGCAGCTTGATGACAGCCATCTGATAGCGCTGGTGCATTATGGTCAGGCACAACTGGCGATGAAACAAAACGACTATGCCCTGGCAAAACAACGGCTGACCAAAGCCATGCAGCTGTTTTCACAGCTGGGTCACGATACTTTGTATCAGGAGTTATTACTGGCCCTGGCCGAAATTGCTGTTGCCCAACAAGATTGGCAAGCCGCAACTAAAGCGCTGCCGGCAGAAGCAGAATTGCAACAGGCCGCTGACTTTCTGAAATTAAGGTATTGGGAGCTGAAAGCCAGCCTGCATGCCGGCCAGCAACAATGGCAACAGGCATTTTACGCTAGCCAGCAGCTGGTGGCATTGCGTTTTGCCCAAACCGCCATACAACAAAAATACACGCTGGATTTGCTGACCGATGATTTAAACCAACAACAGTTAAAACAACAGTTGCAACAAGCACTTGCCCGGCTACAACAACAGAATTTATGGCTGGCAGGCCTTGGCAGTTTAGTGTTGTTGTTATTGCTTGCTGCGGCCTGGCGGCATTTTTTCCGCCCAAATACCGACACAAGCCCTGAATTGCCGGCTTTACCGCAAGCCACCAGCTGGACTGAATTTGCCCGTAAAGTACACAAAGAAGCACAAAAAACCGATCAGCTGCAGTTACAGGCGCTGCAACTGGCTGGTCCACAACAATTTAAATTTCAGTTTGGTGAACAGATTTTACGCGACGCTATGCTGCAGCTGGTGGAAGAACTGCCGGTGGCCGCCATGGCCGCTTATACAGT
Source organism: Rheinheimera sp. (assembly GCF_030824435.1). Classification (GTDB taxonomy): domain Bacteria; phylum Pseudomonadota; class Gammaproteobacteria; order Enterobacterales; family Alteromonadaceae; genus Pararheinheimera. The sequence continues at coordinate 79,816 of NZ_JAVBXS010000100.1, forward strand.
ACACACTGACGCTTTATGGTTGGCCTGGCGCTGCCCGCCAGAGCAACTGGCAGCGCTGCAACAACAATTGCAGGCAGCTGTCACGTTGATCCGGCGTCAGTTACCGACCCAACCCAAAATTTATAGTTGTGTAACAGCACTGACCCCTTTGCTGGGCAAACAATGGCCTGTCCAGGAATTGGCTGGTATCCGCGAACTGGTCTGGCTCAGCTGGGCTCAGGCCACCGAACAACAAAACACAGCCGACCATTATCAGGTTGAGGTACAGTGTCTGCAGCCCAACCCTTGCAGCTGGCAAACCGAGGATGTCAGGGCTGATTTAATCAACGCCTTGCGTCTGGATTTACTGCGGATCAGTTGTAATCAACAGCTGCTGGAAAAACCGCAGCTTTAAGGCCGGTTCCCGCAAGGGCAAATCCGGGTTTGCAATCATCAGTTTGTGCCGGCATAACGACGCAGCGCTTTGGGCAAAGTGTAATGATAAAGTTTTGGCTGGCCTGCAAACTGAAAACTCAGCTCAACAGCCTGCAAACCAAGACCTGCCGGATCCTGATTTTGTTCTCCATAACGCGGATCGCCCATCACCGCATGGCCTATAGCAGCAAAATGGCGACGGATCTGGTGTTTACGACCGCTAATCAGCTGAATATCCAACAAAGTATGTTGCGCTGAAGGTTGCACCCCGGCCAGCTTAAAATGGGTTTCACATTTTTTGCCATCCAGCGGCAAGTCGATAACCCCCTTGTGCAGCAATTCATCGGCCAACTTACCACGCACCAGCACCTGATAATGTTTGGCCATCTGTCGACCAGCAATCAGCTGGCTCAGCGCTGCTGCAAGTTTTGGACTATGCGCCAGCAACAACAAACCACTGGCTTCTCTGTCCAGCCGGTGAATTAAAAACACAGCTCTGTTACCAAGCTGTTGTTCGGCAAAACGCAATAAACTCAGATGATCTCCCCATTCATTGCCTTGCGACAACATACCAGGCGGTTTGTACCAGACGCTAAAAGTGCGTTCATCGGCCAGTAAGACCGCAGCTTCACACTGGCGCGACAACAAATCGTCATCATAATTCAGTTCAAGCTGTTCACCGGCAGCCACCGGGCTTTGCGCCCGGCGCAGCCGTTTTGTTTGTTTACCACGGCGCCAGATCACCGCGCCTTTATTCATGGCATCTTTTAACCGGCCTTTAGACAACTCAGGCACAGCAGCGGCCAATAAATCAACAGCCAGACCCGGTGTTGCCACCAGAATGGTTTTACTAATTTTCATCAGATTTCCATACAACCCCATGTGCCGGAAAAACAACGGTCAGGGTGGTTAAAAATTCAGGAGCTATTCAGCCATCTCAGCTCAGGATCATATCAAAGCCGCCGGAGATATGCCCATGAAAACCCTGAGTTCACCGTCTTTACTGCAATATTGGTTATTTATTGTCTTTTTTTGCTTCACCGGATTCAGTGCCCGGGCCGATGACGAGCTGCAGGCACTGCAACCGACCAAAGAACAACATCTGGCTGCCAGTGTTGTTGCGGCTTCCGCCAAAACCGGCACTACAGCCCAGGCCAACAGCCGCAGCATGGCCACCAGTCAGGCTTATCAAAGTACTGCCTGGTTCCAGAGTATTGACTTAACCTTAAAAAGGGACTTAAACGGCAACGGTTTTTATTCCCAACTTTATGTGCGTTTTGACGCCCACACCGACTATGCCAGCCAGCCGGTGTACGCCATTTACAGCCTGATCGGCAGCAATGGTGTGTCACGCCGAATCCACACCAGTTCCATTTTTACCCTGTACGGCCAGAGTTCACAGGACTGGTTTAGCGTCGAGACCAATCTGGTTAGTTTGGGGCGGGATTATTACAAACTAAAAATTCAGCTGGTTGATGCACAAAGTGGTTATCTGCTGGCTGAAATGTCAGGTTACGACAATGCCACCCTGGACCGGTTAGCGCTGGAAGATCAACACAGTGACAGCTACAGTCAGGTGATCATTCATGAAGAATCAGGTGGTAGTTTTGGTATTTTCGCCCTGCTCGGCTTAAGCTGTGTTTATCTGTGGCGAAGGAAACAACATGTTGTTCAGAATTGTGATGTTACTCAGTGCCTTGCTGCTGGCCAATCCGCTGCAGGCAACAATGGAATTTCAGCGTATTGAAGGTGAAACCAGCACTGAATTTATCTATCAGCGGCCACCACTGCCAACCTTAAGTTTTATGCTGAACAACCAACAAATGCGCGGCCAGCACAGCAGCAAAAAAAAGTATTCTGCTGAGCTGGCCGAACTGCATGTGCGTCATCAGCTGTTACTGAACTCCGTCAAACTGCAACAACGTGGGGTGAAAATCCGGCTGTCGCCAAACAACCTGCCATTAACAGTCACAGTGTCGGGTGGCGACCTTCATCAGGTTGCCGCCATCCGCGATAAGCTGGCAGCAACGCAGCAGCAGGCTTATCAAAGTTATCTGCAACGTGATTATCTTTATTTACTCACCACCAACCTTGGCGAAAGTTATGTGATCCCGGACCATGTCCGTGTCATGCGAGAACACTTAGCCCTGTTGCAACCCGTAGCTGCCAGTTTTATCAGTTTGTATGGCCGCAACAATATCCGCAAAATTTCAGCCCAGATAGCACAATGGCTGCAGCAAATTCCATATCAGGATTTATCCGACAGACGCGAGTCTGCCGGTGCCGGTTATTTAACACCGGTGCAAATGTTGATGGCTAATCAGGGAGACTGTGACAGTAAAGCTGTGGTTTTTGCGGCAGTGCTGAGGAATATTTTCCCAAAACTGGGCATCGCTATTATTTATTTTAATGATCACGCTGTGATTGCAGCACAAATTCCGGCGCTGGACGATGAATTGACAGTGCAGTTAAACAACATGAGTTATTTGCTGCTCGACCCGACAGGGCCGGCAGCAATGCCGCTTGGCAAACTGAACCCACCTTACGATGTGCAGCTACAAAGCCGCCAGTTTAGTTACCGGTTATTTTGATCCTGCTCTTTGCCCCTGAGTTGTTCCACCTGATGAAACAACTCCAGCCAGTCTGCCGGAATATGCCTGACACCTTGTGGATCGCCCCGGCCCAGTCGTTCTACATGCACCAATAAACGTTGAAATGGCGCCAGAACTTTGCTGCGAAAACGACGGCGAAAATACCACCACAAAGACAATAAGGTCAGCAAATACAACAAAAAATGTCCAAACAGATCACGCAGTTCCGCCAGAGCCGAGCGTGCATCCTGAGGTTCCAGATGCAGTGTCACCGGCAGAATATTTAAAGTGCGTAATCTGTCGCTATGATGCAGCGCTTCAGTGTCGGCATCCAGCATCACCTGACCCTGAGCTATTGCCAACAAAGGTTCACCAATGTCATTTAATAACTGTAAAGTGCTGTCCTGCTGGCCTTTGGCCACCCGCTGCAGCATAGCGGCCAAATCAAAATTCAACACCAGCTCACCCAATATCTGGTTATTTTGTTGTAATGGCACCGACAACATAAACACTGTTTCAGCCGCTTTAATCCGATGCAGCTGCAGCTCCTGATGATTTAACTTATGCAGTTGCTCCTTCTGTTGCCAGAATAACTGTGCTTCCAGCTCCAATGCCGCTGAACGTTGTTCTACCGGCACGTACCAGACACCAGACGCTGATAAATAACTGAATTGTTTGACAATATTGGAGGTGCGCTGCGCCATCTGCAATTGTGGCAATAACCCATTTAACATTGCTTTTTCAACATCCGACAGTTCCAGCCCGGTCGCTGAAGGCTGCAATGACCATTGTTGACCGTACAGGGATGCGGGAGCCGGCTGCGCCTGCAACACACTGGCTTCGGCATCCTGTTTCAGCATCTGGAGTAAATGAGCCACGGGCGCCAATTGGTGTTCCAAATCTTCAGCCGCCGACAATAACAGCTGCTGGCGCTGCACAATACGCTGATTCAACGCAAGAAAATAATCAACAGTTGCAGCTGTCACCGCTAAAGCTGCGACCAGCAATAAAGTATATAACCGCGCTTTTTTATATTCGTTATACAGTGGATTCATCAATTATTTTCCCTGTTGCGGCCTGAAGATGCCGGACTCTGAGTTGGTAAAGGTACTGACTCAGTTTTGCAGCCCCTTCAGACATTTGCCAATACAAAGCGGCATCAGTCGCTGCAACCTCAGTCTGCTTTTGTTCACCACACCAGAGCAGCAGTGCCGGTTTGTGGTGGATATCCAGTTCCTGCTGCAATGACCATGGCAGGCAATACAGATCCTGCTGCAAATCACCGGGTAAAGCAGGCCAATGTTCGATCAACGCTGTTTCATAAGGCAAGGTCAACAACTGTTGCTCCAGATACCACAACGCCAGTGGATCCGGTTGATACAGCCAAACCCTGGTTTTGGGTAACAAAATTTCACCTTCAGCCGCTGAATTCAGCGCTAATGCCAGCTGTGGCAATACCATAGGTTTAGCCAACAACTGAATACCGGCGCTTTGTTGTTGCCATTGTGATGGTTGACGCACACAAAACAGGATCCGGACTTTAGGAAAATAACGTCGTACCACAGTCGCTATTTTGCCCAGCAGGCTTGGGTCGGCTGCGGCAAAACTTTCGTCAATCACCAGTTGGTCAAGCTGCTGCTCTGTATCGCTGCACCACTTTAACAACTGACTGGCATCGTCCATCGGCAATAAATCATAACCAAGCTGGCGCAACATTCTGTTGTACAACTGCTGGGAAGCGCCGGGCGGACACAACAACATTACCCGACCAGTTAACTTGGGTAAGGTAAAACTCTCAACAGCGGGTTCCGGCAGTTCGTAATGAAACTCCAGCACTTGTTTATTACCATGGGCCGGGTCGGAGTGGCCGGATAAATGGGCCTGAAACAGCGGTAACAGTTGTTGCAAGCGACGATAATGCTGCGCCTGCTCTGATTGCTGATCGGCAGGCGGGTCCAGTAACTTCAGCCACTGGCCGTCCGTTAAGGCATCCCCCTGATCCAATAATTCCAATCTGAGCTGATGATTGGCTGCCACCAGCAAACGCAGCTGGCACTGCTGATGCCCCAGTCGCTGCCGGGTCAGTTGCAACCATATTTCTATACAACGGAACAACGCCAGTTTTGCCACTAATACCACAGCGGGTAATTCAGTATTCAGTTCCAGCAGACAATCAAGCTGCTCATCCTGCTGCATCTGCAGCTGGATCAACTCAGGCAGTTCAGTCACCAGTTCACAGGCATAAATGGCGTCGAATTTCAGCTCTTGCTGCTGTGCCTGCAGGTAGCTGCGGCTCAGCTCTGCCAATCTGCTGTTATGCGGCTGCTGCAACCAGGCCTGCAACAAAGCATTGGCTGCCGGCAGATGATGTGGCGTCTGTACCTGGTCTTCAACAATTCCCTGTTGCTGGCTTAAGTTTTGGCTAACTGCCGGCTCGTCCGGCGGTAGCTCATCTTCCAGCTGCACCGTGGTTAGGTCTCCGGTGACGGGGGGATCAAAATCATGTAAAGCCCAATCTTTTTCCTCAGGCTGGCTGGCAAGCGCCGTCTGACGACCACGGATGATGCTGCGATTCAGGTACCAGAACATCAGCAACAACACCACTGTAACTCCGCCCAGAGCGGCCAGCAGTTGTTGTTTCAGTAATTTTAATTGTTGCAGCATGGTACTGGCGTCTTGTTCGGCCACCAGATACAGTTGCCAGCCTGGTAACCAGCGCCATGCCGCCAGCGTTTTTCTACCCAGATAATTTTGATAGGGTTTTAACAACAAACCCTGACGACGTTGCTGCATAGCACTTACCACTGCACTCAGTGGCCAGGCTCCGGCATCCTGATACTTTTGCCGGCTCAATAACAGGTTTTCAGGTGGTCTGCGGGCAAAAAGCTGCAGCTGCTGATTATCGTCCGTTTGTTCCATGCCAAGACGCGGCAACAAAGATTTCTGGTAACGGCTACGGCCATATAAACCAGCCTCAGTATCCAGTAACAACAACTCACCGGCCGAACCACCACTTGCCATCAACTGTTGCAACTGGGTTTGTAAAGTTGCAGCATCAAACCACAACACCAGCTGCAGATTATTTTGTTGCACTTGCAATGGCAGTACCCAAAGTTTGCTTAACACCAGCGGAGGCAAAAAAGTCGGTGCTTCGGTACTGCTGAATTTGGTTTGACTAAAGAGTTGCCGCGCCTGGCTGGAGCTGAAACGTAGTACTTTGCCTTCATTGTCCAGCACCACATAAGCCAATAAAGGGTCTGGCCATAAAATGCGGCGAATGCGATCGTCCAGCTCCTGCAACGGATCCAGCAAGGGGGTGGCTTCAGCCGAAGGTGTTAACGCCGTTTTTAAATAAGACAGATGCAGCTGATAACCCTGTTGCCAGTCTTGCAGCAGGGCTTCAGCTTTGTCGAGTTGTACAGTGAGCTCAGTTTTTTGTTGATTGAGGTGCCAGTTGCCGTTTTGTAACCATAACCAGTAGCCGCAGCTCCAGATAAAAACCAACGACAATACAAACACTAAGCCAGACCACGAAAACAATTTCACCAGGCTTCCGCTTCCTTGATGTGAACAGAGTGACTAGCCTAGCGGATCAGCCACTCAAGTCAACCTGTTTACAAATTGGCCTCGGCAAAAGAGGCTAATCTGCTACGTACCACCCCATTTAAGTTAATAGTGGTGCTGCCTTCAAAGTTTTTAAAACGCTCAACAATATAAGTCAGACCCGAGGTCACCGCTGTCAGATAGTTACTGTCAATTTGTGACAAGTTCCCGGAACAAATCAGCTTGGTGCCTTCGCCACATCGGGTGATGATGGTTTTTAGCTGGGCTGCACTTAAGTTCTGGCATTCATCCAACAGCACTATCGCATTCTGAATACTGCGCCCACGCATAAAGTTCACCGATTTAAACTGAATATTGGCTTTGTCCATTATGTATTGCACGCTGGCATGTGGATGTTCATCGGTTTTATGCAACACTTCCAGCGAGTCGGTAATAGCTGCCAGCCATGGCGCCATTTTTTCTTCTTCAGTCCCTGGTAAAAAACCAATAGATTCAGCAATTTCCGGTGTATTACGCGTCACTATCACTTTGTCGTATAACCCCCTTTCTATCACCATTTCCAGTGCAGCGGCCAGCGCCAGCAAAGTTTTGCCACAACCGGCAGGCCCGGTCAGAATCACCAGATCCATTTCAGGGTCGAGCAAAGCGTTTAATGCCATCGCCTGATAGACATTTTTTGGATGTACACCCCAGGCTTTTTTATGCATCAGTCGCTCAAAACCTAAATCCAGCACTTTAATTTCAGTTTCCGAAATGCTGACTACCCGGCCGGCAAAAGTTTCGTGTTCATCCACCAGGTATTCGTTCAGATAAGGATTAGGTAACACGGCTTTGGGCAAATAATGGTAAGTTTCGCGGCCTTCGTTGGCACTGCGGCAATCTTTAATCTGGCTCCAGAAATCGCCCGGCACCTTAAAATAACCTTTGTATAAAAACCGAACGTCGTCAATCAGCTGGTCGGTGCGGTAGTCTTCCACCAGTTTCAGACCAGCGCCTTTGGCCTTCAGCCGCATATTGATATCTTTAGTCACCAAAATCACTTTGACCGGTGCTTTTTCTCTTTGTAAAAACAAGGCGGTATTAATAATTAAGTGGTCGTTTTCGCCGCCAGGTAAACCCGGAATTTGATCAGACAGATGATGGTCATTCACAATAAATAAGTGACCGTTTTCTTTATTTTCCAAAGGGGAAGGCAAAGCTACCCCTTGCAACATTTGTTCGGGACTGGCGTCTTTCAGCACATCTTCCAGCGCCCGGATAGCCACCCGCGCTTCGCGGCTAACGTCTTTGTGTTTATCCTTAATATGGTCTAATTCTTCTAACACTGTCATAGGGATAACAACGTCGTGTTCTTCAAAGTTCAGGAAGGCAAAGGGTTCGTGCAGCAGGATGTTGGTATCAAGAACGTAGATTTTTTTTTCTTTGCTTTTTCTTCGCGCCATATGCAGCTCCTTAGCGTTGGACCAGCGTAAACAACTTTCGCTGTTATTTTAACTTTAGAGCAAGAATCCACAGCACGGATGACATTTGCATGACAGATTTTCAGCCATGTTAAAAAAATCTGCTGTGACAGATGCAGTTTGGGTCTTTTCTTAGTACCATGCAGCCCCTTTTTTGGAGTGGTATCAAACATGATGAAATTTGCACTTGGGCAACGTTGGATCAGCGATTCAGAATCAGATTTAGGCTTAGGCACCATTGTTGGTATTGAAGGCCGGATGCTGACCCTGCTGTTCCCGGCCAGCGGTGAAACACGCTTGTATGCCACTGCAGAAGCGCCACTGACCCGCGTGCAGTTTAATCCGGGTGACACCATCAAAAGCGCTGAAGACTTCAGTTTGGTTGTTGATACTATTGAAGAAAAAAACGATACCCTAACCTATCACGGCCACAGAACTGACAATGGCGAAGCGGTCAGTTTACGTGAAACTTTTCTGGATCACTTCATCAGTTTTAACCAGCCCCAAGACCGTCTTTTTGCCGGCCAGCTCGACCGTTTTGAGTGGTTTACGTTGCGTTACCACAGCTGGCAACATATTCACCGCCAACAACAAAACCCGATGCGCGGTTTAGGCGGCGGTAGGGTTAGCCTTATTCCACACCAATTATACATTGCCGATGAAGTGGCCAAACGCCATGCTCCACGCGTTTTATTATCAGACGAAGTAGGTTTGGGTAAAACCATTGAAGCTGGTCTTATTATTCATCAGCAGCTGATCGCCGGTTTAGCACAGCGGGTGCTGGTGGTGGTGCCCGAGTCGCTCATGCACCAGTGGCTGGTGGAAATGCTGCGCCGTTTTAACCTGAAATTTGCCATTTTTGATGAAGAACGTTGCACCGAAGCCAAAGCTGATGGCGGTAATCCGTTTGAATCTGAACAGCTGGTACTGACTAGCCTGGAATTTTTCAGCCGGAAAAAAAGCTGGCACGAAGCGGCCACCGAAGCGCACTGGGATTTATTGGTGGTGGACGAAGCCCACCATTTACAGTGGAGTGAAGACAACCCCAGCACTGAATACCAGCGTATTGAAGCTTTGGCACAAGACACCCCAGGCGTTATTTTATTAACTGCAACACCGGATCAGCTTGGCCATGAAAGCCATTTTGCCCGTTTGCGTTTACTCGATCCAAACCGGTTTTATGATTATCAGGCCTTCCTCCGGGAAGAGCTGCAATACAAAGAAATTGCCGATTTAGCCAAGCTGGTGTTAGCCACTGAACCGCTGGATAACAACACCGCCCAAACTTTACAACAACGTATTGCCGAAACGGATTTATCCAAAGAGCTGGCGTTATTACAGCAACAAGATGAAAACGACGACAAAGAACAAGCCCGTCAGTCGGTGATCCGCCAATTGCTGGACCGTCATGGCACAGGCCGCATTTTATTCCGTAATAGCCGCAGCGCCATCAAAGGTTTCCCTAAACGTCAGGCGCATTTATTGCCTTTAACTTTGCCTGAGCAATATCAGAACGCCATTAAAGTGCAGCAAGCCTTTAACGGCAGCCAGACCGATTTACAAAAAGCCACGGCGCAGTTATTCCCGGAACGTATTTTTCAGGAATTTGAAGGTTCAAAATCCAGCTGGTGGCAGTTCGACCCGCGGGTTGAACTCTTAATTGAACGTATCAAAGGCAATAAATACAAAAAGTTTTTAGTGATTTGCGCCCATGCCGACACCGCCATTGCGCTGGAAGAAGCACTGCGCCTGAAAGAAGGTATCAGAGCAGCAGTGTTCCACGAAGGCATGAGCATAGTGGAGCGTGACAAAGCCGCCGCTTATTTTGCCCAGGACGACAACAGTGCCCAGGCGCTGATTTGTTCGGAAATTGGCAGTGAAGGCCGTAACTTCCAGTTTGCCCATCACCTGGTGTTATTTGATTTACCGTTGAACCCGGATTTACTGGAGCAGCGTATTGGCCGTCTGGACCGTATTGGCCAGCAGCATGATATTCAAATCCATCTGCCGTATTTTACCAACCATCCACAACAGATTTTGCTGGACTGGTACCATCAGGGTTTACAGGCGCTGGAACAAACCAGCCAGACCGGCCGCGCCGTGTTTGATCAGGTCAAAGAAGAATTATTGGCGCAACTGGCCGCCAAAGAATCAGACAACAACGCTGTTGCTGCCCTTATCAGCAAAACTTATGAGCTGAATCAGGCGCTGAAACAAAAATTAGAACAAGGCCGCGACAAACTGCTGGAAATCAACTCGGCCGGTGCCGGCCGTGCTGAACAAATTGCAGCAGCTATTGCAGCGCAGGACGACGAAACTATTTTGCCACTTTATATGATCAAAGCCTGGGATATTCTGGGCATTAATCAGGATGACCGCAGCGACACCAGTATTATTCTGACGCCCTCAGAACAAACCCAGGGCCATTACCCTGGCCTCGAAGATGACGGTGTTTCTGTTACTTTTGACCGCAAGACCGCATTGGCACAAGAAGATATCCAGTTTTTAAGCTGGGACCATCCTATGGTGCAAGGCACGCTGGATATTGTTACTAATGACTCGATGGGCAATAGTTCTGCCGCCATTTTGTTTAATAAACAACTGCCGGTGGGCAGCTTTTTTGTTGAGTTTATTTATGTGGCTGAAGCCAGCGCACCACCTGAGCTGCAGTTAGGTCGTTATTTACCACCCACCCCTATCCGGTTGTTGTTGGAAAAAACCGGTAAAAATTTAGCACCGAATGTGCCTTTTGATAATTTTAACCGTCAGCTAAAACCTGTTGGCCGCCAGACAGCGGCCAAACTGGTGGGCGCTTTACAAAGCACTATTCACCCGTTAATTGCCAAAGCCGAAGCTTATGCCAGCGCACAACTGGCGCAAATTCAGCAGGATGCCCAGCATAAAATGGACGAAGCTTTACAAGCGCAAATCAACAGGTTAACAGCACTGCGTGCCATAAACCCTGCGGTGCGGCCGGAAGAAATTGCCCATTTTGAACAAATGCAGCGTGAACTGACCGACTACATCGGCAAAGCGCGGCTGAAGTTTGATGCCATCCGGGTGATAGTGGCGAGCCACGAGTGAGTCAAATGACGCTGTTTTGGGAACTCTGTTAATGCTGTTGGTCTACGAACCGCCATTGTCGCCCTATCTGGATATTTTGTATCAGGATGAGCAGTTGCTCATTCTGAATAAACCCAGTGGTTTATTAACAGTGCCGGGGCGTTTGCCGGAGCACCAGGACAGCCTGGAGCTTAGGGTAAAAAGGGTGTTTCCAGAAGCGCGCATTGTGCACAGGCTGGATATGGCAACCTCAGGTTTGGTGGTGATGGCACTTGGCGCCGACAGTCAACGCCATCTGAACCTGCAGTTTGAGAAGCGCCAAACCGAAAAACACTATATAGCGCGCCTGGAAGGCAAAGTACCGGTGCATTGTGGTTCAGTCGAATTACCACTGATTTGTGACTGGCCAAACAGACCCAAACAAATGGTGTGTTTTAGCCGTGGTAAAAAAGCCCTGACCCACTTTGCCGTGCTGTCGCAGGATGAACACAGCAGCTTTGTGAAACTTATTCCGGTCACGGGACGTTCGCATCAGCTGCGGGTGCACATGCAGTGGCTCGGGCATCCTATTCTTGGGGATAAGTTTTATGCGTCTCAACAAGGACTTGCAGCGGCGTCTCGCTTGCAACTGCATGCTGCTTACCTGGCGTTTTACCATCCGTCAGATGGCCGTTGGTTGAGCTTTAGCTGTCCTTGCCCTTTTTAAGCTGGCACAACACAAAATTTAATTAACCTCAGATTCATCTTCAGCTGTTATGCTGCCGCCGCTTTCGCAACCTATTGCCACACAACTGAAATAATATTGAGTGAAATTTGTTTAATCCCAGCAAATCAAATAAAATTAGCCGGTTGGAAAAAACACCCCTTAAGGAGATACGGATGAAACTTAAAACTAGCGCAATTGCCATTTTGGCAGCTTTTCCCCTGATGTCGTTTGTAGCATCTGCGGCTCCAACTGCAGAACAGTTACAAGATCGGGCTTTTGGTTCTATATTCTGGGAATATTACACACCAGACAGCGACAAATCACGTTCTGCTGAATGGGAAGGTGCTGACAATGGTGACGGCATGGGTCTGCAACTGGGCTACCGCATCAACAAAGCATGGGCTATCCGTGCTGAATACGTACGTCAGGATCTGGAATCTGCATTAAGCGATCTGGATGTTGAAGGTAACCGTGTTGGTCTGGACCTGATGTATCACGTTGACAGCCTGCCAGTGTACGTTGTTGGTGGTGTGAAAAACTTCACTACTGGCCGCAGTGCTTCTGCAGCTAACATCGGTATCGGTGCAAACCTGTTTGCCACTGACGACCTGGCTGTATTTGTTGAAGCCAACCGTTATCAGGGTATCAGCAAATCATTTGCTGATGCCGGTGTTAAATTAGGCTTAAGCTACCACTTTGGTTCAGCTCCTGTTGCGGCGCCTGCGCCAGCTCCAGAGCCAGCTCCTGCTCCGGCACCAGTGATTGGTGATGCGGATCAGGACGGTGTAACTGATGATAAAGATCAGTGTGCTAACACACCAATCACTGACAAAGTAGACACTGTTGGTTGTTCAATTTTCACTGAACAGTCAGTCAGCATCGCACTGAACGCTCAGTTTGATAACGACTCTGCAGTAGTAAAAACTCAGTACCATGCTGATATCGAAAAACTGGCAAACTTCTTAAAACGTTTCCCAAATACTGACGTTGAAATTGGTGGCCACGCTTCTAACGTAGGTAAACCAGCTTACAACATGGCACTGTCACAACGTCGTGCTGACGCTATCGCTGCAGTACTGGTGAACGAGTTTGGTATCGCTTCTTCACGCGTAAAAGCTGTAGGTTATGGCGTGACTAAACCACGTGCTGCCGGTAACACAGCTGCAGCTCATGCTGTAAACCGTCGTATCGAAGCGACAGTGACTGCTTCTGTGAAAGAAGCTGTTCAGCGTTAATTGCTGATGTTTTGCTGAAAAAGCCGCCGCCTGGCGGCTTTTTTTTGCCGGAAAAACACCTTTCAGCAACAGGCTTCAGACAAAATGTGCACTGCGATTTAAGTTCTCTGCCAAAAGGCCGATACTCTTTTTAATCAGTCTTTTGCCGGAATGTTCAGATGTTAAAACCTTTGTTGTGTTGTGGCCTGCTGATGTTCAGCAGCATCACTCCAGCTGTTGATATGGCAGCCAGTGTGGAAAGCGCCCACAGCTTTGATTTACAAAGACAATTAGCAAGCAATGAATTTGAAACGCTCAAAGCCGGCGACATTACTTTTACCACTTTGTATAAACCGGCCATGACAGCTTTTACCAAAGGCACTGTGATTTTATTGCCTGACTGGTCACAACACGCCGCCAGCCCGCGGGCTATTAATATGCTGCGCCAACAACTGGTGGATTATGGTTGGGACACCCTGGCTGTGATGGTGCCAGATCCTTTGCCGCACCCTGATGCGGAAAACTTATTAACTTATCAAAATGAATTGTTGTTGCGACTGCAAGCCGCGATGGAAAAAGCCCAAAGCAAAACCGGCAGTGTGATAGTAGTGGCACAGGGCAGCAGTGGCGCCATCTTAAATCAGTTATATCAGAGCAGCGACGTGGCAAAACCCGACGGCCTGGTGCTGCTCAGTGCTTATCTGGCAGAGCCGGCTTTAAACGAAGCAGTGTCGCTGGCGTTGGCCAAACACAAAGTACCTACCCTCGATATTCAGCAACAAGATGACAATGCTTTTGTGCTGGCCAGCAGCACACTGCGGTTACAGCTGGTACGTAAACATATTAAAGAACTGTACCGGCAACGTATTTTGCCAGGCTCCATGGATGACCGTCATAACCAGCAGTGGTTATTCAGCGAAGTAAATGGCTGGCTGAGTTATCTGGGGTATTAGTCGGGAAAAAACGCCGCCATTTGCTGCTGCCCGGCCACCCGCCAAGCGTGAGGCGCAACCACGGCAGCACGCCAAACTGTTGGTGTGCGATCCCGCAGTTGCCCTGCAATAGCGGCATACCTTCAGCCCGGCCACCCGCCAAGCGGGAGGCGCAACCACGGCAGCACGCCAAACTGTTGGTGTGCGATCCCGCAGTTGCCCTGCAATAGCGGCATACCTTCAGCCCGGCCACCCGCCAAGCGGGAGGCGCAACCACGGCAGCTCGCCAAACTGTTGGCGTGCCGAGATCCCGCAGTTGCCCTGCAATAGCGGCATACCGTACATCCTGTACATAAAAAAAGGGCGCTTTGAGCGCCCCTTGTCAGCAATAAACAACACTTATTTTTTAAAACGTTCCACTAACTGATACAAAGATTCAGCGTTTCGTTCCAAATCACTGCTGACGGCTGCTGCCTGCTCGCTGTTGTGATAACTGTCACCGGCTAAATCAGCAATACGGCTGACCTGCCTGTTAATATCCTCGGAGACATGGGCTTGTTCTTCCACAGCAACCGCAATCTGATGGCCCATTTTGGCAATAATATTCACCGCATCCATAATGCCGTTGAGCATCTGTTCGGTTTCCTGCACCTTGGCAACCCCTAACTCTGTGGCATGTATACCTTCATTGGCCGCCGACACCGCCGCAGTGGCGCCACTTTGTAAATTATTAATAATTACCTGAATTTGTTTGGTCGATTCCTGAGTTCTTTGTGCCAAATGCCGCACCTCATCGGCCACCACCGCAAACCCCCTGCCCTGATCACCGGCTCTGGCAGCTTCAATGGCCGCATTGAGTGCCAATAAATTGGTTTGTTCAGCAATTTGCTGAATAATTTCGGCAGCCTGGGTAATGCTGGACGTTTGGGTCGCCAAATCTGTGACAGCTGTGGAGATGGCCTGCACAGTGCGTGCTAAGGCATTAATCGCTTCTTTGGTCTGCTGGGCCACTAGCTGACCCTGACAGGTCAGTTCATTGGCATTGGCGGCCTGATTCGAGGTCAGTTGCACATTCTGCGCAACCTCAGCAATGGTATGGGTCATCTGGTTCATTGCAGTGGCTGTCTGGTCAGTTTCCTGCTGCTGCGAGCTGATAGAACCCAAAGTTGCTTCTGAAAGCTCATGGGCTTGCGCTGATTCTTTTGAAGCCAATAAAGCAGCATCTTCCAGCCGGGTTAACACAGTGCGCAGATGAGCTGTTTCTGTCACCAGCGCCAGTTCCAGTTGCCCCCAACTATTAGATTTGCCGGTATAAACCTGACTGGCAATAGGACATAAAAACGGATTGCTCAGCTGGGCCTGCAATTGTTGTCTTGCACGCACTGTGCCTGCTCTTTCAAACCACAACATGGCAAAACTGCTGGCTGCTGCTGCAATACCGGCGCCGTATTGCCCTAACACGCTTGCCGCCATCACTGTCACCACTAATACGGCCGCTGCCCCAAGTGGCAAGCGGACTGCTTCCGGCAACAACTGACCCGCGGGTTGTTTACCCAGACTCATTTGCCGGTAAACTTGTTCAGCCCTTTGTACCTGCTCCAGCGTTGGTTTGACCCGGACAGATTCAAAACCCACCACCTGACCTTGTTGCAAAATGGGTGTGACATAAGCATTCACCCAATAATAATCGCCATTTTTACAACGGTTTTTCACTACGCCCATCCAGCATTTACCGGTTTTCAGGTAGTCCCACATGCCGGCAAAAACCGTTTCCGGCATATCCGGATGGCGCACCAGATTATGTGGCTGACCGATAAGCTCTTCACGGGTAAAACCGCTGACATCAACAAAAGCATCGTTACAATACTGAATATTTCCCCGCACATCAGTTGCAGAAATTAATCGTTGTTCAGCGGGAAAGGTTCGTTCTCTGGAAGTAACCGGCAGATTCTGGCGCATGGCAGGCAATCCTTTGTTAGACACACAAAAAGAAAATACCGGATTTCAATATTCGGTACTATGTACCGATAAATCTAGATCAACACCTTGTCATTGCAAGGAAAAAACTGATTAAAATTTAAACTGTTATCATACTAGTTACCAAAGCTGAACAACTGCCGTTTTCAGCGCCTGCATGTTAGGATCTGCAGTTGTTTGCAGCCATTTTTCTGAGGTATCCATGTTCCAGCCAAGTCCGGTGCTCAGCACCATTATTCTGCTGTTATTGAGTAATATTTTTATGACTTTTGCCTGGTATGGCCATCTGAAGCACTTGAAAGGCTCGGCGATTTACATCGCTATTCTGGTGTCCTGGGGCATTGCGTTTTTTGAATATATGTTGATGGTGCCTGCCAACCGGATTGGTTCACAGGTGCTGTCGCTGGCACAACTGAAGATATTGCAGGAAGTGATTACACTGTCGGTGTTTATTCCATTTGCGCTGTTTTATATGAAAGAGCCGTTTAAATGGAATTATGTGTATGCCGGCTTTTGTTTATTGGGCGCAGTGTATTTTATGTTTTATCACAAGAGTTAAAGCGGGCAGCGCAGCTTGATAAAGCCTGTATTTGACGTTTCATGTTGTGGATGGTGTTTTGCGGTCAGCAGCTCAAGGTTGCTGCCGGCAATAACCGGCAACCCAACTTAACTGCGGTGTTGCTTAATCATTTCATAAGCGGCCTGAATATCCTGAGTTTTGCGTTTGGCCAGTTCCAGCATTTCTGCCGGCAGGCCTTGCGACATCAGTTTATCCGGATGATGTTGCGCCATCTGTTTTTTGTAAGCTTTTTTCAACTCACTTTCGCTGCATTCCGACGTCACCCCCAACAACTGATAAGCGTCCTGCAAGGTATCGGCCTTGGCCGCTGTCTGGCGCGGTCTTTTGGCAAAACGGGCTTCCGCCTGATAACGCCCGAGCAGATATTGCAGTCTGCTGGCTGAAATTGACAAAGCGTCGGCCAGTTGCTGCAACAACCTCTCTTCCACAGCACTTAAATGCGCGTCCACATATGCGATGCTGATTTGGATTTCTAAAAACAGCTGCAATAAATCCGGACGCCAGCGGTAGCTTTGTTTTAACAAGGCCAGCTGCGTCAATAATGGAAAATCAGCAGCCTTACCTTCACGAAACGCCCGTTGTGCTTCCTGTTGCTGCCTGGTATTCAAGCCAAGCTGCTGCATAAAATCAGTGGCTTTATCAATATGGGCAGTGGTTACCACACCATCAGCTTTGGCCAGGTGCCCCATCACCGCAAAGGTGCTGTACATAAACACGCCCTGGGCTTCGCTGTTGTCTTTTTTTAGTGCGGCAAAACCGCCGGACGCTTCAAAAGAAGAACGCAAACTGCGGTCAAACCAATGACCAATCAGCAGACCCAATAACAAACCCGGCCACTTAAACAATGCCATACCAAACATAGCGCCCAGCAATTTACCCCACATTAGTTGTACTCCTGCGCGCTGCGAAACTCTTTGTCGGCCAGCGCCAACCGCTCAGGCGTACCAATATCTGCCCAAAAACCGCGATAAATGTCACCGCTGACCTGCGATTGAGCCATAGCCTGACGTAAAAATGGCGCCAGTTTTTGTTTGCCATCCGGCACATCTGCAAAAAACTCCGGCCGGTACAACCCTATACCACTGAAGGTAAATTGTTCCGTTCCCTGGCTTGTGACTTTTGCAGTTGCAAAGTCAAAACCAAAATCTCCCTGAGGATGTTGAGGTGGGTTGGGCACCAACACCAAATGCGCCAGCAGCTGAGCCGGCAGCACCTTTGTTAAGGCGGCAAAGTTAAAGTCGGTCAGCACATCACCGTTTACCACTAAAAACGGCTCAGCACCCAACAACGGCAATGCTTTTTTAATACCGCCAGCGGTCTCCAGCCCGGTTTCACCTTCAGCTGAATAGTGCAACCTGACACCAAACTGGCTGCCATCACCCAATTGCTGCTCTATTAAAGCACCTAACCAAGCGTGGTTAATGACAATATCGATAATGCCAGCTCGGGCTAAGGCTTCAATATGATGAACAATCAAAGGCTTACCAGCTACAGGTAACAAAGGTTTAGGCAAATGGTCGGTCAAAGGCCGCATCCGTTCGCCACGACCAGCTGCCAGAATCATGGCTCGCATGCGGTTACCTCAAAAAAACGCGGCAAAATTTTTGCCTGTAACAACGCAGAAAAATCAGCAAACTCCTGATACAAAGCGGCGGTATCGGCAACATAAGCCACGACTCTGGGTAAATCCGGCAAATAACCGGCTTTGCCATCGCGATGATACAACCTGGCAAAAATGCCACAAACTTTGATATGGCGTTGCAGCCCCATCCAGTCAAAACTTTGCGCAAAACGTGTTTTATTCCAGTCGGCGCCAAGCTCACCACTTTGTTGTAACTGAGTAAAAAAATCGTCCCGCAATTGCGCAACAACGGCATCGGGCCAACGTAAATAACAGTCTTTTAATAACGAAACAGCATCATAACTGACAGGCCCAAACACCATATCCTGAAAATCAATCACCGCCAGACTTTGATCCGGCAGCACCATCAGATTACGGGCATGATAATCGCGGTGCATACCTGCTTGCGGCTGTGCCAGCGCCGAATCAGCCAGCAGACTAAAAGTTTTCGCCAGCAGCTGTTGTTCGGCATCACTGAGTTCCAGCTGTAAATGCACCAGACAAAACCAATCAATAAACAGCTGCATTTCGCGTAATAAAAAAGCCTGATCAAAGACCGGCAAAGGTCCTTGTGCAGTAGCCCTGACCCGGCGCACCTGCGACAACAAGGCCAAAGCCTGCTGATACCGCTGCACTACAGTGTTATCGTTCAGCTCTGACAACAACAAAGAATCACCTAAATCTTCCAGCAGAATAAGTCCATTGGCTAAATCCTGCGCTACAACTGCCGGCACCCGGACTTCTTGTGCAACCAGCGCCTGCTGTACAGCAACAAAACGCGCACCGTCTTCCAGTGTCGGCGGAGCGTCCATCAGCACATAAGGCCGATTTTGCTGAATCACGCGAAAATAACGGCGGAAACTGGCGTCACCACTGAGCGGCAACAGCTGATAATCCTGCTTTGGCCAGACACTGGCTAAAAAACTACAAATAAAAGTCATGCGATCCGGCACTTTTTACTCCCAGCGGGTCAAAGAGCGCACTATATCCGATTAGCAACAACCATAAAATTGCTTTATCATGACCAACCTGCTGTTTTTGCAACGATGCAACTGCAGCAAGGCTTCTACTCTGAGACTGCGGGATGAAACGAACTTTATTAAATCAATGGATACTGCTGGCCATCAGTGGTGCTGCTGCGCCATGGTTTTCGCATGCGGCGACAGTACTGCAGTGTTATCCCAAACCCGAATTACCGCCCATTCTGGCCAGTCTTAATAAAAATGATGACCAGCTGCGCATCGATTCGGGCCGTGCACAACTTATTGGCAATCAGGTGGCTGAATTCAGCGACACTGTGCAGCTGACATATCGCGACACTTTATTAACAGCGCCAAGCGCCCGTTTTAGTAAACCTGAGCAGAGTATGTCAGCCGATGGCGGCATCAGTTATTACAGTTCAATGCTCAAAGTTAGTAGTAGCTCATTCAGCGCACGCCTGGCAGAAAACAAAGTTACTTTGCAGGATGCTGAATACCGCTTTTTAGGCCAGGCTGGCCGCGGTTATGCCGCACAAATGTCGGCCTCAGATCAGAACGTCGAGTTGCAGGAAGCGAGTTTCACCACTTGCCCGGATGGCGACAATGGCTGGGCATTGGAAGCAGAAAAAATTCAGATCAACGCCGATGATGGCTGGGGCGAAGCCTGGAATTCCTTTGTGAAAATCAAAGGCGTGCCTGTGTTATATCTGCCTTATATGACTTACCCTGTCAGCAACAAACGCAAAACAGGGGTGTTATTTCCCAATATCGGTAGTTCACAAAAACTCGGTTTAGATATCCAACTGCCGTATTATCTGAATCTGGCGGAAAACTACGACGCCACTTTAACCCCCAGATATATGAGCCAACGTGGCACCCAGCTCAATTCTGAATTCCG
This sequence comes from Rheinheimera sp., assembly GCF_030824435.1. GTDB lineage: Bacteria > Pseudomonadota > Gammaproteobacteria > Enterobacterales > Alteromonadaceae > Pararheinheimera. Next base: position 99,816 of record NZ_JAVBXS010000100.1, read on the forward strand.
CTATCTGACAGAGGCCCACCGTGGTTCTTTGTATCTGGAATATCTGGATAAAGATCAGGAAAAAGCCGTCGATTTTGGTGCCCGTTATTTATCCCATATCAGCCATATTGCCGATTTTAGCGACCGCTGGCGCGCCAGTGTCGATTTTACCGATGTCAGTGATGATGCTTATTTAACTGAACTCGGCTCTGCCATCAATAACCAGAGTGATACCCAACTGTACCGTCAGGCCAATCTGAGTTATTACGGCGATTATGTGCATTCGGATATTCAGCTGCAAGGTTTTGAAATTCTCGGCAATTACAATAAAGCCTTCAGCGCTTTACCGCAGTGGGACTTCAGCTCTGCCAAAGCTTTGCCATTGGGCGACAAGCTGCAACTGCTGTGGGCCGGTCAATATGCCCATTTTGAAAATGATGACCTGTATAAGCGCAGCGCCGACCGGGTGCATCTGGAGCCAACGCTGCGGCTGCCTTATACCACTCCGGCACTGGAACTGGTGCTGGAAGGCAGTTTATTACATACCTATTATCAGCAAAAAACCACTGAACCCGGCATCTTGCTGGACGAGTCTGTACAACGCAGCATGCCCAAAGTCAGCTTGAACGGTAAACTGAATTTTGAACGGGAAACCCGCTGGTTCGGGCAGGATTCATTGCAAACGCTGGAACCCCAGCTGCAATATTTGTATATCCCTTTTCGCGACCAAAGCAATATTGAACTGTATGACACCGCCAGGTTACAGGACGACTATTCGGGTTTATTCCGCCAGAACCGTTATTCAGGCCTGGACCGCATTAATGATGCCAATCAGCTGACATTAGGCTGGACGACCAGGGTGTACGACGAGCAAGACACCGAACGTTTCAGGTTCAGCATGGGTCAGATTTTGTTTTTAGCTGATCCGAAGTCACCTGCATTAACAGATCCTGCAGGTCCAACAGGCGAACAACAAAGTGTCGCCGCCACTGAATCTATTTTTGCTGCCGAAACGCTGGTGCACTGGCGGCAAAACTGGTTTCTGAATGGCGGTGTGCAATATGATGCTGAAAATAAAAAAATGGTCAAAAGCAATGTCACCCTGGATTATCGCAGTGATGATAAAAAATTATTTCAATTGAACCATAGATACAGCCGTTATGTCTCAAACACCGAAATTGCCCAGCTGGGTGCTTTAGGGACAATGCCCATTGCTAACCAATGGCAAGCAGTGGCCAGTTACTACCGCGATATCAATAATGACCGGATGATTGAAGCCAATATAGGTTTGCAGTATGAGTCCTGTTGTTGGGCAATCCGGCTGGTCGCCCGCCGTCAGATTGAAACTAATCTGGAGCTGTTGGTGAATAATCCAAACAATCCGGTGAAACTGGACAGCGGCATTGCGTTACGTTTTGTGTTAAAAGGATTCGGTGATTCAGCCGGATTTGATGTGTCAGATATGTTGTCCAGCGGCATCTTCGGATATCGCCGCCCTTATTTACTTAATAATTAATGTGGAAATTTATGAAGTTACAAAAGTTGATTGCTGTTGCCGTAACAACCTGCTTCATGCTGAGCAGCCAGGCTGCCGAAACAAAAGTTGATGCAGTTGCTGCTGTCGTCAATAACGGCGTGGTGCTGGAGAGCGAAGTTGAGGATATGGTCGCGCGCGTAAAGAAAAACGCAGCGGCACAAAATCAGACTTTGCCTTCCGACCGCGCACTGCGCACCCAGGCACTGGAAAGGCTTATTCTGAACAACCTGCAGATGCAAATGGCCAAACGGATGGGGTTACAAATTACCGACCCTCAACTGGATGAAACCATTGAAAACATTGCCAAAGAGCAAAAAATGACTGTGACCCAGCTGCGTGCTCAGGTGGTGAAGGAAGAAGGCAGTTATGAATTGTTCCGTGAGCGTCTGCGTGAAGAAATCACCACAGGTGAAGTATTACGTGCCAACGTACAACGCCGTATTTATGTCAGCCCACAAGAAGTGGACACTGTACTGAAGTTGATGGAACAACAAGGCGGCAGCAATGAACAATACAATATCGGTCATATTCTGGTGGCATTGCCAAGTGAACCCAGCACCGAACAAATGAAAGAAGCCGAAGAAAAAGCTAATAAAGTGATGGAGTTGCTGCGCTCCGGCAGCGATTTCAAAAAAATAGCTATTGCCTCTTCTTCCGCTGAAACTGCGCTGGAAGGTGGTGATATGGGCTGGCAGAACATTAACGAGATGCCAACCTTATTTGCCGATCAGGTTCGTGGTAAAAAGAAAAAAGACCTGATTGGTCCGCTGCGCTCGGGCGCTGGTTTTCATATTCTGACTATTTTTGATATCAAAGGCGCCAATGTGGTGGAGTTTGAAGAAGTGAATGCCCGTCATGTCCTGATCAAACCGTCCATTATTGTCAGCGAAGAAAAAGCCAAAAATATGCTGGCCACTTTTGTAAAAGACTTTAAAGCTGGCAAAGCCGATTTTGCTGAATTTGCCAAAACTTATTCTGAAGATCCGGGTTCAAAACTCAAAGGTGGCGAACTGGGTTGGGCAGATCCGGCTAAATATGTTGTTGCTTTTCGCAATACGCTGGCCACGCTGAAAAAAGGCGAGATCAGTGAGCCTTTTGCCTCAGAGTTCGGTTGGCATATTATTCAGTTGCATGACCGTCGCACCGTAGACGCTACCGCTGAGAAAAAACGTGAACAAGCAGGCCGGTTAATTTTCAACCGTCGTTATAACGAAGAATCCAGTAATTTCCTGCGTGAATTGCGCGATCAGGCCTTTATTGAAATTCTGGCGGAAGCTGAATGACATTACGTATCGGTATCACACCCGGAGAACCTGCAGGTATAGGGCCGGATCTGGTGGTGCAACTGGCGCAGCAAAGCTGGCCGGTTGAACTGGTGGTTTGTGCCGATCCAGAAGTACTGACACAAAGGGCAGCCCAGCTTGGGTTGCCTCTAACCTTATTGCCTTATCAGAGTGAACAAGAGCCCAAACCCCAACAAGCTGGAACCTTAACCATCGCCGCTATTCATGCACCCCAGTCTGTAATTCCTGGCGTATTAAATGAAAACAATGGCCATTATGTGGTGGAAACCTTAAGTTTTGTTGGGGAAAAATCTATCAGTGGTGAATTTGCCGCCATAGTGACAGGCCCGGTGCACAAAGGCATTATTAATAAAGCTGGCATCCCCTTTAGCGGCCATACCGAATTTTTTGCTCATCAGTCCAATACACCTTATGTGGTGATGATGCTGGCAACCGAAGGTTTAAGAGTGGCCTTAGCTACCACCCATATTCCACTGGCTTATGTTGCCAAGGCCATTACCCGTGAAAGACTGACCCAGGTACTGCGTATCCTGCAGCAGGATTTACAGCAAAAATTTGCCATTGCCAAACCGCGCATTTATGTCTGTGGCCTGAATCCACATGCGGGTGAAGACGGACATCTGGGGCGCGAAGAAATTGATGTGATGATCCCAACCCTGAATGAGCTACGTGCCCAGGGCATGGATCTGGTTGGCCCTTTGCCGGCCGATACCTTGTTCCAGCCAAAGTACCTGGACAATGCCGATGCCGTGCTGGCGATGTATCATGATCAGGGTTTACCTGTTCTCAAATATAAAGGTTTTGGCCGCTCAGTAAATATCAGTCTGGGTTTGCCACTTATCCGAACTTCCGTCGATCATGGCACCGCGCTGGATTTAGCAGGCAGCGGTAAAGCCGACGCAGGCAGTATGCTGCATGCCCTTGATCAGGCGATATTTTTAGCGACTCAATCGAAACTATCTCATGAATGATAAAGTACATTTAGGCCATACGGCCCGTAAAAGATTTGGCCAGAACTTCCTGCATGATCCTGTGGTGATTGAACGTATTGTCAAAGCTATAGCGCCAAAACCTGGTGAACATCTGGTGGAAATTGGCCCTGGCCTTGGCGCATTAACTGAACCTGTGGCTGAAAAAGCCGGTCACTTAACAGTGGTGGAACTTGACCGTGATTTAGCCCAGCGTCTGCGTGAACATCCGGTACTTGCCAACAAGCTGACGATTCATCAGGGCGATGCGATGAAATTTGATTTCAGCACGCTGGTGCCTGATGGCGGCAAGCTGAAAATTTTTGGTAACTTGCCTTATAACATTTCCACCCCTTTGCTGTTTCATCTGTTTGAATTTACCAATCACATTGAAAACATGCACTTTATGCTGCAAAAAGAAGTAGTGGAGCGCATGACTGCAGGTCACGGCTCTAAAACTTATGGCCGTTTAAGTGTGATGACGCAATTTTTCTGTCATGCCATGCCGGTGGTTGAAGTGGGGCCTGGTGCTTTTAAACCAGCACCTAAGGTAGATTCTGCTGTGGTGCGGCTGATCCCGAAGAACGACAGCGAACGTGATGGAGTTCCGGTGACTGTGCTGAACCGGGTTTGTCTGGAAGCCTTTAACCAACGCCGTAAAACTTTGCGTAATTGTTTTAGCAATTTTGCCACAGCCGAACAAATAGAAGCTTTGGGTATAGATCCGTCATTGCGGCCGGAACAACTACCGGTCAGTGAATTTATCCGTATTGCTAAGTGGTTATCACAACAACCGGATGTAAAAAATGACTGAGCAGTATTCAATCCCGATTCAGGTCGAAACTTTTTACATTGAAAATCAGTCGGATGAAAAAGCAAACCGCTATGTGTTTGCTTATACCATCAATATCCGCAACAACAGCCTGGTGACAGTACAGTTATTGCGCCGTTATTGGTCTATCACAGACGCCAATGGCAAAAACTCTGAAGTTTATGGTGATGGTGTTGTTGGTGAACAACCTCAACTGGCGCCGGGCAGCAGCTACAGCTACACCAGCGGTGCAGTACTGGAAACTCCGGTTGGTACTATGCAGGGGCATTATGAAATGAAAACCGAATCAGGTGAGATGTTTAATGCACCTATTCCGGTATTCCGGCTGGCCATCCCAAATATTCTGAACTGACAATGCCAAGATATGTGATTGGAGATGTGCAGGGCTGCTTTGACCAATTGCAGCAACTGCTCACAAAGATCAATTTTAAACCCGACCGTGATCAGCTCTGGTTTTGTGGTGACTTAATTGCCCGTGGCCCACAATCGCTGCAAACCTTAAGGTTTGTGCGTGATTTGGCAGATAACGCCATCACGGTACTTGGTAACCACGACTTAAACTTTCTGGCGTCCTTGCACGGTTATGGCAAAATTACTGCCGCCGATCAGCTGCAAGAACTACAGCAGGCCCCGGATAAACATCAACTGGCAGATTGGCTGCTACAACAACCGCTGATCCACTATAATGCCAGCGAAAATTTAATGCTGGTACATGCCGGGCTCGCGCCTGGCTGGAGTCTGGTAACAGCATTAGAGGCCGCAGCTGACGTTTGTCAAAGTCTGCTACAGGACGCCCCTTCAGTATTTAGCCAGATGTATGGCAATCAACCCGATTTATGGCAGGATGCCGACACCAAAGCGGCAAGATGGCGATTTACCATCAATAGTTGTACCCGAATGCGTTATTGTCTGGCAGATGGCCGGCTGGAATTAAAAGAAAAAGGCGAAGTCTCGGCAAATCCGGATTTGATCCCCTGGTTCGAGTTTTGGCGTGACAAGCAGCACCCAACCATTTTTTTTGGTCATTGGGCTGCACTACAGGGAATATGCGATGTGGAGGCCATCCACGCGCTTGACACAGGTTGTGTCTGGGGTAATTCTTTGACGGCCTATTGTATTGAATCGCAACGGCGTTATAGTGTAGTTGGATATAAAAAACAACTATAATACAGTCGTTTTCCGAAAGACAAATTGGTCGTCAGGCCAGGCCGCCGCAGATTTGCGCGACTAATTTAAAACCCGTTGGGAGTTCCATATGAAGTTAACTGTAGCACTGCGTATTGTGGGTGGCTTTGGTGTTATTTCACTGCTGTTGTTATTCATCGGTATCACGTCTTATATAAGTCTGAGCAATATTAGTGATTCAACCAGTCAGGTAAACACCATTTCTATTCCTGCGCTTGAAAACAGTGCAACCTTACAGAGTGAATTTGTAAAAATGAGCAAAGTAAGCCTGCAGGCTTATTACGCTGATGAAGTGAAAAATGTTTCTACTCTGGAAGGTCAGTTCCAGTCCGAAAAAGCCATGTACGATGCAGCTGCAAAATCTCTGCAGTCTGTGGTGGCAGCAGAACAAGAACTGGCAGCCAGCTTTAAACAAGTTAATGCTGCATATGAGCAGTTTATTCCAACCAGTAACGAGCTTTTCGCCGCGTTAAAAAAGAGCCTGACCTTAAGAGATCAGATGGACAATAAGCTGTCAGATCTGGAAGGTAACTCCGACGACGCAGCATCATTAATTCTTGATTTTACAGACATTCGCAGTGCAAGTAGCAGGTTCCCAAAATCTTATGCAGCCGCATCAGAGATGGAAACAAGCTTAAACTCTCTGGTGTCTACAGTGGTTGATCTCATTCGCACCAACACACCAACCACCAGCGAAACTTTGAGCAATGAAATTAAAAACCGCATGAGCGATATCGCCGGCAAAATGACGGTGATCAAAGACGAAGCTGGTGAATCAGTTGAAATGGTGGCAGATCTGGAAGAAAAAATTACTGCTATCAATGACCTGCTCAATTCAGCTGACGGCATCCTGGCACTGAAACAACAACGGCTTGCCGCCACTGCTTCTGCACAAAAAATGCTGACTACAGCAGAACAACAAACCACAGATGCAGTTTCTGCATTGAATCAGTTATTAAGCAAAGCCCGCAGCGCTGCAGGCGAAATTCAGCAGGAAGCTGAATCAGGTGTCAGTAATGCTGTGGTACTGATTTTTATCGTGGTACTGGTTTCAATCGTATTGGCTGTGGGTATTGCACTGTTAACGGTACGCAGCATCACTACGCCACTGGCTAAAGTAAATGAAATTTTAGGTGTGGTCGCTTCGGGTGACCTGACGAAAAAACTGGATGATTCGGCGTCCGATGAATTCGGCGAGCTGGCAAGAAACTGTAATCAGGTGATCAGTAATCTGCGTCAGTTAATTCAGGGTATTATTTCACGTTCTACCCAGCTGGCAGCGGCGTCAGAACAGACTTCGGCTATCACTGTACAGTCGACTCAGGCGATTCGTGAGCAGAAATCTCAGGTCACTCAGGCAGCAACAGCGACCACTGAAATGAGCAGCACCTCACAAGGTGTGATGCAAAGCTCAAGCGACGCTCTGGCTGAAATTAAACATGCCGACAGTGAAGCTGAGCGGGTAAAAGGTATTTCCAATACCAACAAACAGACCATTCTGCAGTTATCACAGGAAGTTGAACAAGCTTCTAAAGTGATCAACAAGCTACACCAGGACAGCGCTTCTATCGGTAGCATCCTTGATGTAATTCGCGGCATCGCTGAACAAACAAACCTGCTGGCATTAAACGCAGCCATTGAAGCGGCGCGCGCCGGTGAACAGGGACGTGGTTTTGCTGTTGTTGCCGATGAAGTTCGTTCACTGGCCAGTAAAACCCAATCTTCAACGCAGGAAATTCAGGCGATGATCCAGGTATTACAATCTGGGGCTCATGCTGCGGTTGAAGCCATGAACAAAGGCCGTCGTCAGGCGGAAAACTGTGTCACACAAACTGAAGTTGCCGCTGAAGCTCTGGACTCCATTACCCATGCGGTGCATTTGGCGCATGATATGAGCGAACAGATTTCCCACGCCGCCCGTGAGCAGAATCAGGTTTCACATGAAATCAGTAAGCTGCTGGAATCTATCGTAAATATCGCTGAAGAAACAGCCTCAGGTGCAGAGCAAACTTCGGATTCAAGTCACGAAGTAGCTCGTCTGGCGGAAGAATTACGCCAGTCTGTAGACCAGTTTAAAGTTTGATAAAACTGCATAGAAAAAAGGAGCTCACTGAGCTCCTTTTTTATTGCCTGTGACCCGTCCTGAATAATGGTGGCACTGCGGGCTTATTTGCTTTAGCAATACATCCGGGACTGGCATAAACACAACCCAGGTACCAGTAACCCTATAACGACGAGCTTGTTTTACCAGCGAGCAGGTTATTGTGACACCACCAATGCCACTTAATTTATACGCAAAAAAAACCGCTTAACAGCGGTTTTTTTAACTCAATTATTCACCGCCACCGGCGCGTTCTTTTAATACCGCAATCAGCGGTGAGCCTGCATGGTTCGACTCGGCCCAGGCAATGTCACCAGAAGCCGTAATTTGTGCTGCTGGAAGCTGTTTAATAATAAACTCCCCCGCCCCTGCCGCATTGTTTTTTACTGCATGGCGGATCATCGAGTTGCCATCACACATCACACCATCATATATATTGCGCAAACGCAGACGGTTTTCACTTAACAATTTACGAAAACGGTTTTTATCATCTGCTTTGACATAATCACACATGGATGCCGCCAGCTGCTGGTCGGCGTAAGCTGCAGGAGTAACCACGAACAGACCAGTTAACAGCGAACCGCATAACATCGCTGGTAATACTTTCATAGACGACCTCTCAGACTGTTGGGATCAAGAACCGACTAATAGTAGCAACATGTTATAAGCTGTGCAATCCACCAGCAACTCAGGAGCTTTTTTCAACTAACACAAAGCGATACGAATAAGGATTCTGTCCATCAGCCTGATGTTGTTCTGTTGAAATGACCTGCCAGCCCGGCTCACTCTGATAGTCAGGGAAAAATGCATCCCCTGTAGTTTCCAGATCAATATGTGTCAGATAAAGCCGGTTAGCCCGCGCTAACATCTGCCGGTATAACTGAGCGCCACCGATGATCATCACTTCCGGCTCATCGGCGACTAACGCCAGCGCAGCTTCCACTGAATCAACCCAGTCGGCCGTAAAGCCTGCAGGCGCAGTCTGACGGCTGATAATGATATTACGGCGGCCCGGCAACAACCTGCCGATAGAATCGTAAGTTTTACGCCCCATAATAACCGGCTTACCCAACGTAACTTTTTTAAAGTGCGCTAAATCTGCCGGCATATGCCAGGGCATCTGATTGTTAAGGCCAATCACATTTTGATTGGCCATAGCTGCAACCAGAGCTATTTTCATGCAGTTTCCTTAACGGCGGTAAATAACTTCAACATCATAATCATCTTCATCAAAATCATCGTCATCATCCAAATCGTCCGATAAATCCATCACTTGCTCATGGTAATCGTCCCATTTGAACTGCACCGGATCAAGTAACTGCTCGGTCGGTTGTTCTTTTGGTAATACATCTAAATAAGACTGGATGTCCTGACACATTTTTTCGGTGTTGGTGCGGGAAGCGGCTGAAACAGTGTAAACAGGACCATCCCACTGAATAGTATCAATAACACGCTGTTTAATTTCTTCCAGTTCGTCTTCAAGTACCAAATCAATCTTGTTAAAGACCAGCCAACGTGGCTTATGAGCCAGTTTGTCGCTGTATTTTGCCAGTTCCTGAATAATCACCTGGGCATTTTCTGCCGGATCTGAACCATCTGCTGGCAACACATCAACCATATGCAACAATAAACCACAACGCTCGAGGTGCTTCAGGAACTGAATACCAAGGCCAGCACCTTCGGATGCGCCTTCAATCAAACCTGGAATATCTGCAATTACAAAAGACTTACTGCTTTCGGTGCGCACTACACCCAGATTTGGCACTAAAGTGGTGAAAGGATAATCAGCAACTTTAGGTTTGGCAGATGAAACAGCACGTATAAAAGTAGACTTACCGGCATTAGGCAAACCCAGCATACCAACATCAGCTAAAAGCAGCAGTTCTAAGCGCAGGTTACGTACTTCACCTGGTGTACCATTGGTCTTTTTCCGCGGGGTACGGTTGGTGCTGCTGGCAAAACGGGCATTGCCCAAACCATGCCAGCCACCTTTGGCAACCATCAGTTTTTGGCCATTTTGCGTCAGATCACCTAAAGATTCGTTAGTGTCGATATCCACAGCACGGGTACCCACAGGCACACGCAACACCATATCTTCACCTCTTTTACCGGTGCAGTTGGTGCTCATACCATTTTGGCCGCGAGGGGCAATATGAATTTTTTCGAACTGATAATCTACCAGCGTATTAAGGTTACTATCTGCCAGTAAATAGACGTCGCCGCCATCCCCGCCGTCACCGCCGTTTGGACCGCCTTTTGAGACAAATTTTTCCCGGCGGAAACTGATAATACCGTTGCCACCATCACCGGCTTCGACGCGGATCACCGCTTCATCTACGAATTTCATCTGCAATATCCTGCTGTTGTTGCTAGCGGTTTAGTATAAACCGAATGCGCAGAATCGGCTAAATGAGCTGGATTACTGCGCTATACCAGTGCATCACTGGAAAACTATGGCCCGACAATAATGCTATATCAGCGCCATACTGACTTATCTGAACATCAAACTTCCTGAAACAAGCAAACCAAGCTTGTTTTGTTTCTGTGTCAGCCCACAGGCTTTCACGTAAAAAAAACCCCGCACTGGGCGGGGCTTTTTCCGGAAACTTTCGGATTATTCGCTGACAATGCTCACGAACTTACGATTGTGTTCACCTTTCACTTCAAACTTAACTTTACCGTCAGTTAAAGCGAATAATGTGTGGTCTTTACCGATACCAACGTTTGAACCAGCGTGGAACTTAGTACCACGTTGACGCACGATGATGTTACCGGCTAATACTGACTCGCCGCCGAAACGCTTAACACCTAAGCGTTTCGCTTCTGAATCACGACCGTTACGTGTACTACCTACACCTTTTTTACTTGCCATGAGTCGTTACTCCTGAAATTAAGCGCTGATGCCAGTAATTTTCACTTCAGTAAACCACTGACGATGGCCAGCTTGTTTACGGTAGTGCTTACGACGACGGAATTTGACGATTTTAACTTTATCGCCACGGTCATGATCGACCACTTCCGCAGTTACTTTACTGCCTTCAACTAAAGGAGTACCGATTTTGACTTCTTCGCCATTGACAATCATCAACGCAGCGAATTCAACGGTTGCACCCTTTTCTAAGTCCAGTTTTTCTAGACGAAGGGTTTGGCCTTCAGTCACACGGTGCTGTTTGCCACCACTTTGGAAAACCGCGTACATAGTTAACTCCGTACAGATCACGCCAGCCACATAAGGGGCGTGTTAATTATATTCACAGGGCGCGAATTGTACGCAATTTCCCCTACCCTCGCAAGAGGAAAACTGAAAAAGATCAGCACTTCACAAAATGTGAGACTTTTAGTTTTGCCAATATAGCTCTTGGTGTAGAATCGGGGCACTTTAACCGTTGGTGCAGTTATTCAGAATGACGCTCGATGAAATCAAGCTGTTAAGTCAAAACGACATGACAGCAGTCAACCAGCACATCTTCTCTCAGCTCAGTTCAGATGTCGCTTTAATCAATCAACTTGGCATCTATATAGTCAATAGTGGCGGCAAGAGATTGCGTCCGCTGCTGGCCGTGCTGGCCGCCCGTGCTTTGGGTTACCAGGGGCAGCAACATGTGACGCTTGCCACTATTATTGAATTTATTCACACCGCCACCTTATTGCATGATGACGTCGTTGATGAATCGATGTTGCGTCGTGGCAAAGAAACGGCAAATGCTGTTTTTGGCAATCAGGCCAGTGTACTGGTGGGCGATTTCCTTTATACCCGCTCTTTCCAGCTGATGGTGTCACTTGGCAGAATGCGTGTAATGGAAATCCTCGCTGATGCTACCAACATCATTGCTGAAGGCGAAGTATTGCAGTTGATGAATGTCAACGACCCTGATACCACCGAAGAAAGTTATATGCAGGTTATTTATTGCAAAACAGCCAAACTGTTTGAAGCGGCAACCCAACTGGCGGCTGTTTTATCAGATCAGGAAGAACATGTTGTAGACGCTATGAAAGCATATGGCATGCACTTAGGCACTGCATTCCAGCTGATTGACGATGTGCTGGATTATCAGGCCAACGTTGATGAGCTGGGCAAAAATATCGGTGACGACCTTGCTGAAGGTAAACCAACGTTACCGCTGATTCATGCACTGAAACATGGTACCAATGCCCAACAGGCACTTATTCGTGAAGCCATTGTTGAAAGTAATGGTTTAAGCAAGCTGGCTGAGATTATGGCAGCGCTGGAACAAACCCAGGCTTTTGAATACACACGCAATATCGCCGAACAGGAAGCGCAAAAGGCACGTGATGCTATCGCTTTCCTGGCTGATTCGCCTTATAAAAATGCTTTGCTCGCATTGGCTGACATGGCGGTAGACCGCAATCACTAAATTGTTTAGCAGATTCACTCCATGCACTCAGGCAGAGAATAGATGTGCATCTGAACGCGGTAAAACCGCATAAAAAAAGCCAGCATTAGCTGGCTTTTTTATCTGTTGAGCGGCCCTGTCCAGGTATCAACCTATTTCAGGACTCGTCATATCAATCATTATGCTTTGTTTACAAAGTCTTCGCCTAACGTGATATCTGCTTTTAATGTAGGCAGCATCTCGTTCATGGCTTTTTGCTCGTAAGCGCTTAAAGCACCAATTGGTAATAAAGCTTCAACACCGTTTTTACCTAAAGTAATAGGCTGAGCGAAGAAACGGGCGTGTTCGCCGTTGCCTTCAACATAAGCGTATTCAGTGACAGCTTCGCCTTGCAGACCTTTTACCAAAGATACGCAGAAACGGGCAGCTGCCTGACCCATAGATAAAGTTGCTGAACCGCCACCGGCTTTTGCTTCCACAACTTCAGTACCGGCATTCTGGATACGGTAAGTTAAGGAAGAAATCTCTTCATCAGTGAAGCTCACACCATCAACCTGAGACAACAAAGGCAGAATAGTAGTACCGCTGTGACCGCCAATTACCGGAACAATAACGTTGGCCGGGTTTTTGCCTTTTAATTCACCAACAAAGGTTTCAGCGCGGATCACGTCAAGTGTGGTTACACCAAACAGACGTTTTGCATCATAAGTACCGGCTTTTTTGAAAACTTCAGCAGCGATAGCAACAGTCGTATTCACCGGGTTAGTGATAATACCCACCAGAGCTTTTGGACATTGTTGCACAATAGCTTCAGCCAGTGTCTTCACAACACCTGCGTTGATGTTAAACAAGTCTGAACGATCCATACCTGGTTTGCGCGGCATACCGGCTGGGATCATCACGATATCAGCGCCTGCCAGGGCAGTGTTTAAATCTTCTTTACCATGGCCTGTCACTTTTACAGCTGTAGGGATATGGCTTAAATCTACCGCGACGCCTGGAGTGACCGGAGCCAGGTCGTATAACGCTAAATCCGTACCGGCTGGCAGGTTTAACTTCAGTAATAAAGATAAGGCCTGACCGATACCACCAGCAGCACCTAATACGGCAACTTTCATGCTATTCTCCCAATTTACGGTTCTGTTAAAAAACGCGCCCAACAATACTGAAATCATGGGCAAATTACAAATGACTTCTGCTTATTGTGCGCAATAAAAACACCAAGTAGAACACGGTTTCCAGCGAATAGATATTCACCAAAAGTCTAGCCATTTTAGCTTAACTGCATCGATTTTACTGCCTTCGTTCGTCAGCTGTGGTAACTTTGCTCAAACCGGCCGGTAAATTTGCAAAGAAAGATAAATGATGACTAAACAATCCAAACAAGAAGCGCTCATCTCTGCTTTTAAATCTCTGCTGAAGGAAGAGCGTTTTGGCTCCCAAAGTGACATTGTTGAAGCATTAAAAGCCGAGGGCTTTGACAATGTGAGTCAATCAAAAGTCTCCAGAATGCTGAGCAGATATGGTGCAGTACGTACCCGTAATGCCAGGCAGGAGATGGTGTATTGTTTGCCCCCAGAGCTGGGAGTACCAACCACCAAAAGCCCATTGCGCCAACTGGTGCTTGATATAGAACACAATGATGTCATGATTATTATCCGCACCAGCCCCGGAGCAGCTCAGCTGATAGCACGTTTGCTGGATTCCGTCGGAAAAGCCGAAGGAGTACTTGGTACTATTGCCGGTGATGACACTATTTTTATTGCCCCCACCAGTGTTAAAAATATCAATCAGACTTTGTGTAACGTCACCGCATTATTTGAAACTGTTTAATCAGCTTGACGCCTGAATGCCGGTTTATAAACCGGCTTCCTGCTCCATAAAACTGATTGACGGTGCAAAAAATGCAGCGCCACAGTCAGCCTGAACATAATCCAGCAACAAATCATAATTCTGTTGCCCACTCTGCCCCATCCGGTTTTTCAGCCATTGCAAATAGGCTCTGCCATCAGCAGAAAAACCTAGTGTAAGCATACCCTGCACTTTTAACTGCCCGTAAGGCATATTCTGAAACAACAATGGTAAAACCCTTGATTCTTCAGACGTCAGCGCTGCTGTGACCGCATGGCTTTGTCCGGATAACTGAGCGCTGGCGATGAAACTGCCATCCATTTTTTTATAACCCATAATCAGCTCTTGCTGATTTTGCGTCAGTTGTTGCCAGCGATTTAAATCGAGACGATATCGCTGAAAATGTAAATAACTGCCGCCTGCAAATAAAGGATCATTATCTTCTGAGACTAATGCTAACTCGCGTTTTCTTTTACCTTTAGGAGCGCCTGGCTGATCAATAAATCCTGTCAGATCACGACCATCCATATATCTGAATGCATGAATTTGCTCCTGAACTTCGACATGAGGTTGTAATAACTGAAAACATTGTTGTGCAGCCAGATGTAAAACATCATAACGATCAGAGCGAATTTGCAAAAGTAAATCAAAGGGTGATGCCGGCATATCTAAATCATCAACCACCAGCGGAGGAAATGACTGCAGCTCTTGAGGTCTGGCAGAAGGATAAAGCGAATCCCAATAACCTGCCCCGACCGCGATCACTGCAGATAAATTTGACTCCGAGAATTGATCAGACAGTCGCTGAATCAAAGCATGTAGCCTGGCTAGCTGCACCCGAAGCAATGCATGATGCCCATCTAATACATTGATAAGAAACACAAATCCATGTAAGTTTGCTTCAGCACAAATACCAAACTGCTCGCGTGCCATGTGGGGGTGGACTCCGGAAAACTCAGAGGATAAAGGCTGACAGGATAATATTTTGACTCCGAAATTACCATCCTTTGCGCTATAACTGACAATTGCACCTTCACAGTGTGAGATATATCTCACATATTAGTAAGCCATCACAGATTTTACATACAACAAATTCATAACAAATAAACATAATCATATGTTTTTAAAAGAATTAATCACCAAGTTCCTATATTGCAATCTTATTTCAGCAATCGCTGTTTTCCTACAAGGCGCATGGAACTGTCGTTTTAATTCATACTGTGTTTACTGGATTTGAAGGAACAAAGCCTGAGCAAGGATACAGCGGCAGGCGAAGGATGTAACACGGATTCAGGAAGTTCAGGAAGAACTCTACTGTAAGGATGACGGTAGCAAGGATAAGGACAGCTCAGGAAGAGCTTTAAAATCACGGATGATTTTAACAGGGACTGTGTGACAGCTCAGGACGAGCTTTAGGATCAGGATGAGCCTAACAGGGACAGTAGGACAGTTCAGGACGAGCTTTAGGATCAGGATGATTCTAACAGGGACGGTAGGACAGCTCAGGAAGAGCTTTAGGATCAGGATGATTCTAACAGGGACAGTAGGACAGCTCAGGACGAGCTTAAAATCAGGACGATTTTAATATGGATAGCGGACAGCTCAGGATGAGCTGAAGTAATACCCTGCGGTGGCAGTGTTTTACGTAGCATGGATGTTGAAACCTTCACAGCGCGATAGAACTCCGAAAGGAGTCAGGGATGAATAAACCCGCAAGGGTTACAATATGGATATTGTAAAAGTCTTATGGTGGCCGCACTTTTTAGTGCGGCCTTCCTTTTTTAGCTCATTGATTTTAGTCTCTGGTATTAATGCGGAACCAGACCTATGACTTGTATGGCAACTGCAATTTGATAAACAAGTCCGCCCTGAATGCTCATCCGCAACTCTGGCACTGGCGATACAGAATAGCCGCGGCTTTTCAATGTTCAGGTTGTTTTAGTGTCGACCAGATGCAAGTCCGGCGTTAAGGAACGCTGTCAAATCACCACACCAAATAAACCATCCGGTTTTCTACTGCATTTTTCAGATAACAAGTCGATTTCCCTAGCCTGATAAAACGGCTGAGCAACTGAAGAATACTTTTTGCACGGATAAGTGACGGCAGACGGGTGAAATATTTTCAGCTGTTGTTTTTACACTTTTCGGCGAAGAAATGTACTGCTACATTAACGTTGCACAAAATAATAACGGCTATAAAGCCAGTGCATGAAAAAACCCCGTAAGCAAACACCTACGGGGCTGTCTGATAAAGACAAAGGACAAGGATAGACGACTAAGTGGGTTAAGTTCGTTTGCAAAGTGAGCCTCTAGGGCTAGCTGCTCACTTTGCAAACCGCTTCCGGCAGGCCCCCACCGAACCTGCCAGACTGCTTACTTAGATGATGAAACAAATTCAGGGTAAGCTTCTACACCACACTCTGAACGGTCTACACCATCATATTCTTCCTGCTCACTGACCCGAATACCCATCACCAGCTTCAGGACATACCAAACCACCAGACTAGTCACAAAGACCCAGACAAAGATGGTAGCAGCACCAATCAACTGGCCAGTGAATGACGCGGAGTCTTTGGTTAAAGGCACTATTAATAAACCAAATAAACCAACCACACCGTGTACAGAAATAGCACCCACTGGGTCGTCAATTTTCAGTTTATCCAGCGCAACAATAGCAGCCACTACAATAACACCGGCAATTGCGCCAAAAATGGTGGCTTGCAGTGGTGTTGGTGTTGAAGGTTCAGCCGTAATAGCCACCAGACCTGCCAAAGCACCGTTCAGCACCATGGTTAAATCGGCTTTACGGAACAACAACATAGCAACCACTAAAGATGCCAGCGCGCCACCAACTGCAGCTGCGTTGGTATTCACAAATACCATGGCAACACCGTGGGCATTACCAATATCAGCCAGCTTTAACATAGAACCACCGTTAAAACCGAACCAGCCCATCCACAGAATTAAGGTGCCTAAAGTGGCCATTGGCATGTTACAACCAGGGAACGCATGGGCTTTGCCGTCTTTGCCATATTTGCCTTTACGGGCGCCAAGCAATAACACACCAGCAAGTGCTGCTGCGCCACCGGCTAAATGCACAATACCTGAGCCGGCAAAATCAGAAAAACCATAATCAGCAAGCGTGTACAAACCAAATACCGACTGACCACCCCAGGTCCAGGAACCTTCCATTGGGTAGATAAAACCACACATCACTACTGCAAATGCAAAGAATGCCCAGAGTTTCATCCGTTCAGCCACAGCGCCAGACACAATGGACATGGCTGTTGCCACAAAGACCACCTGAAAGAAAAAATCTGATGCTTTGGAATAAATGGCTTTACCGGTAAAACCATTTTCGCGTTCGGCAAAACCTGCCAAAGTGACGTCCACATCCATGGCTTCAATGCCGGTCAAGAAAAAACCGCCGCCGTACATAAACTGATAACCACAGACCAGATACATCAAACAGGCAATGGCGTATAAAGCGAAGTTTTTGGTCAGAATTTCAGTGGTGTTTTTTGCCCGCACCAAACCAGATTCCAGCATGGCAAAACCAGCAGCCATCCACATCACCAAGGCACCACAAACTAAAAAGTAAAATGTGTCGATCGCAAACTGTAAATGATAAATTTGTTCTTGCATGAGCTACTCCTAGATGGCTTCTGAGTCCATTTCACCAGTGCGGATCCGGATCACTTGCTCCAGATCGTAAACAAAAATTTTGCCATCGCCGATGCGGCCAGTATGCGCAGCGGTTTGAATGGCCTGTAATAAGCGGTCCACATTTTCGTCCAGCGTGGCAATTTCCAGCTTCACTTTAGGCAGAAAATCCACCTGATACTCAGCACCGCGGTACAGTTCAGTGTGACCTTTCTGCCGGCCAAAACCTTTCACTTCAGTGACCGTCAGGCCTTCAATTCCGATGTCCGCTATGGCTTCGCGGACATCATCAAGCTTAAATGGCTTGATAATGGCACATACCAGTTTCATAAAATTTATCCTTGTTGGGTTGGGCCGGGCGCAAACCAGACCTTCTCTTGTTGCAGTTGCAATAAAGATAAGAAAACCTTGTGCCATGTTTTTTATTTATTTTAAAACAATAACTTATTGATTCACGGCGGATTCAAGGCAAAAAAAACGCACCAAGTCGGTGCGTTATTTCCCTGCCGGAGTGCAGCCTGTTGAAAGCTTGTTGTTTATTTTTTCGGTAAAAATTTTTGCCATTCACCAAGTAAATGTATGAAATCTTCCAGACCACATTCAGCCGTTAAGCTGGCATCGTCTGTGGTGAGCTCTGCTTCAAGCTCGGCATCCCGTTCGTCAAACTGACCTACACTATGGTGGTACACCAGCACTTCCTGCCGCTCAACTTTTAAAATGTATTCGCGTCCTTCAAACTGATATTCAGTGTAAGGACCGATGTTTTGCAACTGCTCCAATAACGGCTGATAAGCCAGTGCATTGCGCTCAAATTCATCCAGCAAAAAGCGTTGCAGCGCATGTTGCTCCATCGGCAGCTTAAGCTGATAAATCCGGCTGTCGGGCAGATAAATAAAATCAAATTCCACTTTGCCGCTCCTCAGTTTTACTCAAAGCTGTTTTGCAGCCTGCATTTTTGGTTTAAAAAAACAAAGGGGCCCGCCAGCGGACCCCTTGTTGTTTTATAACAATAGCTTACACAGCTTGTTGCACTATCACATTAGATGCAATTTGCGTGTACTGCGCCATCTGATGGAAATTCAGGTAACGGTAAGTATCCGCTGCTGTAGTTTCAATCTGTTTGGCGTATTCCAGGTACTCAGGCACTGTTGGCAGACGGCCGATAATAGATGCAACCGCAGCTAATTCAGCAGAAGCCAGATACACGTTAGCGCCCTGACCTAAACGGTTCGGGAAGTTACGGGTAGAGGTAGATACCACAGTGGTGTTGTCGCCAACACGAGCCTGGTTACCCATACAAAGTGAACAGCCCGGGATCTCAATACGGGCGCCAACACGGCCGTAAATACCGTAATAACCTTCTTCAGTCAGCTGATCTTTGTCCATCTTGGTTGGCGGAGCAATCCACAGACGGGTTGGGATCTGGCCTTTGAACTTATCTAACAGTTTACCAGCGGCACGGAAGTGACCGATGTTGGTCATACAAGAACCGATGAACACTTCATCAATCTTGTCGCCTTGTACAGATGACAATAAACGGGCGTCATCCGGATCGTTTGGCGCACACAAAATTGGCTCTTTAATGTCTGCTAAATCAATTTCAATCACAGCTGCATATTCAGCATCAGCGTCCGCACGTTCCAGTTTTGGATTATCAAGCCAGGCTTGCATCGCATTGATACGACGCTCGATGGTGCGTACATCACCGTAACCTTCAGCAATCATCCACTTCAGCATCACGATGTTTGATTCCAGATACTCGGCAACTGAAGCTTCAGATAAAGTGATAGTACAACCGGCAGCTGAACGCTCGGCAGAAGCGTCAGATAATTCAAAGGCTTGCTCAGCAGTTAATTGCTCCAGACCTTCAATTTCCAGCACGCGACCAGAGAAAATATTGACCTTGCCTTTTTTCTCAACTGTCAGCAGACCTTGTTGGATTGCATAGTATGGAATGGCATGCACTAAATCACGCAGCGTGATACCAGGCTGCATTTCACCTTTAAAACGCACCAGCACTGATTCAGGCATATCCAGTGGCATCACGCCTGTGGCAGCAGCAAAAGCCACTAAACCAGAACCTGCCGGGAATGAAATGCCCAGTGGGAAACGGGTGTGTGAGTCACCACCTGTACCTACAGTGTCTGGTAACAACATCCGGTTTAACCAGCTGTGAATAACACCATCACCAGGACGCAGCGAAATACCACCGCGGTTCATAATGAAATCTGGCAGCGTGTGGTGAGTGTTTACGTCAACAGGCTTTGGATAAGCGGCAGTGTGACAGAAAGACTGCATCACTAAATCGGCAGAAAAACCTAAACAAGCGAGGTCTTTTAATTCATCACGGGTCATAGGACCTGTAGTGTCTTGCGAACCTACTGTGGTCATTTTTGGTTCACAGTATTGGCCAGGACGAATACCTTTTACGCCACAAGCTTTACCGACCAGTTTTTGCGCCAGGGTAAAACCTTTAGTGGTCACTTCAGTCACGGCCGGACGTTCAAACACTGTTGAATGTGGCAGACCCATAGCTTCACGGGCTTTGTCAGTTAAACCACGACCGATAATCAGTGGAATACGGCCACCGGCACGCACTTCGTCAAGCAGCACGTTAGAGCGCAGTTCAAAAGTAGAAATCACTTCGTCAGTGCCATGACGTTTCACCACACCCTGGTGTGGGAAAATATCAATCACATCGCCCATCGCCATTTTGTTTACATCAAGCTCGATTGGTAATGAACCAGAATCTTCCATGGTGTTAAAGAAAATTGGTGCAATTTTGCCGCCTAAACAAACACCACCAGTGCGTTTGTTTGGTACAAATGGCATGTCATCACCCATAAACCACAACACTGAGTTGGTGGCTGATTTACGGCTTGAACCTGTACCTACCACGTCACCGACATAAGCCAGTGGGAAGCCTTTGGCGATCAGCGCTTCAATTTGTTTCACCGGGCCTTTAGAACCAGGAACATCCGGCTCGATACCATCACGCACGTTTTTCAGCATGGCTAAAGCGTGCAGAGGAATATCAGGACGTGACCAGGCATCAGGTGCTGGTGACAAATCGTCAGTGTTGGTTTCACCTGTGACTTTAAACACAGTCACAGTGATTTTTTCCGGGATTGCAGGTTTGCTGGTAAACCATTCGGCATCAGCCCAGCTTTGCATTACAGCTTTGGCATGAGCGTTACCAGCGTCGGCTTTTTCTTTCACATCATGGAAAGAATCAAACATCAGTAATGTGTGAGACAAACCTTTGGCCGCTAAAGCACCTAATTTTGGGCTGTCCAGCAGGTCGATCATTGGCTGAATGTTGTAACCGCCAAACATAGTGCCCAGCAGTTCAGTCGCGCGCTCTGGCGACACTAAAGGGCTTGAAACTTCACCTTTGGCAACAGCAGTTAAAAAACCGGCTTTTACATAAGCGGCTTCATCTACACCTGGTGGAATACGGTTTTCTAATAAATCAACCAGAACAGCTTCTTCGCCTTTTGGTGGATTTTTTAATAATTCGGTTAATGATGCCACTTGCACAGCGTTTAACGGCAGTGGAGGAATGCCCTGAGCGGCACGTTCGGCCACATGTTCACGGTATTGTTGAAGCACAGTAATGTCCTCTGGTTGGTCCACTGCAACCTGTATTACAGCGGTTTTCAGTCGAATCTAAACAGGCTGGATTATAAGAAAAAAACGCCTGAATTGACATGCAAGTATAAGCAGCTGGGCTTATAGTGGGTATAAGTTTGGTGAATGATGATAGCGTTTTAAACAGTGTTTGAAAATACAAATCCGCTTGCTGCCCTGCGCTTTTTACCCATAGCAAAAAGGCCGCTAAGCGGCCTTTTTATCTGTTTTCAGTTGCAGAGCAAAACTGCAGCCAAACTGAATTACCAGATTTTCACGCGTTTTTCCGGTGCAATATACATTTTGTCGCCTTCTTTCACGTCAAAAGCGGTATAGAACTCAGGAATATTGGAAACGATACCAATAACACGATATTCGCTTGGTGAATGTGGGTCAGTCAGCAACATGTTGCGCAGGTATTCTTCACGGCCTTTACGACGCCATACCTGAGACCAGCTTAAGAAGAAACGCTGTTCGCCGGTAAAACCGTCGATCACTGGTGCGTCTTTGCCTTCCAGCGATAGCTTATAAGCTTTTAACGCCACTGTTAAACCGCCTAAGTCACCAATGTTTTCACCTAAGGTCAGCTCGCCGTTGACGTGCATGCCTTCCAGTGGTGAATATTGGTTATATTGTTCAACCAACTGTTTGCCGCGTTTTTCAAACTCGGTTTTATCCGCTTCAGTCCACCAGTTACGCAGGTTACCGTCACCGTCAAACTTCGCGCCCTGGTCGTCAAAACCATGGCCTAATTCGTGACCAATCACAGCACCGATACCACCGTAGTTCACGGCATCGTCGGCTTCCAGATTAAAAAACG
Source organism: Rheinheimera sp. (assembly GCF_030824435.1). Classification (GTDB taxonomy): domain Bacteria; phylum Pseudomonadota; class Gammaproteobacteria; order Enterobacterales; family Alteromonadaceae; genus Pararheinheimera. The sequence continues at coordinate 122,041 of NZ_JAVBXS010000100.1, forward strand.
GTGGTTGCAGAATTGCAGCAGGGAACACAATTTCATTGTTCACCGGGTTGTAATAAGCATTCACTGTTTGTGGGGTCATAAACCATTCTGAACGGTCAATTGGCTTGCCCAGCTTGTTCAGCATCTGGCCATAAGCAAATTGGGCAGCAGCTTTGTAGTTGCCTACTAAATCGTCGGCTTTAATGCTCAGGTTGGAATAGTCTTTCCACTTGTCCGGGTAACCAATTTTTGGTGTGAACTTGTTCAGCTTTTCATGGGCCGCTTTTTTCGTTTCCGGCGTCATCCATTCCAGCGTATCAATGCTCTGGTGGTAAGCTTTAATCAGGTTTTGTACCAGCACTTCCATCCGCGCTTTGGCTTCTGGTTTAAAGTGTTCAGCCACATAGAGTTTACCGACCACTTCACCTAACACTTCATCAGAAGCGTTAACGGCTTTTTTCCAGCGTGGTTGTTGTTCAGTGGTGCCGGATAAAGTTTTGCCGTAGAAGTCAAACTGACGATCAACAAAATTTTTGCTTAATTTACCTGAATATTCAGACACTAAGCGGATAGACAGATAGTCTTTCCAGCTTTGCAGATCGGTTTCTTTAAAAATTTTACCAAAAGCTTCAAAATAACTTGGTTGCTCAACGATGATTTCGTTCACCGCATCCAGTTTCACTGCTTTGGCATAAGTTTCCCACGGGAAATCACCCAAGGCTTTGACTAAATCTGCTTTGGCAAACTTGTTGTAAGTTTTGTCAGCATCACGGTTTTCAACACGGCTCCAGTGTTTATCCGCAATTTTGGTTTCCAGTGCCATCACACGTTCAGCTGCTTTTTCAGCATCAGCAACGCCAGCCAGCGTCAGCATATCTTTGATATAACTGACATAAGCGGCGCGGATGGTTTTGAATTTTTCTTCGTCTTTAAAGTAATAATCACGGTCTGGTAAACCCAGGCCTGACTGACCTAAATACACCGCATATTGAGTTGAGTTTTTCGCGTCGTTATTGACATACCAGCCCATTGGCAAAGTAGTGCCAATAAACTGCAATTCACCCATTACAGTGGCCAGTTCAGTTAAATCTTTGACAGCAGCAATTTTGGCTAAATCAGCTTCAATTGGCTTGGCGCCTAAAGCTTCAACTGCAGCTTCATTCATATAGCTGTTGTAAAAATCACCGAGCTTTTGCTCATCAGTGCCGGCAACTTTGTCAGTTTTGGCAGCGGCAGCTTCAATAATAGTGCGCATAGCCAGCTGAGAATCGTCGTATAACTTAGTGAAAGCACCGTAGTTAGACTTGTCAGCAGGAATTTCTGTTTTAGCAAGCCAGGTGCCGTTGACACTGTAAAAGAAGTTTTCGGTATGTTTAACAGCGGGGTCGAAGTTTTCCTGTTCAACGCCAGATACTAAAGTTTTGGCAGGCTCGGCCGCTTTCACTTCAGGGGCAGCTGTTGTTGCCGGTGCTTGTGGTGCTTTGTCACAAGCCACTAAACCGAGTGCCAGCGCGACACTGGCCGCCAGCAGGGTAATTTTTTTCATTGGTGTTTTTCCTGATTGGAGGGACGGGAATACAATTACGAGAAATATACTAACCGCTTCGTTAGCAACTACACAATGATGTCTTTACACAAGTTGTAACAGAATGCGACAACTTTGCTGCATTTTGCAGCAGGTGGACAAAAACAGCTGAGCGCAGCAGAGAATTCACAATCACAGACCCATTTGCCAGAAACAACAAAGGCCGCAATGCGGCCTTTGTTTTTTTAAAGCAAAATCAGAAGATTATTTCTTTTTAGCTTTTGGGTTTGGCAGGTCAGTGATTGAACCTTCGTACATCTCAGCCGCTAAACCAATAGACTCGTTCAGCGTTGGGTGAGCGTGAATAGTTAAAGCGATATCTTCAGCATCAGCTCCCATTTCAACCGCTAAACAAATTTCACCCAACATTTCACCGGCGTTGATACCGACAATAGCGCCACCCAGAATGCGGTGCGTTTCTTTGTCGAAAATCAGTTTAGTGAAACCTTCAGTACGAGCTGAAGCAATAGCACGGCCAGAAGCTGCCCATGGGAAAGTCGCTGTTTCAACTGCAACGCCTTTTTCTTTGGCTTCTTTTTCAGTGATACCAACCCAGGCCATTTCCGGATCTGTGTAAGCCACTGAAGGAATGCAACGTGGGTCGAAGAAGTGTTTTAAACCAGAAATCACTTCAGCAGCCACATGACCTTCGTGCACAGCTTTGTGCGCCAACATTGGCTGACCAATCACGTCACCAATGGCGTAAATATGACCAACGTTGGTACGCAGTTGTTTATCTACATTGATAAAACCACGCTCGTCAACGTTTACACCAGCTTTCACTGCGTCTAACAGTGCGCCATTTGGACGACGGCCTACAGCCACTAAAATTTTGTCAAAACGTACTGGCGCGGCCGGTGCGTTTTTGCCTTCGAAAGTCACGTACAGGCCATCAGCTTTAGCTTCAACGGCTGTCACTTTGGTCGACAACATGATGTTGAAATTGTCTTTGTTGTATTTGGTATAAACCTTCACCAAATCAGCATCAGCAGCTGGAACCAGCTGGTCAGCAAATTCAACCACAGATACTTTAGAGCCCAGAGCACGGTACACAGTACCCATTTCCAGACCGATAATACCGCCACCTAATACCAGCATTTCGCCTGGAATGTCTTTCAGCTCCAGAGCGCCGGTTGAATCAATCACCCGTGGGTCATCTTTTGGAATAAATGGCAAAGCCACTGGCTCAGAACCGGCAGCGATAATAGCGTGTTCAAAAGTAATAGTAGTGTCACCGGCAACCAGCGTATTTGGGCCTGTGAACTTGCCGTAACCAGTCACAACTTTGACTTTGCGCATTTTTGACATGCCGGCTAAGCCGTTGGTCAGCTGACCAACCACTTTGTCTTTCCAGGCACGGATTTTATCTAAATCAATTTGTGGTGCACCAAAAGTAACACCATGAGAAGCCATTTCACGGGCATCATCAATCACTTTGGCCACATGTAATAAAGCTTTTGAAGGGATACAACCGACGTTTAAACAAACACCACCAAGTGTGCTGCGTGCTTCAACTAAAGTCACTTCCAGACCTAAGTCAGCGGCGCGGAAAGCTGCAGAATAACCACCAGGGCCAGCGCCCAGTACCACTACTTGTGTTTTGATTTCGTTGCTCATCGTATTACCTTTGATTATCGGGGCGATTTTCCAACAGCCAGATGTAGGGTACGGCTGTCAGGCGAAAAAAGTGGCGGAATTTTAACATCAGTGCCGCCGCTCTGTAACCAAGATTTGCAGGTTAGCGCCCTTTTATCTGCGCTAACCTGCGTCATTTACATAATGATCTGACGGATATCGGCCAGATAAGAAGCCAATGTCGCGGTAAAACGCGCCGCCAGCGCACCGTCAATCACCCGGTGGTCGTAAGACACTGACAGTGGCACCATCAACCTTGGTTCAAACTCTTTGCCGTTCCATTTTGGTTTAATGTCAGATTTTGACACCCCCAGAATGGCCACTTCCGGCGCGTTGACAATAGGCGTAAATGCCGTGCCACCAATGCCACCCAGGCTGGAGATGGTAAAACAACCACCTTGCATATCAGCGGCCGTCAGTTTGCCTTCACGCGCTTTCACAGAAATATCCTGCAGCTCACGCGATAGTTCGATAATGCCTTTTTTGTTTACGTCACGCACCACAGGCACCACTAAACCGTTTGGCGTGTCTACTGCTATGCCTAAGTGCACGTATTTCTTCAGAATGAGGCTTGCGCCATCTTCAGAAAGTGAGCTGTTAAAGGTTGGGAACTCTTCCAGCGCTTTGGCAACAGCCTTCATAATAAACACCAGGGGTGTGTATTTCACGCCAAGCTTTTTCTTCTCAGCAAGGGTGTTTTGCTCTTTGCGGAAATCTTCTAAACCTGTGATATCAGCTTCGTCAAACTGAGTCACATGCGGAATACGCACCCAGTTACGGTGCAGGTTGTTGCCTGACAGCTTCTGAATACGGGACAAAGGTTTTTCTTCCACAGCACCAAACTTGGCAAAATCCACTTTTGGCCATGGAATTAAATCAAAACCAACACTGTTGCCGCTGCCGGTGACATTGCCTTTGCCAGACGCCACTTGCGCAATAATGTTTTTCACATAATTTTGCACATCTTCGCGCTGCACGCGGCCTTTACGGGCTGTGCCTGTGACCTTGGATAAATCTACACCAAACTCACGCGCTAAACGACGCACCACTGGGGATGCATGGGCATAAGCCTGGTTTTCAACAAAACCTGTGCTGGCTGGCGTTGCAGCTGCGACCGGAGCCGGCGCTGCCGAAACTGACGGTGCTGCAGGTGCAGCGGCCGCAACCGAAGCTGCTGGTGCTGAAACGGCTGGAGTCGCAACCGGCGCCGCAGCGCCAGTAGAGAACACAAATACCAAAGAACCTGTTGATACTTTGTCGCCCACTTTCACTTTAATTTCAGCAACGGTACCGGCAAATGGTGCTGGCACTTCCATCGCAGCTTTGTCACCTTCGACATTCAGCAAGGATTGATCGGCTTTGACCACATCACCCACTTTCACCATAATTTCAGTGACTTCAACAGCGTCACCGCCGATATCCGGCACTGTGATGTCTTGCAGCGTGGCCACTGTTGAGGCAACGGCTGCCGGAGCAGCAACGGCGACTGGTGCCGCGGCCGCAGCAACCGGGGCTGCGACAGGCGCAGGCGCAGCAGCTGCCGCACCTTCAAACACCATAATCAGCGAACCGGTTTTTACTTTGTCACCGGCTTTCACCCGCACTTCTTTTACTACACCGGCCTGAGGCGCTGGTACTTCCATCGCCGCTTTGTCGCCTTCAACACTTAATAATGATTGGTCAACGGACACTGTGTCACCGGCTTTCACCAGTACTTCGGTCACTTCAACTTCATCGGCACCAATATCTGGTACAAAAATTTCAATGCTCATTACAAATCCTCTTAGGCGAACAGCGGGTTCGGCTTGTTGGTGTCGATGCCAAAACGCACTATGGCGTCGCTCACCAGCTGCTTGTCAATTTCACCTTGTTTCGCCAGTTCACGCAGTGATGCCAGAACTATGTAACCGGCATTTACTTCGAAGTGACGACGCAGGTTTTCGCGGCTGTCAGAACGACCAAAACCATCGGTACCCAGCACTTTGTAAGAAACTGCCGGCACAAAAGCCCGCACCTGATCGGCGTAGTTTTTGATGTAGTCGGTGGCAGCGATCACCGGCGCTTTACCAAGCACCTGCGCTATATACGGTACTTTTTCCGCTTCATTCGGGTGCAGCATATTGTGGCGTTCACAATTCTGACCATCACGCGCCAGCTCGTTAAAGGAGGTCACAGAAAACACGTCAGAAGCAATACCATATTCTTCACTGAGGATTTCCGCAGCACGGCGCACTTCATTCAGAATGGTGCCAGAGCCTAACAGCTGCACCTTGGCTTTATTGCCAGAAAGCGTTTCCAGCTTATAGATACCACGGCGAATACCTTCTTCCGCGCCCACCGGCATCGCAGGGTGATGATAGTTTTCGTTCATCACAGTGATGTAGTAGTAGATGTTTTCCTGGGAAGCACCATACATACGACGGATACCGTCCTGAATAATCACAGCCAATTCATAAGCATAGGTTGGGTCATACGAAATACAGTTTGGCACTGTGCCAGCCAGAATATGGCTGTGACCATCTTCGTGTTGTAAACCTTCACCGTTTAACGTAGTGCGGCCGGCAGTAGCGCCTAACAGGAAACCACGGGCTTGTTGGTCACCCGCCAACCAGGCCATATCGCCAACACGCTGGAAACCAAACATCGAGTAGTAGATGTAGAACGGGATCATCGGCAGATCGTTGGTGCTGTAAGAAGTTGCAGCAGCCACCCAGGACGCCATAGCACCCAGCTCGTTAATACCTTCCTGTAATACCTGGCCTGAAGTCTCTTCTTTGTAATAAGAAACAATGGCGCGGTCTTCCGGCGTGTAAGTCTGGCCACGCGGGTTATAAATACCAATCTGACGGAACAAACCTTCCATACCAAAAGTACGGGCTTCGTCGGCAATAATTGGCACAATTTGTTTGCCGATGTTTTCATCTTTCAGCAGGATATTCAGGCCACGCACAAAAGCCATAGTGGTGGAAATTTCACGTTTTTGCTCTTCCAGCAAGCCTTCAAAAGCCGGTAACTCAGGCAAAGTCAGTGGCTTAGTGAAGTTTGGCAAACGCACCGGCGTGTAACCACTTAAAGCGGCACGACGTGCATGCAGGTATTGATGTTCTGGTGAACCTTCCGGCAGCTGAATATAAGGTAAAGACTGCACATCTTCTTCACTGATGTAATCTTCCAGACTCAGGCGCTTGCGGATTTGCAGCACATGGGTCATGTCCATTTTTTTCACCTGGTGGGCGATGTTTTTGCCTTCAGCGGCTTCACCCATGCCATAACCTTTAATGGTTTTGGCCAGAATGACTGTTGGACGACCTTTGGTTTCCTGAGCTGCTTTAAAAGCTGCATACAGTTTTGACGGTTCGTGACCACCACGTTTCAGTGCGAAAATCTCTTCATCCGTCATGTCAGCAACTAAGGCTGCGGTTTCCGGATAACGACCAAAGAAATGCTGACGCACATAAGCGCCGTCTTTGGCTTTGTAAGTCTGATAATCACCGTCAACGGTTTCGTTCATCAGCTCTAACAGTTTACCTGTGGTGTCTTTGGCCAATAATTTATCCCAGCCACTGCCCCACACTACTTTAATCACGTTCCAGCCGGCACCACGGAATAAACCTTCCAACTCCTGAATAATTTTGCCGTTGCCCATTACAGGGCCGTCCAGGCGTTGCAGGTTACAGTTCACCAGGAAACACAGGTTATCCAGTTTTTCACGGGCAGCAAAAGATAAGGAACCGCGGCTTTCCGGCTCGTCCATCTCGCCATCACCTAAGAAGGCATACACACGTTGCTGGCTGGTATCTTTCATACCACGGCCATCTAAATACTTCAGAAAACGCGCCTGATAAATAGAAGTAATAGGGCCTAAACCCATAGAAACAGTCGGGAACTGCCAGAATTCCGGCATTAATTTAGGATGCGGGTAAGAAGATAAACCTTCACCACCCACTTCCTGGCGGAAGTTGTCCAACTGATCGGCAGTTAAACGGCCTTCCACAAAAGCACGGGCGTAAATGCCAGGAGAAATATGGCCCTGGTAATACACTAAATCGCCACCGTCTTTTTCATTCGGTGCACGGAAAAAGTGGTTAAAACAGGTTTCATAAAATGCGGCTGAAGACTGGTAAGACGCCATATGGCCGCCTAAATCCAGCTCTTTTTTCGAGGCACGCAGCACTATCATAATGGCGTTCCAGCGAATGATAGAGCGGATACGTTTTTCCAGATTCACATCACCCGGATAAGCCGGTTCCTGCTGTGGCGGAATGGTATTGATATAGTTAGTGGTGATGCCGGTTGGCATGTCCACACCTTCCAGCCGTGCTTGCTCCAGTACCTGCTCTAACAGAAACTGGGCACGCTCAACACCTTCAGTGCGAACCACAGATTCAAGGGCTTCTAACCATTCTTTGGTTTCGAGCGCGTCGATGTCCACCTTACTGACTTCAGACATATCAATGTTTCCTATTTTCCGGCGTGGCGAACCACCCCTGTTGTATTAAAAGTTAAACCGCTGCGTTTTAGTTCGTTTGTGAACGACGCAACGAGCGTGCAAGGCGTGAGCGTTCCCGGTCGGCTTCCAGCAGCGCCTCTTCGATAAAGGCCAGATGGCTGTTGCTGGCTTGCCGGGCTTGTTCCGGTTCGCCATTGATCACCGCTTCCATTAACCGTTGCCGATGTGAATTCAGCTGACTCACTATGCCGTCTTTCTGGCGCAGAATTTCAAGGTTTAACTTAATATTCTGCTCCACCAGCGGTGTTAAACCGCGGACCAGGTGCAGCAACACCACATTATGTGAGGCTGCTGCCACTGCTAAATACAAACTCCCCACAGCTTTGGCTTCAGCGTCTAAATCTTGCTGTTGCTGGGCGGTGCGAATTTCTTCAAATCGTTGTTTAATCTGTTCAAAGTCGGTATTGGTACCCCGCAGCGCGGCGTAATAAGCACAAATACCTTCTAAAGCGTGGCGAAATTCCAGTAAATCAAACTGCGACTCGGGATGGCGACCAATCAGTTCAAACAGCGGATCTGTGAGACCACCCACCAGATTGTCACAGACATAAGTACCACCACCCTGCTTGCGGCTGACCAGACCTTTGGCTTCCATTTTTTGCAAAGCTTCACGCAGGCTTGGCCGCGACACATCAAACTGCTCTGCCAGCTCTCGCTCTGTTGGCAGTTTTTGCCCGGGCGCAAAAGTGCCTTCCAGCAGCATATGCTCCAGCTGCTCGACGATGCGGTCTGACAATTTGGCAGGTTTGATTTTAAGTGTGTTCATCCGTGTCCCTGACGATAAAGCTTAAAGCCCTGAAAACGCCATGTGCTAACGGCTGTTTTTGTGAATAGCTTGTGCTTATCGTGGTCTTTTTTAATATTCTTTGTAAATTGGTAAGACCAATTATCTAAGTCAGGCCATAAGGTAACAGAAAGCGTAGTTGAAGTAAATTCAACCGCACTGTTCTGCTGCGCTTTGCAGCCAAATAGCTAGAGTTATAACTCTAAATTGGTAACTTCCAACGGGGAAATACAGAATTGGTCAGACCATTAATGCAGTAACAGTACATCAGCTGCAACAACAGCAGAACACCGCTGTTGCAACTGATGTGTCAGTGGTTAGCCTAAGGCACCACTTAAGGTAAGAATGGCCACTAATGCCAGAAAAAACAAAATATTACGTTTAGAAAGTTGCACTAAAGAACAACTTTCTGTGCTGCAGTTCAGTAGTTCTTCCGGTAAAGGTTCAGCTGCTTTGGCAATGTCAGTTAACACCTGACAGGCCTGTGTACTGCTGTCGCCAAGGTAACTGAGCAAAATAGCTGAAGCCCGGGAAAAGTGCCCGACCAGCGCAAACCCCAAACCAAATAAGCGGGCTGGTAACCAATCGGCCCAGTGACTTAAGTCGCTGGCAACCGCAGTTAAACGTTGTTGCAACACCAGACTGCGGCTGAGTTGTTGAGTGCGCTCTGACAGTTGTTGTAAATCCTCAGCTGCACTTGTTGTTTGCTCATGCTGTCCCTCAGCAGCAAGGTCAATATCCGCTGCCGTCACTGAAATTTCCGTATCCGCTTGTGCTGATTGTTGAGTGGCGTCCTGCGTTACTTCCGGCGCAGCCATATCAGCAGCAAAATTCTGTGTTGTATTGGTTTGGGCGCTAGCTTCACTCTGTATAACGGCTTCGTTTTCAGTTTCACTACTTATATAAGTGGCAGGTTCAGCCAACAACCGCAAAATGGCATACAACAAAGCACCAAAAGCACCGAACACAGCAAACCAAAACAATACAGCGGCATAATATTTAAAGTTCAGCCAGACCAGACGCTGGCCATAACTCAGTTGCTGAGCGCTGATTCCGGCATCAGTTTCAATTTGTTGCATGGCTAAAAACGCGGCTTGCTGATCATCCCGCGCTGCAGCATTCAGATATTGTTTATATAACTGGCGGTAATGCCAACAGCCCATACACAACAACAACACCAGCGTATTCACCAACAAACTGAATAACCAAAAATCGACCAGCAGCATAAACACTGTGATCAACAGTGCCGGTAACAAACACCAGAGCAATAAACCGGCCTGAGGCCGGGTGATAATGGAAAATGGTGGTTTATCGGCATAATGCAGATAAGGTCTTAAATAACTGACCAGTTGCCATCGAGCGCTACGCACCGCCAACCGCTCTATTATCAGTGCTATTAACATACTGAGCAAAGTCACTTTATTCTCTCCTTATCACAGGTACTAGCCTGCTGCTTATTATCCAGTGCATGAAAAAAACGCCGCCAGTCAAAGGCCTGACCCGGGTCGGTTTTGCGCCCCGGCGCAATATCGCAGTGACCGACAATATGAGTTGGATGCAGCAGCGGGTACTGTTGTAATAAATAAAAACTCAATTCGGTCAGCGCCTGATACTGTGCCTCGGTATAAGCCTCATCGTCACAACCTTCCAGTTCAATACCAATGGAAAAATCATTACATTTTTCCCGGCCCAGAAACTGGCTGACACCCGCATGCCAGGCACGTTTGCTAAAAGGCACATATTGCCAGATACGACCATCACGGAAGATGACACAATGGGCCGACACCCGGATGCCTTTGAGCTGTGCAAAATAAGGGTGGGCTTCATAGTCAAGCCGGCCACCAAAAAAGTCATCTATATAAGGTGTATTGTATTGCCGCGGCGGCAGACTGATATTGTGGATCACCAACAAACTGATATCACGGACATCAGGTCTGTCATCAAAATGTGTGCAGGGTCGGTGCACCAGCACAGGAGCACTCTGTGGCACGCCGGCTTTTTGTGATGCAGTGGCTGAGGCAGATAAAGGCTTTTGCAATTGTTGATCACGCTGTTTATGCTGTTGAGCTATTGTCAGCGCGAAAAGAACACAATGCAAGCATCTGATCCCACAGCTAAACTCGGCAAAGGTTTTGCCCTCATCGCCTGGTTATTACTGCTGGCTGTTATTTATCTGCTGTTTGATGACGCCATTGCCGCCAAGCTCAACCCCAACCAGCAATTAAAAAGCAGTTTAAATGCACAAGGCCAACAACAAGTCACACTGTTGCCCAATGCGCAGGGCCATTATGTCGGCACTTTGCAGCTGAACGGTGTTGACGTGGTGTTTTTACTCGACACCGGCGCTACTGTGGTGGCGGTTTCCACTGCAGTGGCTAAACGCACCGGAATGCAACAAGGCCAACCTTATCAGGTTAGAACGGCAAATGGCGTTACCACAGCCTATCAAAGCCAGATCCATGAACTGAAGCTCGGTACCATAGTCCTTAAGGATTTACCTGCCAGCATAGTGCCCAACCTTACTACGACAAAGGGAAGTACTGAGATTTTGCTAGGAATGAGTGCGCTAAAACATTTAGAATTCGCGCAACAGGCCAATCAACTGCAATTAATTCAAAGAAACTGACTTATGCCATCAATGCAAAAAACTCAACAAACAGCAGAGATCAGCCATCACGAACGGCTGGTTCAGGAAATTCGCCGTGGCGTCAGTCACGCACTGGCAGAAGATTTAGGTTATTTACCGCTGGCGCAAGGTGACATCACAGCAAGTTTGATCCCGGAAACACAACAAGCCACTGCCACTATTATTACGCGGGAAGATTGTGTGATTTGTGGTGTCGACTGGGTAGAAGAAGTATTTCAGCAGTTGTCTGATCAGGTGGTCATTCAATGGTTTGTCAAAGATGGCGATGCCGTCAACGCTAATACCCTGCTTTGCGAAATTAGTGGCCCGGCCCGGGTTTTATTAACAGGTGAACGTACTGCACTGAATTTCTTGCAAACTTTAAGCGGTACCGCCACTACAACTGCCAAATATGTGGCCTTACTTGGCAACAGCAAAACCCGGTTATTAGATACCCGTAAAACTTTACCTGGTTTACGGCTGGCACAAAAATATGCCGTAACCTGTGGGGGTGGTAAAAATCACCGTATCGGTTTGTATGATGCGTTTTTAATTAAAGAAAACCATATTGCCGCTGCCGGTTCTATCGCCAATGCAGTGCAGACCGCCAGACAGAATTTCCCTGGCAAAGCTGTTGAAGTTGAAGTTGAAGACTTAACTGAGCTGGAACAAGCATTAAAAGCCGGCGCCGACATTATTATGCTGGATAACTTCCATATTGCCGATATTCAGCAGGCAGTGGCATTGAATAAAGGCCAGGCCAAACTTGAAGTATCAGGCAATATTACCAGCGAAGCGTTAAAAGCACTGGGCGCTACTGGTGTCGACTATATTTCCAGCGGCGCTCTGACTAAAAATGTACAAGCTGTTGATTTATCTATGAGATTACGTAGTTTGTAATCTTCTTTTTACAGTTCGGCGTCAACAGACGCCGACCGCCTCTCCCGCCTTCAGGCAAATTTTCAGTTTTTTCCTCTTATAACAGCTAGATTCAATGGGTAACAACGATAAAACCTGCTGAAATCTGTGTTTTAAAGCCTGTTAACAACTTGTTTGCTTTATTTGCAACCTGCGTTTCAGGATGCAAGCTTGGCAAATGAAGTAACCAAATAAGGAACTAAAGATCAATTACCTTTAAAAACAGATAGATAAAACTGACTGGCACAACACTTGCTTTACAGGCAAAGATCAAACCAATTTGCGTTACCCCCCGAGTCAGATCGCTGCAAATACAATAATTTATTTTTAATATTCATACACTTAAGCTTGTAAAAAATAAATATTTACAAATATGCATTTTTTTCTTGCGTAACGCGCAAAAATGTCCAGAATAGAAATCAACCCCCCGGGTTAATCAATTACTAATGGAGAAGTACTATGAAACGTAACCAAGGTTTTACATTAATTGAACTGATGATTGTAGTTGCAATCATCGGTATTCTGGCTGCAGTGGCGCTGCCAGCTTATTCAAATTACCAGGCTCGTTCTAAGATGACTGCTGGTCTGCAGGAAATTTCTGCTGGCAAAACTTTGTTTGAAGAAGTGATCAACCGCGGTGGTACACCAACGCTGGCCCTGATTGGCTTACAGGGTACAACGCAAAACTGTACTATCACTGTTGGTGCTGACAACATTGTGTGTGCAATGTTAAACGCACCTACTCAGATTGCATCAGCAACTCTGACCTGGACACGTGACGGCACTACAGGCGTTTGGACTTGTGCTTCTGCAGGTGCTACAGATCCTGAATTAGCTCCAGCATCTTGCCCGCAATAATAAGTTAAATAGTTAAAAAAGCTCTCCTGACGGAGAGCTTTTTATTTTATCGCATTTTGCTTTTCAGCAAGCTGCACTTAACAGTTGAATTCTTTCCCCTCGCTGTCATAATCAAAATGCTAATTTTCTTATTATTATCTGACAGATGGATGTATTGTCGTTATGGCTTTTAACCTGCAATCAATTCTTCTTCGCCGTCTGGGCCAATCCGGCCTGATTGATGCGGGCCATTGCACTAAAGTTGCAGCCGAAAAAAATAATCAGTATCAAACCGCTGCCGACTTTTTAATTGGTGAAAAACTCATTACGCCTCAAGCCCTGGCCATAGCAGCTGGTGGTTTTACTATGCACAGTGTGCTGGATTTGGATTATTACGATCTGGACTATGTGCCCGAGCAGGAACGTAATGAAAAACTGATCCGTAAACACCATGTGTTGCCTGTATTTAAACGTGGCCGTACCTTATTCCTTGCCGTGGTAGACCCCACAGATATGCAGCCGGTGGAAGATTTTGAATTCAGCACTGGCCTGCGGGTCGAAGTGGTGGTGGTTGAATTTGACAAACTGCATAAACTGATAGACCGGGTATTTGATCAAAAAGCCAGTGACAGTTTTTCCAATACTGACTGGGATTTAGGTGAGCTAGGCCTTGCCGAAATTGATGATGATGACAATCCCAATGAAGCTGAAGACGGCCCTATTATTACTTTTATTAATAAGATGCTGCATGACGCTATCCGCAAAGGTGCTTCAGATTTGCACTTTGAGCCTTATGAAAAAAGTTATCGGATTCGTTTTCGTATCGACGGTATTTTGCATGAAGTTGCCTCTCCGCCTGTGGCCTTGTCGAGCCGCTTGTCAGCCCGGTTAAAAGTCATGTCACGGCTGGATATTGCGGAAAAACGGGTGCCGCAGGATGGCCGTATTAAGCTCAAACTGTCACAGAAAAAGTCGATTGATTTTCGGGTTAGCAGCCTGCCCACACTCTGGGGCGAAAAAATAGTAATGCGGATTTTAGATTCCGACAGCGCTATGTTGGGTATTGATATTCTGGGTTATGAAGAACAGCAGAAAAAACTGTATTTATCAGCGCTAGAACAGCCACAGGGTATGATTCTGGTGACAGGCCCAACAGGCAGCGGTAAAACGGTGTCGCTTTATACTGGCCTGAACATTCTGAATACTGAAGAAACCAATATCTCCACCGCCGAAGATCCGGTGGAAATTAACTTACCCGGTATCAATCAGGTGCAGGTGAACCCTAAAGCGGGTTTAACCTTCCCTATGGCATTAAAATCTTTTTTACGGCAAGACCCGGATGTCATCATGGTGGGTGAAATCCGCGATCTGGAAACCGCTGAAATTGCCATTAAAGCAGCACAAACAGGCCACCTGGTATTAAGCACCCTGCACACCAACTCTGCACCTGAAACCCTCACCCGTTTATTAAATATGGGTGTGCCGGCTTATAACGTCGCCAGTTCTGTCAGTTTAATTATTGCGCAGCGTCTGGCTCGTCGTTTATGTAACCATTGCAAGGCACCAGAAACCTTACCGGAAGAAGAGTTGTTACGGCAGGGTTTTACTGCCGCCCAACTGCCCGGCATTAAATTATGCAAACCTGTTGGCTGTGAATATTGCACCGGAGGTTACAAAGGTCGGGTTGGTATTTATGAAGTGATGCCAATATCGCCTGCCATTGCCGAAAAAATTATGCATGGTGGTAATTCACTGGAAATTGCTAAACAAGCGCAGCTTGAAGGCATTAATAACTTACGACAATCGGGTTTACTCAAAGCAGCTGCCGGTTTAACCAGCCTCACTGAAATTAACCGGGTAACCAACGCTTAACTTTAATAACAGCGAAGTTTTTTTGCTGGACAAGGGACATCGTCATGGCTCCACAACCAAAAATAAAAGAGCAGGATAATTACGCCTGGAAAGGGGTAAACCGCAGAGGCAAAAAGGCCGACGGTGAAATCCGCGCCAACTCTATTAATGAAGCCAAGGCGTTATTGCGCCAGCAGGGCATCACCCCTTCGATAGTGACCAAAAAGCGGAAAAGTTTATTGGGTGGTGATGCCAAAATTACCGCCGCCGATGTGGCAGTGCTGACCCGGCAAATTGCCACTATGCTAACGGCCGGTGTCCCTCTGGTTCAGTCAATCGACTTAATCAGCAGCGGTGCTGAGAAAAAATCTTTACGCAATCTGATGCAGAAAATATCTCTGAAAGTCCAAAGTGGTATTCCATTGTCAGAAGTGCTCAGAGAGCACCCTAAATACTTTGATGAACTGTATTGTGATCTGGTGAAGTCCGGCGAGCAGTCCGGTGCTTTAGACCGCATCTTTGACCGGGTTGCCACTTACAAAGAAAAAGCCGAAGCGCTGAAATCAAAAATTAAAAAAGCCATGTTTTACCCTATCGCCGTTATGGTGGTAGCACTGGTGGTAACCTCCATTTTGCTGATTTTTGTGGTGCCTTCTTTTGCAGAAATTTTTGCCGGTTTTGGTGCTGAACTGCCGGCATTTACCTTGTTTGTGCTTGGTATTTCAGAATGGATGCAAAGTTATTGGTGGGTGGTACTTGCTGCCATCATTCTTGGTTTGTTTTTATTTAAAAAGGCTTACAACAATAACCTGCAGTTTAAAACCGCCACCGACGCTATGGCTTTAAAGCTGCCGGTAATGGGCATGATTATTAATAAAGCCGCTGTTGCCCGTTATGCCCGGACTTTATCCACCACTTTTGCTGCCGGTGTACCTTTGATTGAGGCGCTGGAATCAGCGGCTGGCGCTGCAGGCAACGAAATTTATAAAAATGCCATAATGGAAGTACGGGCTGATGTATCGGCAGGTGGCCAGATGTTCAGTTCAATGAAAACCACCAACAGGTTCCCTGAAATGGTGATCCAAATGGTATCTATCGGCGAAGAGTCCGGTGCCCTCGATGATATGCTGGCCCGGGTGGCCAATATTTACGAACAGGAAGTAGACGACGCCGTTGATGGTCTGACCGCACTGTTAGAACCGATGATTATGGCGGTGCTGGGTGTCATTATCGGTGGCCTGATAGTCGCCATGTATTTACCTATCTTCCAGTTAGGTTCGGTGATCAAATGATGTCGTCAGTTGCCGAAACCGCGCTGTTTTTTCAGCAATCGCCGTACTGGTTTGCCGCAGTGGTGTTTTTGTTCAGCCTTTGTGTCGGCAGTTTTTTAAATGTGGTGGTGTATCGTTTACCGCTGATGATGGAAAAAAGCTGGCAACAGGAGTATCAGGAGTATTTCTCTCCGGATCTGGAACCAGCTAACGCACCGGTGTTTAACCTGGCCGTGCCCCGTTCAGCGTGCCCGCACTGCAAACACCAGTTGTCAGCTTTGGATAATATTCCGCTTTTGAGTTACCTGCTGCTGCAAGGTAAATGCCGTTATTGTAAAGCACCGGTAAGCTTGAGATACCCGCTGCTGGAACTTGCCACCGCACTGCTATCTGCGGTCGTCGCCTGGCAATTTGGTGCTACAGCAACCGGCTTGTTGTATCTGGGGGTGACCTGGGCTTTGCTGGCGTTGACTTTTATTGACATAGATAAAATGCTGCTGCCAGATCAAATCACTTTGCCGTTATTGTGGTTGGCCCTGGTTGCAGCTGTTGCTGGTTTTAGCAAAGTGGACGCAGCAACGGCCATTACAGGGGCGGCCTTTGGTTATCTGGCGCTCTGGTCTGTCTATTGGTTATTTAAGCTGTTAACCGGTAAAGAAGGTATGGGTTATGGCGACTTTAAACTGCTGGCGGTATTTGGCGCTTTGCTTGGCTGGCAACAGCTGCCGCTGATTATTCTGTTGTCGTCTTTTGTCGGTGCAGTGATTGGCTCTGTGTTATTGGCAATGCAAGGTAAAGACAAAAATAACGCTATCCCTTTTGGTCCTTATATTGCTGCCGCCGGCTGGATTGCCATGTTGTGGGGTGAACAAATCACTGCAGCTTATTTATCGATGATCCAGCTGTAATAACATTGATGAGCAACTTTATTGTTGGACTGACAGGCGGCATTGGCAGCGGTAAAACCACTGTTGCCAACCAGTTTGCAACTTTGGGTGTGCAGCTGGTTGATGCCGATGTTGTGGCCCGTGAGGTGGTAGCGCCTGGCACTGCAGCTCTTAATGTTATCAGCAGCCATTTTGGCACCGGTATCTTGCTGGCCGACGGCAGCCTGAACCGTGCTTTGCTCAGGAAAAAAGTCTTTAGCAACCCAAGCGACAAACAATGGCTGAATCAGCTGCTGCATCCGCTTATCCGCGAGCAAATGTTACAACAACTGGCTGCAGCAACTTCACCTTATGTACTGCTGGTTGCCCCCCTCTTGCTGGAAAACGGTTTGCAGACTTTGGTTGATCAGCTATTGGTGGTAGATGTCAGCCCGGAAACCCAACTACAACGTACCACTGAGCGTGACAAAGTGCCGGCCAGTCAGGTTGAGGCCATTATGGCGTCGCAGTGTTCACGTGAACAAAGGCATGCTGCTGCAACCCAGCTGCTGGACAATGATTTACCACTGCAGAGCCTGCCGGAAAGAGTGGCAGCCCTGCATCAAATATATTCGGCGCTGGCGGCAGAAAAACTAGCCAAATCGCCAACTTAAGGTTATGTTAACTGTCGGGTGCAGCTGCAACCCACTGGCTTTTTTTGGGGTGCATCTCTGGCATGGCAGAATTGATCTACGAACATCCACTCAGCGAAAAAGTCAGAACCTATCTGCGTGTCGAATATTTATTTAATCAGGTGAATAATCAGCTGGCTTTGGCCAACGAATCACAACAACTCGGCTTTTTTACCTCACTTTTTGCTTTGATTGAAGTCCTGGACAGAAATGATATCCGTCCTGATCTGATCAAAGATGTGGAACGATGTGAAAGTGCGCTGGTTGGCTGGTCGCGTCACCCCTCAATCTCCGACGACAGCCTGCAATTGATGTTGCAACAGGCGGTCCGGCTGCAAAGTGAACTGATTCGTGGCGCCAAATTTGCTAATGTACTTAAAGAAGACAAATTTTTAGGACCATTGCGCCAAAGGTTTTTTATCCCTGGCGGCACCTGCTATTTTGACTTACCCCAATTGCAGTACTGGTATACCCAGCCGCTCGACACCAGACAAAAAGCGGCACAAGACTGGATTGCACAGTTGCAGCTGGTGGAAAGAGCCATCAGATTTGTGCTGACTTTTATCCGTGAACGCGGCAAGTTTCAAGCTGTTGTGGCAGAAAATGGTTATTACCAGAGCAATACCGAACAGTTTGAATTGTTAAGGTTAAAGTATCCGCTGGACTATTGTTGTTATCCCACCATCAGCGGTAACAAATACCGTTATGCCATTCGTTTTATGCAGCTTTGTGATACTCAGGGCCGCGCTACCTCAGATAAAAATATTGCGTTTGAACTGGCTTGCTGCTGACTGAGGTATAATGCGGCTTTTGGTATCAGCACGCAGGAATTGTTATGTCAGAGCTCAAAGTACAGTGCCCAACTTGTCAGATAGAAGTGCTGTGGGGTCCACAATCGCCGTTCCGGCCTTTTTGCAGCGACCGCTGCCGTTTGATTGATTTGGGTGAATGGGCCAGTGAAAGCCGCCGTATCGCCGATAAACAGCCAATAGAAGCAGGATTGGGCGATGCCGATCTGATGGCACTGGAAGACGAGCTGATGCAACAGGAAAATAAGTTCTTTCAGGAATAACACAACAATTACAACAAACAAAACCCGGTTTAGACCGGGTTTTGTTTAACTGTGAAACAGCTGTTGCACCGCAGCCAGAATAGGCTGGTTGGCATCCGGGAACTGATAGTTGCCAAGTTCGAGCTGATGCACCCAGGCGGTTTGTTGCCCTTCGAGGCCCTCGCCTTCACCGCTAAAATCTTCTACCAACCAGACATCCAATAACACGGTTTTTTCCGGATAAGCATATTCAAGCTGCAACATAGCTGATGCGTTATGCACCTGCAGGTTCACTTCTTCCAGCAATTCACGTTGCAGTGCCTGCAACACAGTTTCACCGGCTTCCACTTTACCACCGGGAAACTCCCAACGCCCACCCTGATGCAATTGATCGGGTCTTTTGCTGATAAAAATAAAATCACCCCGTTTAATCACCCCAACGGCGACATGCACAATTTTTGTTGTTGCCACTTTTAATCCTCGGTTTTTACCTTTGTTTACCATGCTGCCAACTTGTTGTTGCATGGCAAATAAGTTGACGGCGGCTTACAACGCTATTGCACGCTGTTTTATAAGCGAAAAAAAAGCAGAGCGAGCTCTGCTTTTTTTCATCATGCCACTTTAGCTTAACTTGCCATGGCACTGTTTATACTTTTTGCCTGAACCACATGGACAAACATCGTTACGGCCAATTTTATCGCCGTCACGGAACACCGGAGCGCCGGGTGTTGCCGGCACTTCACCGCCAACATGCTCTGCTTCTTCGTGTTCAAACTTCATCGCAACAGCATCAGCTTTACGACGTTGTTCTTCCACAGCTTCCACATCTTCAGGCGCACGGATTTGCACTCGGCTTAACACACCTACCACGTCCAGTTTCAGCTGATCCAGCATATTGGAGAACAGTTCAAAAGCTTCGCGTTTATATTCCTGCTTCGGGTTTTTCTGTGCATAACCACGCAGGTTAATACCCTGACGCAGATGATCCATCGCAGCCAGGTGTTCTTTCCAGTGAGTGTCCAGACTCTGCAACATCACTGCTTTTTCAAACTGACGCAGCACTGGTGCACCCACCATTTGCTCTTTCAGTTCGTAAGATTTTTCAACCACATCCTGAATACGCTCTTTTAATTTTTCTTCAAACAGCTTGTTGTCTTCGGCCAGCCACTTGCCAATCGGCATATCCAGCGCAAAGTCAGAGCGCAAACGGGCTTCCAGACCTGGAATATCCCACATTTCATCCAATGACTGCGGCGGAATATATTGATCCAGCACCGTCTGCACCACGTCAGTACGAATGGCGGCAATGGTTTCAGTAATATCGTCTGTTGCCAGCAGCTCGTTGCGCTGCTCATACACCACTTTACGCTGGTCGTTGGCTACATCATCAAACTCTAATAACTGTTTACGGATATCAAAGTTGCGGGCTTCTACTTTACGTTGTGCGTTTTCAATAGCACGACTGACCAGCGGGTGTTCAATAGCTTCACCTGCTTCCATACCCAGTTTGCGCATCATACCGGCCATGCGGTCTGAGGCAAAAATACGCATTAACGCATCATCCAGCGCCAGATAAAAACGACTGGAACCGGCATCACCCTGACGACCGGCGCGACCACGCAGCTGGTTGTCGATGCGGCGTGATTCGTGACGTTCAGTACCAATAATATGTAAACCACCGGCGGCTATCACAGCGTCATGACGCTCCTGCCACTGCGCTTTAATGTCATCAATTTGTGCCTGAGTCGGGTTCTCCAGCTTCGCGACTTCTGACTGCCAGTTACCGCCTAAGACGATGTCAGTACCACGACCTGCCATGTTAGTGGCTATAGTCACAGCACCAGGACGACCGGCTTCGGCAATAATTTGCGCTTCGTTAGCGTGGAACTTGGCGTTTAACACCTGATGGGTAATTTTGGCTTTATGTAATAAAGACGACAGGTATTCAGAACTTTCAATTGAAGCTGTACCGACCAGCACCGGCCTTTTGGCGTCGCGGGTGGCTTCAATGTCTTTAATAATGGCCTGATACTTTTCTTCGGCTGTCAGATACACCAAATCTGGCATATCTTTACGTACCATAGGTCTGTTAGTTGGAACTACTATAGTTTCCAGACCATAAATTTGTTGAAATTCAAAAGCTTCGGTATCGGCAGTACCGGTCATACCGGCCAGTTTTTCATACAAACGGAAGTAGTTCTGGAAGGTAATAGAGGCCAGCGTCTGGTTTTCGTTCTGAATACGCACACCTTCTTTGGCTTCAATCGCCTGGTGCAAACCTTCAGACCAACGACGGCCTTCCATAGTACGGCCTGTGTGTTCGTCAACAATCACAATCTGGCCGTCTTTAATCACATAATCTACGTCTTTTTTGAACAGGTTGTGTCCGCGTAACGCGGCATACACATGGTGCAACAAGGTAATGTTGCTGGCAGAAAACAGCGATTCACCTTCCTGCATTAAACCACGTTCCAGCAGAATTTCTTCCACTCTGATCTGGCCACGTTCGGTTAAATAAATCTGTTTGGCTTTTTCGTCGATGGTGAAATGACCATCGCCCATCTGGCCTTCTTCGTCTTCTTTTTCCTGGCGTTCCAGCAGAGGAACCACAGTGTTGATCTGACGATATAATTCTGAGCTGTCTTCAGCCTGACCCGAGATAATCAAAGGGGTACGGGCTTCGTCAATCAGGATGGAGTCCACTTCGTCGATAATGGCATAAGCAAGGTCACGTTGTACCCTGTCAGCCATGCTAAAGGCCATATTGTCACGCAGGTAATCAAAACCAAATTCGTTGTTGGTACCGTAGGTAATGTCAGCAGCATAAGCCTGCTGCTTTTCCGGATGTTGCATGCCAGGCACGTTCACACCCACTGTTAAACCTAAAAAGCTGAATAATGGCTCGTTCGTGGCGGCATCACGCTTCGCCAGATAGTCGTTGACGGTAATGACATGCACGGCACCACCGCTCAGCGCATTCAGATAAGCCGGCAGCGTTGCGGTCAGGGTTTTACCTTCACCGGTACGCATTTCGGAAATTTTGCCCTGATGCAACACAATACCGCCAATCAGCTGCACGTCAAAATGACGCATGCCAAACACCCTTTTACTGGCTTCACGCACAGTAGCAAAGGCTTCCGGCAGCAAATCGTCCAGACTGGCACCCTCGGCATAACGTTGTTTAAATTCTGCAGTTTTGGCCTGCAACTGTTCATCAGACAAAGCTGCAAACTGGCTTTCCATGCCGTTGATTTCGTCGACCGTTTTAGCGAGTTTTTTCAGGTAACGATCGTTGCGACTACCAAATAATCTGGTAAAGAGTTTTCCAAACATTGTCCAAATACCACTTTTATTGTTGAGACTGGCGTGCAGTCCTGGCAGAGCCATTGAAGTTTTTTGTCCGACGGTTCACAAACAACATCGGGTCTATTTGCTGACCATCTTTTAATATTTCGTAATGTACATGTGGCCCTGTTGAACGGCCGGTATTGCCGATAGTGGCAATTTGCTGGCCTTTACTGACCAGTTGTCCAATCTCGGCCTGAATTGCTTTGGCATGACCATAACGGCTGCGGTAACCATCGGCGTGTTCAACTTCCACCATCAGGCCATAACCAAAACGCTCACCAGCCCAGGTGACAATACCGCCTGCAGTTGCCAGCACCGGATCACCTTCGGCTCCGGCAAAATCAACACCACGATGTAACGCTGGTTGCCCGGTAAAAGGGTCGCTGCGTACACCATAAGCTGAAGATAGATAACCTTTTTGTACCGGCCGGCCAGATAACTGACTGTTCATACCGATATTGTGATTCAGATCCAAAGATTCAAGTAAGGCAAAACGGGTTTGTTCAGTTTGCAGATTTTGCTCAAGCGACGTCAGTTGCAACAACACCTGATTTAAATCATCCAGGCTTAACTGCACTCCACCCTGCGCCGGACCACCCATAG
>NZ_JAVBXS010000073.1 GCF_030824435.1 Rheinheimera sp.
GCAGGCTCAGATCATTCAGCGCTATGGTGGAGCCATAACGCATAAACACCGACTGCACTATTGCAACAGGCTCAGCCACAGGGCCGGCGACCGGCGTGACAGGCGCCATGGCATGCTGATGCTCCCCAGCTGTCACTGCGCCAGCTCCGGCAACCAGTCTGGCCAGGCCTTGGATTCATCAAGCCGTACATAAGCCATACCAGGTAAACCTGTTTTTACCTTATCTATATGTTTTTGCAAAAGAACAGGGCTTATTTTTGCTTTGACCCTGAACATTAGTTTTTCCCTTTCACTGGCCGTTTCTACTGTTTTGGGCGTGAACTGCGCCACATCAGCCACATAAGAAACAGTGGCAGCAATAGCACGCTGCGGCACTGCATCCAGCACCAACCGCACTTCACTGCCAAGCGCTATCTGGCCAGCTTTGGCCGAAGGCAAAAAAAACGTCATATACACATCGGTTAAATCAATCAGACTCAACACCTTGCCACCGGCCGCCACCACTTCGCCGGTCTGGGCAATACGGTATTGAATACGGCCGGCCCTTGGTGCTTTTAGCTGATTGTCGGCAAGTTCTACTTCAACCCTGTGCACAGTTGCCACAGCGGCTTCAATGGCGGACTCAGCCGATAAAATTTGTGCTTTGCCAGATGTCATAGCCGCTTCTGCTGCTTTAATTTGCGCTTTGGCGGCACTCACTGCCGCTTTGGCGCTTGTCACCAGCGTGTTGTTGTCATCCGCCAGTTGCCTGGACACAGAACCTGTTTCTGCCAGAGTGCCGGTGCGTTTGGCTCTGTTTTGCGCAGCAATGAGTTCAGCCGCACGTTGGTTCAACACTGCTTCCAAAGCGTTTTTTTCACTTTCACGTTGCTGCAGCTGACTTTGTGCTGTTAACAAGGCACTTTGAGTTTGGCGCAACTGCGCCTGAGCCTGCTGTAACTGGGCCAATAAAGCGTCCGATTCGACTTCAGCCAGCAGCTGGCCTGCAGTAACAAAATCGCCTTCATCAACCAGCATCGTTTTGATGCGGCCTGAGGTTTTGCTGGCAATAGCAATTTCAGTGGCTTCAATCCGGCCATTGCTTTGTAATAAGTTGTCCACTGCAGCAGGTTGCCAATAATGCTGATACCACACCACAACAAGCACAATCACCAGCAGCAGTGTCAATACACCGGCCAGGCCAAATCTGCGCAGACCCTGTTGTTCACCTACTGCTTGTTGTTGCATCTTTGCTTCCTTGAAAGGATGTTGCTGTTATCAGTGCCAACTGCACCTGTCAGCCAGATAAGGGTCATCTGGTTTTAGCTTCACTTTATGGCATTTTTCCCGCTGCTTCCGGGCTAAATCATCATGCATTGATATAAAACAAAAAATAATCTGCCCCAAGGCCAGCCATCACTACATAACATAATGGCGCAATTTATGAAGCTGCCGGCAACAATAACGCTTTGTATTGCTCACGACCTGTTTTGCAAAGTCAGGTTAAATTCAGTTTCAGCCGTTAGAATTGCGCTTTGGTATTGCTGTCCCTGTGCGACAGCCTGATTTTTGAGGACATTCTGATGAAAAAAACCACACTTTCTGTTGTCGCAGCAATGCTGCTTTCTGGTCCGGCGCTGGCCGGTGAATTTATTCCGGCTGCAGGTTTTGGTCCGCAATATGGCGACCTTGGCGCCAAAATAACCTACCGCGAAAACAATCTGGGCTTTTTTGCCGGTGTAGGTATTCATGGTGCTGCTTTGGGTGTACAAATGGCGCCGGCTGCCAGTAGCCCTCATGCTTTTGGTCTGATGTATGGCACTGAATCTGACATTTTTAACGCTGAAGAGTTAGTGCTGGTCACTTATGACTACCACTTAACCAGTTTTAGTGGCCGTGGCTGGGTGCTGGGCGCAGGTTTAGGTCAGGCCGATCGCACCGACCGTGGCCGTGACGGTGACAGCAAAACCCTGGCTGTACTCAATATCGGTTATAAATTCTAAGCCTTTGCGCACAAACGCCTGCCGCAGCATAAGGCAGGCGTACTTCCCTCTTGCTATCACGCTTTTTATCCTGCTTTTATCTTGCTTTGCTTTGCCTTTTACCTGCCATAAAATCCGGCAAGCGCCATTGTTTTTTACCTAACCAGCCAGTGCACGACAAAGCTGCATAAAAGCTGCACCGGCAATTAGAAAACTCTTATACTCAAATCATGCCCGCCGGAGATTGCTGATGAAATGTTTTGCTGCAGCTTGGTATCTGTTCTGTACCCCCCTTGTGGCGGCGCCTCTACAGATTTGTTATGAAGATCATGAACACTCACCAGCTTTGCCCAAACAAATGGTGGAAGGAGTTGCCGCTTATGGTGGGCACAGTCAGGTAGCAGCTCAGGCCTTTGTGCTGGCCGGTGTGCCGGTAGAACTACATCGTATGCCGTGGAAACGTTGCCTGCATGAAGCTGGCATTGGCAACATGGATGGCGTTATTGGAGTTGGCTGGACCGCCGAGCGTCAACAACTACTGGCTTTCCCGCTGGATGCCCAACAACAACCAAACAGCAGCCTGAGTCTGATGTCGGTGGATTATCATCTGTACACCCATAAACACAGCTCACTGCGCTGGGACGGTACCGAACTGTCGGGTATCAAGTTTGGCCTGTCTGCCCCCCAGGGTTTTGTGGTGGAACAAAAGCTAAAACAACTGAATGCGCTGAGCACCTTAGCTTCAGGTTTAAATGCCGGGCTGGAAATGGTGCTGAACAACAGACTGGACGGTTATGTGCTGGCTGAATTTGTTGCCGATGCCCAGCTTAAACAACACCCAAAAGCGGCGCTGATTAAAAAACTGCAACCGCCTTTTTATCAGCAGCCGTTGTTTTTGGTATTCAGCAGCAAACTGGCGCAAAGCCAACCGCAACTGCTGCAACAGATCTGGCAGCAAATTCCCGCTGCACGCCAGATGCTGAGCCAACAACAGCAACCACTACCCGACCACCCAGAGTCAACACCATGTTGCCGCTGATAGCCGCTGCCTGTCACTGTTGCTGCTGCGCTACCGGCAACATTTGTTGTAACAACTGACAATCCTGCACCTGTTGCATGGCATATTGCCGGCAACTGGCCGCCAGCTGCGCCTGATGCGTTGTTAATGCTGTCACCATCTGCTGCTCAAAACGGCAACTGCGTCTGTCGCTGCGACTATGGGCTAAGGCCAAAGCAACAGCACAAGCCTGAGCATACTGACGCATCGCAAGCGCCGGGTTCACAGGGTGCAGGCAGATATCTTCGGGATCTAAATCGACATTGGCGTGATGCAAAGAGCGCAACAGATAATGGGCGCCTTCAAACTGGTGGTCATCCAACACTAAATCCGGCCGGCGCTGCATCAAACGCTGGCAATCTACCGTCAGATGGGCGTCATTCAGTTCATTCACCGGGCTTAAACCGGCAAAAAATGCCAGCGGCGCCGAACGACGTTGTTGTTTGGCTTCCACCACATGATAAAGTGCCAAATCGGCGTCAGAACAAAGTTGTGTTGGCCCAACCAGCAAATAATAACGCTGCAGATTTAACGAGCCTGTGCCCGCGCCCTGACGTGCCACTAAGTCCACTATGTCATCGTCGACAAAAGGCCGGAACGCCGTCAGCACCTGCTGATAACTTGTTTCATCCAGCCGGGTAAATTTACCGGCGTCTTGTTTAAAACGCAGTGGCCTGGCGGTTAAATCCACAGTTTTTGCCAGGGTGCTTTTGGTTGAAAACTGCTCACCTGCCGCCGACCTTTTAATGGCTTTTTTCAAAAAAGGTTTCAGTAAATGGATTTTCGGAAAATCGTCCTGGGCGTTAAATCTGCGTTCCGGATTGTTGTGAATACGCGTTAATTCTTTGCTGTATTCACTAAAAAAAGCCAACATGGCTTTATCAGCATCTTTTTCAGTCGCCACTTTTAAAGCACTCAAATCAGCCTCGTTATCTGCCCGATATGTTCCTGACAACAAACCACGGCAATAATCTGCGGCCAATAACAAACTGACGGCAAAACGGCTTAAGTCCCACACCGCATGGCCCACACAAGCATCATCAAAGTCGTTGGGACCAAAAATCACTCTTTCACCACTGCTGCCTTCCTCGGTAAAAAAACCAAAGTTAGCCAAGTGACAATCACCCATCACCCGTACCAAAGGCAATTCGGTCAAAGCGTTGGGCAATTGCAGCAGCTCCCTTTTGATATCAGCATAAAATAAACCTGAGCTGCCACGTAAAAAGCGGAATGGGCTTTGGGTCATTTTCTGATGTTTCACTAGAGGTGCTATGGCAGGGTCGACGCCATCGGTGCGGATAAACTCCTGCTGTAACTGGGATTTACGCAGGCTTGTTTCAACAAAAGAGCTCAT
>NZ_JAVBXS010000006.1 GCF_030824435.1 Rheinheimera sp.
TTCTTCTTTTGGAACAAGAGCATTGTCAGATAAGTCTGCATGCGCAAACATTGCTGCCAAACCGATGAGTAAGCCAAATATAATTCTCAGATTGTTCATATTCTTCCTGTAAGGCTAACTACCAAATTTAGCGCGGAAAGTCGCGCAGCGGGTTGACGTCGCAGCCAGCGCTTTTTGCTGGCGATAAAATTTGATTGTTATGCACCCGCTACACAATGATGACAAGGTACTTTTAGTCAATGACCTGACTAACCTTTGCCTTACCTGCAACAACAGGTAATCCCATCTCAATCCATTTGATAATACCTTCATCAATAACCCCGGTATTTTTGTACCCTAAACTTCGGAGATGATTGATAACTGAATCTGAAGCAGCGTGAGGGCAGGCGCAATAAGCAATAATCCAGGTGCCATCATTGGGTAAGTTTTCGGCAATTTTGGATTTGTCTCTGTAATACGGCATCGGAACCGCACCGGGAATATGAATACGTTGCCAGGCAGAGCCCGGCCGGGTATCCAGAATAATCATTTTTTTGTGTTCTTTTAATGCTTGTTCAACTTCGTGAGCTGGCACATACCGGCCTTCTCTTAAACTAAATTGCGGCGCTTCACTGTTGGGGTTCAGCACATACTCAGCGGGGCTCGGCCATGGTGCGAGTTCTGGCGGTTGTGGGCTCCAGCCCGAAGCCTGACTTCTCAGATAAGCAACAACATCATTGATTTCTTCATCCTTGAGAATTCCGGCAAAACTTTTCATCGGAGTGCCGTCTCTGCCGGTCAGGATAGCGTGTTTTAAATAGCTGTCTGTTGCGCTCGATAAGAATAATTGGTCTGCTAACGCAGTGCCGGTAATACCTTGGCCTTTGTCTCCATGGCAAGTTGCACAGTTTTTAGCATACAGCGCTTTGCCCTTCTCAGCCTTTCCGGGGATTGGCGCCTGGTCTAAATCTATCGGAGAAATCTGCTCTTTCTGCGCCAGCCATCTGATCAATAAGATAATGTCTGATTCTGTCAGAGGGCCGCCTGCGTCTTTGATATACCCATCCATTGCAGAATTCACCCGCCCGAAAGCAATGGAGTCAAACATCAGCTGAGGGAATGCGGTGCTCAGCATCGACTTTGAACGTAAAGATGGCGCATGGTCTGCCTTGTAACCCTCCCGCTGCGCGCCATGACACAAAGAACAATATCTTTGGTACATAGCGTCCGCTTTTGCCATCTCCACTTGATTTAACGGTGATAACAGATCAGCCCGGCATGGCGCATTGAAGCTCAAGGCGACAACAGCAAAAATGGCCAACAAAATCCTATTCATACACATAAATCCTTTTAAAATTTTAGTTTGTCGAAAGTTGCAAAAGTCTCTCAGGGCTTACAACCTTGCCAGCAGCAACAACGCCATAAGCATTTTGATATAGCTTTTCCTAATCAGAATTAGCCCGAGGAATAAAGAACAAAATGGCTTTGATTAAACAAACACCAATACTATTCAGCGCTTTTTCATTCCAGTTGGTTGCCAATTTTGTGAATCCGTAGTTCATTTTGATGCTTAACTACCAAATTTAGCGCGGCAAAACGCGCATGCGTTTTGCCGTCGCAGCCCATGCGTAGCATGGGCGATTAACATTTGTTTGTTATAAATTACTTAAATTCTTCTTTGACGAACTCTATTGCAGGGGGATAACCGGCTGCGGCAGATTGTTTATACCAATGTTCCGCTTTGACTACGTCTTTATCAACGCCCAGACCGTTCAAGTACAAACCACCTAATCCATACATTGCAACTGGATGCCCTTTTGTAGCTGCTTTTTCATATAATTCAGCAGATTTAGAATAGTTTTTATCTTTGCCCTGACCAGTTTGATACGCCCAACCTAGATCAAATATTGCACCGACATGCCCTTTTTCTGCGGCTTTCTCATAAAAACTCACTGCCTTGTCCAAATCCTTTTCGGCACCCCATCCTTCTTTGTAGAGAATTCCAACTCCATAAAGAGCATCCGGATCACCTTTTTCTGCAATTGGTAAAAGTATTTTTAGTCCTTGTTCATAATTGCCGTTTCTCACTGCGTTGTAACCATCTTGTACAGTACTTGCTTCCAACGAAGCCATGACAAACAAACTAAAAATGAGAAGAAAACGTTTCATTCGAGCCTCACTATTTTTATAACGCTTAGCTAATTGGCTGCCGCAGCGAAGCGTAGGCAGTCCAGTGGAGGCCACGCTGTTTGTGGCCGGAACGAAATTAAGCAACTTGTTAGCTGCTTACCACATGATTTTGTAAGTAACTAATCCGTGTTTTACGCCAGTATGGATACAAGATTAAGCTAGTAGTGCTGTAACTAACCCAGTTACCGTCTTCAAATGCTTCTATGACCCATTTATATTCTGTCTTGCCTTTAATAAAGACTTTTAATCGACACTTTTCACTGAGGCCAAAAGCAAAACAATTTAACGCTTCATTTTTATCTGAAAATTCTTCGTGCCAACCGTTGTAACCTACAGTACAAACTTGCTCTGATTCTGCAAGCCAAACTGTGAACCCATTCTCTGGTGATACTGATATAGTTGAGCCGTCCAGCTCCCATTTGAGCTCAGGATATTTCTCAAGTTTTTCTTTAATTTGGTTGATGCAATCCATACTCATACCAATAGCTAACGCCCGCAGCACAGGCCGAAACCCGCGCAGCGGTTGAGGTCCAGGCCACGCAGTGGCCGATTGTGACTGCGCTTGTTAGGCCAGTACACCGAATGTTTTAAAGTTAAGAAAACCATACTTTATACATCTCGGTAAGAAATTGTTTATCCAGTGAAACGCCAGATGCCGATCCAATAACGGAATCTATACCGCAATAGGGGCATAGTGCTGTTTGTCCTACCTCATTTTCATTTTCATCAATCCACTCCACAATCTCGGAAGGTGGGTAGACTTTAAGGCAGTAAAAGCAACCACATAACTCACTGCCCACAATCTGTTTCCGGTGATTGGAAGAGTATTGATGAGCTGCGTGATATTCCGTTCGATTGAACATCCGTATTCCTTCAAGGCCTAACGCTAGCCTAAACGGCGAGCAACTTGTTGCGAGTCCGGTGCAGCTTGCTGCACATATTTAAGGCTCTTGTTAGGTTCCATTTAGCATTTAACTTCAAGAATATCAGCCTCAGTAATTTCAGTGCCGGCTATATCTTTGATTTGACTGAGGCGATTAGAACTCGCCAACATCACAGCTGCTTCTCTTATCAATGAAAGATTTGCATCAAATGTTTCAGGAAATTGCCGTCTTGATTCTTTCAATACACCTGAGCCTAAAGTTTCGGCTGAGATACTGAATCTAATCTCAGCTCCATTGAAGCTCAAATCGAACCAGACTCCCCATCCTTTCTCAGCCCATATATTGGATATATCTTCAATGCTGCTCATCGTGAACCTAACTATCGCCTAAACGGCGAGCAACTTGTTGCGAGTCCAGCGGCCGCAGGCCGCGATGTTTAAGGCGCTTGTTAGGTTTTTTGCCGCAATTTGAATAAACCACTATCTAGCAATTTTTTCTCTAACCAGCTTATTAACTCTTGGTTTAATGCGATGTTTTTACCCCAGGTATCGCATTCTCCCCAAACGAACCAGCTATCTGATGAGATAGTTAATTGTCGGAGCTTATATTCTCCGTTCACATTTCTCATAAAGACATGATGTTCATCGGAATCACATAAATAGCCATGGGGTTCCAAGATGTCTTTTAATGCTTGTCTGAATGCTTGATCTGTTGAATCTGATAAAAAGCAAATCAATCGTTCTTCACTTGTGCCTGATTTTTGTATATCGAATTCAAACATTGAGCAACCTAACGCTGAGCGCACGCGCGGCAACTGCAACGCAGTTGACGTCGCTGCGGCCGAAGGCCGCAAGTGCCGCGACTTGTTAGCCGAAAGCCCGGATAAGGGCAACGCGAAAACACCAACAACGCCGCACGTGCAAATTTAAAAACTTACCCCACAAACAGCTGACTTTTGCAGCTTGCTGCCACAAAGTACCTGAGCGGAACCTGTAAATAATTAGTGAACACCAAACTACCAGAAGGGAAACGAAGAACGCAATTTCCGTTTGCACTTTACCCAAGCAACGAACTGCCCGAACAAAGCCACCTCCCTGGTGTTGGCTGCACAACCTGCCAAAAACTATAAAACCCGATTAACGGCTAACTATCGCCTAAACGGCGAGCAACTTGTTGCGAGTCCTGCGGCCGAAGGCCGCAAGGTTTAAGGCGCTTGTTAGGCATGTTGTACTTTTTGATTAGCCCACAGCGCAATGCCTGCGT
>NZ_JAVBXS010000055.1 GCF_030824435.1 Rheinheimera sp.
TTGTTGTTCAGACTCTGAATGCTGAAACCAGAAGGTGTCCCAGACTTTTTGATGAATGACGTCAACCAGTTCAATACCGGCCGCTTTTAACGGCGGCAGGTTGGCATCGATCAGGGTGCCATCCGGTGTCAGGATACCGACAAAAGCAAACAGGCTGTCCAGTACTTTGCGTAAGCGTTGTTGGCTTTGTTGCTGACTGCGCTCCAGTTGCCGTAGCAAAGTGTGGTTTTGCGCCAGCACGGCGACAGCGCCGATGCTGCCATCAGGGCGGGGAACCGGAAAATAGCTACAGAGCCAGTCACTGTTTTGATCCGGCACTGCAGGCGTAGGTGCAGAGACGGCAAAATTCAGCCTGGGCTCACCACTTTTTAATACATGTAGAATAACGGGGGCTATGTCAGGTGCCAGATCCGGCAACATTTGCCAGACGGTCTGCCCCAAATGAGCGTCTATGCTGTGGCCATTAAAATCAGCCAAAGTTTGATTGATAGATAAATAGCGTAATTCAGGGTCAAGTATTGCTACGCCAGTTGGAATATGTGGTAACAGTAAATCATAGGCCTGTGCTTTCAGAGCACTCAGTTCCCTCTCTGTCATGATCACGCCGGTTCCATCCCGTTAACAACAGTGCAGGCTTAAACCCTAGTTTATAAATTGGGGAAACTCAAAGTCGCAGGCAATAATCTTCCGGGATTAAAGCACTGTCAGAAACTACCACTGACAGTGCCGCTATTGCTGAAATAACAGCCGATTCATCAATCTGCCAGATAATAGTCGACAGTGGCAACTACCCGCACTTTTTTGATATGGGGTGTGCTGCTGTCGCGGTCGCTGATACTAAATTGCCCCTGATTCGCTTGTTTAATTTTGCCTACTCTGCTGTTGGAATCGGCGGCAAATTTTTCTGCTACTTCGCGGGCATTGCGGGTGGCTTCTTCAATCATCTGTGGTTTGATGCTGTTCAGGCCGGTAAACAAAAATTCGGCTTTGCTGTCATAGTCTTGCCCCGCAATAGCAATACCGTTTTTGCTCAGCTCCAGCAGCTTTTGCATGGCACCGTGGGCCATATCCACGTTGGTACTGTAAACGGTCACAATAGAGGTCGCGGTAAATCGCGGTTGATTGGCATTGGCATCGTTATAACCCGCCTGACGGTCGACAAAAGCAGGCACTGATACCGAAATTTCGTCGTCGGTAAAACCATGTAATTTTAAAAAGGCAATCACCTGCTCGTTTTTCTTTTCCACACTGCCCACCAGCGCTGTAAGTTCGGAGCCGACATCATTAAATTTAATAGGCCAGATCACAGTGTCGGCGGCAATATCGCGTTCTGACAGGCCTTTTACCTGCACAGTACGCTCCAGCGCTTTAATCGACATTAATTGTTGGCCAAGGGTATAAGCACCAGTGATGGTGCCAAGGGTAAAAAACACACCTAAAATCCAGGCGTTACGCGACGTCATATTCATCAAAAGCTCCATGCTTATCTAATTGTGGTTTATTGTGAGTTTTGCAGGTGAATTACAGATGAACTGCAGTAAAGAAAAAAGCTCAGACTTTTGATCTGAGCTTTTATGTTAGACATGAAGGTTAATATTCTGCCCAAGATTGCCAACTGCGGATGGCGCCGTGGCTGTTGGTGCTGAACTGATGGCACTTTGCAATAACTGCAAAGTCATCTTCCCTTCCTGTACTTGCTGGGATTTCGCCAGAGCGACGCCCAGTAATTCGTAGCTTTGGCTTAATGCCGCGCCACCGATGCCTTCAGTCATAGAACCTCCCATGCCAATACACCGTTATTGTTATCGGCCCATGGCCGCTAAAGCTTAAATGTTATTTTTGTAGTATGGCAGAAGTTGTTGTTTTTAAGCTGTATTTAGTTGTGACTGGCGGCGGTGTAAGGTTGCTAAGGCAATAAAAAGCCCTGCATTTGCAGGGCTTTTTGAGTAAAAGGGCAGTTTGTTGCAGTTTCAGGACAGCTGTACCAGCGCAGTAGGGCTGGCTTTTAGTTGAGAAGGTGACAACACCGGTGTTAAAGGGCGTACCGGGCGTGTAGGGCCTTTTTTCACTGTACCTTTGATCATCGGCTCTGGTGCTACAGGTAATTTACCCAGTTTGGCAGCCAGCCCTTGTTGAATATCAGCCACTGTATAACCTGCTTTAATTTTCATACGGATATAAGGAATACCTGAAGCTTCCAAAGCACCACTGACAAACCAGTCCGGTATTGCTTTGTGACCCTCTTTGCTGGTCGTGTTGGCCAGGTCTACAACGGCCACTATGCTCATGTCGGTGCTGTCGCAAAGTACATAATCCAAGTACTTGGCATTGAGTTTTAACATAGCGGCCCTGCGGGTTTTGTTGTCGGCATTACTTTTTAATTCCAGAATATCGGCAAGTTTGACTCTGTTAATAATTTTGTATTTATCACCGACTGCTTTTTCCAGCAGCGTCAGAAAAGAACGTTCGACCGGGGTAAATAGCTGATTACGTTTGGTAAAAGGAAAAGGGTTGCCATGATGGATCAGACGATTAACGACCAATGCGGCAATCACAGCTAACAGCACCAGTAATAAGATAATAAATTCCATAATGACCTCTGACAAAATTTTGACGTTGTATCCGCAGATCTAAGCTTTATCGCGGTTGAGCATCAGATCCTTTGCAGAAGTTATGCCATGACATTAGAGTATTTACTCTTATTGGTATTTTTTAAAATGATATCAGCCATTGTTACCATTAATGGCCGTGATAAGGCCTTTTGACATATATTCCGCCTATAGTAAGCAACAGCTTTTCGTTTGCCGCGCTATTTTGTGGTGCAGCAGCAATTTCATAAGGACCAACACATGACTATTGAACGCGCCAATTTATCGATCCGCGGGGCTATGCAGCCTGCCTACGACGCCATTCTGACTGAAGAAGCCTGTGCTTTCCTGGTGGATTTAGTGCGCGCTTTCAGGCCACAGCTCAAAACGCTGCTGGCCACCAGACAACAGGTGCAGGCGCGTTATGACAATGGCGCTTTACCAGATTTTCTCGCTGAAACTGCCGACATCCGTGCCGGCGACTGGAAAGTGGCGCCCATTCCGGTTGATTTACAAGACCGCAGAGTAGAAATTACCGGTCCTGTGGATCGCAAAATGATCATCAACGCCTTAAATGCTGACGTTAAAGTCTTTATGGCTGACTTTGAAGACTCGCAGGCGCCAAGCTGGAATGGGGTCATTGAAGGACAAATTAACCTCAAAGACGCCAACCTTGGCACTATCAGTTACGAAGATCCGGCATCAGGCAAACAATATGCACTCAGAGACAACCCGGCTTTGCTGATAGCGCGGGTGCGGGGTTTGCATTTGTGGGAGCGGCATTTGTGGGTCGACGGTGAACAAATACCGGGTTCGCTTACCGACTTTGCTTTGTATTTTTTCCATAATTATCAACACCGTTTAGCCACTGGCTCTGGTGTTTATTATTACCTGCCAAAACTGCAAAGCCATCAGGAAGCTAAATGGTGGGATGAGGTTTTCCGTTTTACCGAACAGCGTTTTAACAAAGCTATTGGTACCATCCGCGCGACTGTGCTGATTGAAACTTTGCCTGCAGTGTTTGAAATGGATGAAATTTTATATAGCCTCAAAGACCATATAGTGGCGCTGAACTGTGGTCGTTGGGATTATATTTTCAGTTATATCAAAACTTTAAAGAATCATGCCGACAGAGTATTACCAGACCGTCAGGTGGTGACCATGAATCAGCCATTTTTAAGTGCTTATTCAAGGTTACTCATTAAAACCTGTCACCGCCGCGGAGCTTTGGCGATGGGTGGCATGGCAGCATTTATTCCGGCGAAAGACGCAACACAAAATGAGGCCATTCTGGCCAAAGTGACGGCAGATAAAAGTCTGGAAGCCAATAACGGCCACGACGGCACCTGGGTAGCGCATCCTGGCCTTGCAGCTACAGCCAATAGCGTCTTTAACGCCAAACTGGGAGATAAACCGAATCAGCTGCACGTGCTGCGCGAACAAGACGCGCCTGTGACTCAGGCCGATTTATTACAACCTTCAGAAGGGGAGCGCACTGAGGTTGGTATGCGCACCAATATCCGTGTGGCTTTGCAATATATTGCCGCCTGGATCAGCGGTAAAGGTTGTGTGCCTATTTATGGCTTGATGGAAGACGCTGCGACTGCGGAAATTTCCCGGACTTCTATCTGGCAATGGATCAAACACGGCAAAACCTTATCCAACGGCAAGCTGATTGATAAAGCTTTATTTAGCCAGATGCTGGCAGAAGAAGCTTTAGTGGTGAAAGCCGAAGTGGGGGACGAACTTTGGGCGGCGCAAAACTTTGGCAAAGCCCAGGCTTTACTGCTGAGTATCACCACTGCTGACGAGCTGGTGGACTTTTTGACCTTACCTGCTTATGAACTTTTGCAGTAATAATTTAATCAATTCATTGAGTTAACACATTAAACGGGGCTTAAGCCCCGTTTTGTTTTGCTGAAGAATGACGCCGGGTTTAGCTGTGTTTGTAAGACCGGCACCAAACTAAAGCTATGCGTTAATGCGCCAGCTCATCGGCAATTTCCACTATTAAACGACGTAACCAGATATGGCTGGCGTCCTGATGCAGCAGCGGGCTCCAGATCATCTTCAGTTCAATAGAGGGAATGGGAAAAGGCGGATCTAACACCTGCATGGTATTGTCGTTTTTATACAGCTGCGCAGCCCGAAGCGGCAGCGTGGCTATTAAATCTGTTTCCACCGCTAAGTGCATGGCTACATGGTAGTTACGGGTAAAAACGCTGATATTACGTTGTTTGCCAAACTTGGCCAGCGCTTCGTCTACCCAACCCAGTTTTTGTACATCGGCCGGATCCATACCAACGCCCACGCCAAAACCGGTTTTACTGACCCAGATATGCTGGCCCTTCAGGTAAGTGTCGAGGTTAAAGTTGGCCAGAATCGGGTTTTGTTTATGCACCAGGCAGGCAAAACTGTCACGCCAGATGGTTTTTTGGTGAAAAGACTGGGGCAAATCGTCAAAACGGTTGATCGCCATATCCACTTTGCCGTTTTCAACGTCATGAAAAGTCACATCAGACGGCGTCATGATATCTAATGAAGTGGCGGGAGCCTGTGCCCTTAAGCGCTTTAACAGTGCCGGGATCAGCGTGGAAGCCGCATAATCACTTGCCATAATGCGGAACACCCTGTGGCTGTGCTCCGGTTCAAAATCTTTGTTGGGTTGTAAAGTTTCTTCCAGCGTGAGCAAAATGCCGCGCACCACAGGCGCAAGTTCTTTCGCACGCTCTGTCGGTACCATACCGTCGCTGGTGCGCACCAGAATAGGGTCGTTCAGTAAATCTCTGAGCCTTTTCAGGCCGTTGCTCATGGCTGGCTGGGTAATACCAAGCTGATTGGCGGCGCGGGTGACGTTTTTTTCCCTTAACAACACATCCAGATACACCAACAGGTTTAAATCAATTTTGCTGATATTCATAAACAGGCTCTTTTGAGTGCAAAGCAGGGCTTGGTTTGGTGTTTTGTATATTCACACAATGAATGATGAGAATCAAAAAAATCAGCTTCATGAATTGGTGTTTTGCTACCTATAGTAAATGGCAACAGCAAGTGCAAAAGCAGCAACTGCTGAAACGAATTTTCATGACCCTTTTATCGTGACCTAATGCCAAACCAGAGGATGCCGCCATGTCAGCTTATCAACAGACTATTAAAACGCTGGAACAAACCGTTAAAGCACAAGGCACAGCCTGGAATGCCATCAGCGCTGAATACGCAGCCAGGATGCAATTACAAAACAGATTTAAAACCGGTCTGGAAATAGCCCAGTACACTGCCGACATTATGCGGGCTGATATGGCCGCTTATGATGCCGACAGCAGCCAATACACCCAGTCTTTGGGTTGCTGGCACGGTTTTATCGGCCAGCAAAAGCTGATTGCCATTAAAAAACATTTTGGTTCAACCAAAGGCCGTTACCTGTATTTATCCGGCTGGATGATTGCGGCTTTGCGTTCTGAATTTGGCCCGCAGCCGGATCAGTCGATGCACGAAAAAACCGCTGTGCCTGCGCTGATTGAAGAGTTATATACCTTCTTGCGTCAGGCCGATGCCCGTGAGCTGGGTGGTTTATTCCGCGAGTTAGACGCTGCCCGCGCTGCTGACGATCAGGCCAAAGCCGCTGCGGTACAAAACAAAATCGATAATTTTGAAACTCATGTAGTGCCTATTATTGCCGACATAGACGCTGGTTTTGGTAACGCAGAAGCTACTTATTTACTGGCGAAAAAAATGATTGAAGCCGGTGCCTGTGCCATTCAGATTGAAAACCAGGTGTCGGATGAAAAACAATGTGGTCACCAGGACGGTAAAGTCACAGTGCCGCATGCCGATTTCCTGGCCAAAATCAACGCAGTACGTTACGCCTTTTTAGAGCTTGGCATTGAAAACGGCATTATTGTTGCCCGTACCGACTCTTTGGGCGCAGGCCTGACCAAACAAATTGCAGTGACCAACGAAGCCGGTGATTTAGGCGATTTATATAACAGCTTCCTGGATGGTGATTACATTCAGAGTGCTGATGATATTCAAAACGGCGATGTGGTGGTGAAAGCCAACGGTAAGTTATTAAAACCAAAACGTTTACCAAGTGGTTTGTTCCAGTTTAAACCAGGTTCAGGTGTAGACAGGGTGGTGCTCGATTGCATCAGCTCTTTGCAACATGGTGCTGATTTGTTGTGGATTGAAACGGAAAAACCTCATGTAGGCCAAATTGCCGAGATGGTCGACCGCATCCGCGAAGTGGTGCCAAACGCCAAGCTGGTTTACAACAACAGCCCTTCGTTTAACTGGACTTTAAACTTCCGTCAGC
The DNA here is from genome assembly GCF_030824435.1 of Rheinheimera sp. Taxonomy (GTDB): domain Bacteria; phylum Pseudomonadota; class Gammaproteobacteria; order Enterobacterales; family Alteromonadaceae; genus Pararheinheimera. The sequence continues at coordinate 6,901 of NZ_JAVBXS010000055.1, forward strand.
AAGTGTTTGATGCGTGGCAAAAAGAAGGCAAAGATCTGTCAGCTTATGACAGAGCCAAACTGATGAGTGTGGATTACGACAACACTGAGCTGGGTGCTGAAGCAGATGAACGTATCCGTACTTTCCAGGCTGATGGGGCCAAAAGAGCGGGTATTTTCCACCACTTAATTACCTTGCCAACTTACCACACAGCGGCTCTGTCTACCGACAATCTGGCAAAAGAGTATTTTGGTGCTGCCGGTATGCTGGGTTATGTCAAAGGTGTGCAGCGGCAGGAAATCCGTCAGGGTATTGCCTGTGTCAAACACCAGAATATGTCGGGCTCTGACATTGGGGACGATCACAAAGAATATTTTGCCGGTGAAGCTGCGTTAAAAGCCGCTGGTAAAGACAACACCATGAATCAGTTTTGAGGGAAGCTGATTGATGACCCACAGGCGCTGTTCAGACAGCAGCGCCGATAATTGCGATAAGAGTTTTACGTGGTCGGGATTGGGACTTGAGGGTCTTCACGACTTTGGCAGCCGCAAGGCTGCCTTTTTTATGGTGCTGCTGCAATAAGCAGAATAGGGAAGGAGTTATCCACTGTTGCACAGCACTGGCGGAATAGAAGTGCCATATTGCTCGCTTAACTCAGGCTTGCAAAAAAGTGTTTGGCTGCACCTTGTGCGCTGCTTTGGCTGTGTTGATGGCGGCTGATGTTGATAATTCTGCTGGCGGCTGCTCATGCAACTGCCATAACAACTGGCTGATGCGCACTTTGTGGTAAGGCAGTTGCCGCTCTGCTTTGCCTGGTTTTTTCAGCACTAAGGCTTCGGCCTGAAATTGAATACAACCAGCTGCCGTTTGAATTTGATTGCCCTGACGCTGAAAGGGAATTTTTGCCAGATTCAGTCTTTCACATAAGATTGTTTTTACAGCATTTTTGTCCATACTGCCTCCGAACATACTGCCACCTTTGGCCACCAAGCGCAGGCGCAGTTTAGTGGCACAAAGTGACAATCTGTTGGCAGTTATTTGACGCTTTTTTTGAAGTGCAGCTTGCTGCCAGTGTTATGCCGTTTCCAGCTGATAACTCTGGCAAATGGCCTGCCAGGCGGCTTCGGCACTGTCGACAAACTGAATAAGCTTCATATCCTCCGGGCTTATCAGTCCTTCCTCCAACAGCAAATCAAAGTTGATCAGGCTACGCCAGAAATTTTCATCAAATAAAATTACCGGCACTTTGCTGGCTTTGCCGGTTTGCAACAAGGTCAGGGTTTCAAACAGTTCGTCCAGGGTGCCAAAACCGCCGGGGAAGGCCACCAAAGCTCGGGCTCTTTGTAAAAAGTGCATTTTACGAATGGCAAAATAGTGGAACTGAAAACAAAATTCCGCCGTGATAAAAGGGTTAGGTTGTTGTTCATGCGGCAGCACTATGTTTAACCCAATACTTTTGCCACCTGCGTCAAAAGCACCGCGGTTGGCTGCTTCCATCACGCCGGGACCACCACCACTGATAATAGTAAGTGCAGTATCCGGGCATTGTTGGCTGTGGGCAGTGACCAGATGGGCAAATCTTTGTGCTTCCTGATAATACCTGCTGTTTTTCACCTGGCGTTTAGCGATGGTTAACGCATGTTGGGCAGCTGTATCATCCGGCGTTTTGGCCAGCTGTTGTTGTGCCTGGCTCAGCAATAAAGCGGCATATTCCGGCGACAAAAACCGTGCACTGCCAAATACAACAACTGTTGCTTTAATTTTGTGTTGTTCCAGCACAGTCTGGGCTTTGAGGTATTCCAGTTGCAACCGCACATGGCGCAGTTCGTCCTGCATCAGAAAATCGTCATCACTAAAAGCCAGCCGGTAGGACGGGTGTTCCTGTAATTTTTCCGCTTGTGCTTTGGCTTCACGGGCTGAACTTAAATGGCGTTCATATAATAAATTGTGGTCGGTCAATGGGTTGCCCTCCGCCTTTGGTTGGCGTACTGTCGTTGTTACAACAACGGTCAGTGCCGCTGAATTAAACTAAGCTATTGTTTGATTTAGCTTAAATGTAGCAGCAACAGGGCTTGCTAAGCTACGGTTTTCAAAGGGAGTAATTTGATGCCTTTAAATGCCAGTTTAACCTTCTACGGTGCCGCCGGTCAGGTGACCGGTTCCTGTTATCTGCTTGAATGGAATGAACAAAAAGTGCTGCTCGATTGTGGCATGGTACAGGGTGGTGACCAAATCACTGATTTAAACAAGTTCCGCTTTCAGTTCAGGCCCAAAGATATTGATGCCGTGGTGTTATCACATGCCCATATTGACCACAGTGGTTTATTAACGCTGCTGCTGGCGCATGGTTTTCGCGGCCAGATTTTTTGCACCGAAGGTACTGCCAGTTTGCTGCCTGTGCTGCTCAAAGACGCTGTACATCTGTATTTAAAGGATTTGGAATGGCAAAACCGGCAGCGTGCCCGCCAGGGCAAACCTGAGCAAGAACCGCGGATGACGTTAAAAGATGTTGAAGCTGTGATCCGCGCTTTAAAACCTATTGCATATCAAACACAAAAGGATGTGCTGCCAGGTTTAGCGTTGGAGTTTCTGGATGCTGGTCATATTCTTGGTTCTGCCATAGTGCAGCTGTGGTTAAAACATGGCCAGGCGATGCGTAAACTGGTGTTTTCCGGCGACCTCGGTAACCCTGCCACTGTGCTGATGCACGACCCTTCAATAGTCAAACAAGCTGATGTAGTGTTGATGGAAAGTACCTATGGCGACCGCGACCATCAGCCGCTGAGCAATACTCTGGAAGAATTTGCCAATGCATTGGCAGAGGCCGATAAAGCCGGTGGTAATGTATTTATTCCGGCTTTTGCTTTGGGGCGCTCGCAGGAAATTTTGTATTACCTTGGTGTGTTATATCATCAGGGCAGACTCAGGCAAAAAATGGTGGTGCTTGATAGCCCGATGGCCATTGAGATCACGAAAATTTACAATCAACTCATTGATGAGTTTGATAAAAAAGACACTCAGGTATTTAAAAAATACGGTGCCCGTGACTTACAGAGTTTTTTGCCGATTTTGCATTTAACTGAAAAAGTCGAGCAGTCGATGGCGCTGAACCGCGTCACCCAGGGAGCCATTATTATTGCCGGCTCAGGCATGTGTAATGGCGGCCGTATTGCCCATCACCTGAAACACAATTTATGGAAAAACGCTAACCACATTATTTTTGTTGGTTTTCAGGCCAAAGGTACTTTGGGCCGTAAGCTGGTGGATGGTGAAACCAGGGTGAAAGTGATGGGGCAACCTTTAGTGGTGAAAGCCACTATTCATACCATAGGTGGCTTTTCCGCCCATGCCGGTCAGTCACAGCTGATTAATTGGGCCAAAGCCATTGGTGGTGAACCACAGTTTTATCTGGTACATGGTGAACCACAGGCGCAACTGGTGTTACAGGAAAAACTGCAACAACGGGGTATGAAGGTAGACATTGCTGAAATGGGGCAAAAAATTCAGTTGTGAAGCGAAATAAAGTGAAGGGGCAGGCAACACCTGCCCCTGATTAAAGGTAACATCCGGCGATCTGTCAGGACGCCTGCACCTGAGTCGGGCTGACATCTTCACTTGGATAACAGCCCAGCACTTTAACAAAACGGGTGATGCGGTTGAGTTCATCCAATGCACGTTTCATCGCGTAGTCTTCCAGATTGGCCAGCACATCCACATAAAACATTTCTTCCCATGGATTGCCCGGAATAGGCCGCGACTCCAGTTTGCCCATGCTGATGCCATGGGTTTTTAATACCATCAGTGCATCGACCAAGGCTCCGGGCTGCTGGCCGGTATACATAATAAAAGTGGTTTTGGCCGGAATGGCTTTGGCAACAGCAATGGCTTTACGCGCCACCACAATAAAACGGCTGACATTGTCTTTTTGGTTGGCAAGGTCGCGGCCCAGCACTTCCAGACCATACAGCTGACCCCCTTCTTCACCACCAATAGCGACTACGGATAAATCGTTGGCCTGACGCACCCTGTTAAAAGCGTCGCTGGACGCTTCACAATATTCAATTTTGACATTTTGTAAGGTTTGCAGATAGTTACTGCACTGCGCTATCACCTGTGGGTGCGCACAAATTTGTTTGATCTGACTTAAATCTGTGCCTGGTAAACCGAGCAGACAATGTTTAATAGGGTGGGTCAGCTCACCGACAATAGACAGGCGGGTGTGCTGCAATAAATCAAAAACTTCATTAATACTGCCGCTTGAAGTGTTTTCAATCGGCAACACCGCGTAATCGGCGTGACCTGTTTCCACAGCCTGCACTATTTCGTTAAAGCTGTCACAGCCAATTTCAATCAGTTTTTCGGCGCGGCGGGTGAAGTATTTTTGGGTGGCCCAATAACTATAAGAACCCTGACGCCCCAGGAAAGCCACCCGGCACACAGGGCCATTGTCGCCGTTCAGCTGGCCCTGCACTTTGGCCTGTTGTTGTAATACCGAATCTTCAATAATCACATGATACAACTTGGTGACATAACCAGCGTCCAGTCCAAGGCTTTTGCCTTTTTCAATCAGGCTTAACAACAATTCCTGCTCACGTTTTTGGTCGCGGATAGGTTTATTTTGTGCCAGTTTAGCGTCGGCCACACAAAGGGCCAAAGCACGGCGTTTGGCCAATAACCCCAGCAGCTGTTGGTCGGTGTCGCTGATGTCGGTGCGGATTTGGTCAAGTTCTATTGGCATTGATGTTGGCATTCCGGTGTTCCTTTATCTAAAAAAAAACCTCCCGTTTGGGAGGTTTTTGACTGTTTAATACGCGCGCAGCCAGTTACCTCCCGAGTCGGGTGGTAAAGCTAAAAAAGAAGCGGGCTACGAGCTTTAATGTTTTCATGACCTCTACAATAATCAGTCTGGATGGCTAAAGTCAACCGCGAGGTTGTAATTCCAACAAGTATTTTTCTGCGCCTGGTAAAAAGCCAAGTTCTTTTTCACCGGCCCAGAAGGCGTGATCTGCACGGTAGAACTCCGACAAAGGATGGCCGGACTGGCCGCCTGGTATCGTCAGAATGCCATGTTGCTCCTGGCCTGGCGCCACCACCATCCGCTCTGACTGGCCATGCTCAGGCCTTTGTACTCTTGGCATATGCCGGTCACCTGCCATGGCTTTGGCCGGCATATCTAAAAGTGGCGACAACAAAGGCAAAGCTTTACTGAGCGGATGTTGCAGCTCAACTGTGTTAAGGCTGCCCCAGTTTAAATTGGCCAGTTCAGCCTGATGTTTTTCAAGCAGTTTCTTTTTACTTTTGAGCACAGCTTGTTGCAGTAACATTTGCCAGCTACTAAAACCTTCCGGCAGCGTGTCGGCTCTTTTGGCTTGTAATAAAGCCCAGCCAGGGGTTTCCGGGCTGAGTTTTAAATCGGCCAGTGTGAGCTTTTGTGTTTCCAATAAAGCAGCCAAAGGTGCAAACATCAGCTCCAGAGTTTCATCGCGAAATGCCCGTACCAGCGGATAACCGGCATCATCCGGATGCGCCGCTTTGGCGCCATTTTTCACCTGGGCAAGGTATGGTTCCAACTGGTGTTCTTTGACAAAATCATCGCTCAGCACCTCTAATAACAACTGTTTCCAGCGCTGCAAAAATAACGCACGGTGATCCAGCTGAATTTGATGCAGGCTCTGTTCATTGTGTTGGTCTTTGGCCAATAAAGCATCGCGGATTTGCTGGCCACGGGCGCCTAAATCATAACCACCATCGCCTATCAGTTGCAGTGATTTACCACCCACAGTACGTGCATTGGCGGTCCAGAGGCGCTGATTCGCCGGGTTTTTCAGTTTTGGGTAAGCACTAGCATCCAGATAACCGTCCCAGTAGTTATCGCCGTCGCTCCAGTCCTGTGGTACGTCCATATCTTTGAGCTGGCGGTTTGGAATGGCGCCTATTAAGGTCCAGCCTATATCGCCGTTTTTATCGGCAACCAGCAGATTTTGTGCCGGCACGCCCACAGCAGGTGCCAATTTTAATGCTTCATCCACCGAAGTTGCCTGCTCCAGCGTTAGCAAATTCAGGTTGATACCCGCTTTGTCATAAGCCACCCAGCGCAGTGCATAACCATCAAAAGGGGCTGCCATTAACGGCCCCCACTGAGTCTCTTTGACCAGCATAATATGGTCAGCTTTACCTTTGATTTTAATCACTTCATTGTTGTAGCTATATTCTTTATCACCTGCAGGTGTTTGATAACGAAGCGGATCTTCAGCTGCTTTTATTTTGATCAGATCCTGCCAGTCGGCAGTGCTGTTGGTAAAACCCCAGGCAATATGACCATTGCTGCCGGCCACTACTGAAGGTGTTCCCGGCAAAGTGACGCCTGTGACCTGTAGTTTTTTGTCGCCCGCGCGCCAGTTCAGCTGTGCTTTATACCAGGTGCCTGGCACGCGGATGCCAAGGTGCATGTCGTCAGCCAGAATAGCGCTGCCATGCGGCGTGAGGGCGCCAGCTACCGCAAAGTTATTGCTGCCGATATCGCGGCTGTCACGAAAGCCACAGTGCTGACATGCTGTTTTAGCGCTGGCAAAAGGATAAGGACTGTCAGGCATGGCTACAGCTTTGACTTCAGAGCCGTCAATGGCCGCTTGCCAGTCGCTGCTGTGTTGATTAAAAAAACGGTACCATTCGGCCGGTACAGCTTGCTTCAGCTGTTGTTGTGCCAGCTCGTCTTTGCCAAGCGCACCTTGTAAATCCAGGTACATACTAAATACTACCAGCAATGAGTCCGCTTCCTGCCATGGCCGTGGTTTTTGCAACAACAAACCATATTCAAAAGGCGGCAGGCTCAGTGACAACAAAGCTGCATTCACGCCCAAAGTGTAATGTTGCAACAGTTCCAGTTGTGGTTTAGGCAGTTGGGCCACAGCGGTCTCAGCTCTGTCGCGAAACCTGTGCATACGACGGCTGATATCAAGTTGCAAGGCCTTTTCACCAAACAGCTCTGACAGTTCACCGGCGGCATTACGCCTTAATAAATCCATCTGGAAAAAACGCTCCTGGGCATGGGCAAACCCCAGTGCATAAGCGGCGTCCAGCCGGCTGTCTGCATTAATGCTGAGATAACCATTGGCATCGCGGCTTAGCTGCACTTTTGCTTTCACATCGGCCTGATATTCGCCCTGATATTGCGGCAGGCTGGCGCGCAAACCGACGTAAACCAGCAGTGCCAGCAACAGCACCAGTCCTGTTATCGTATAAAGTGAGGCTTTGAACCATTTCATCAGGATTTCTGCTCTTTTTCCGTTAGAATCTGCGACTTAGAATATAAGATTTCTGTGGAAGCGAATATGCAAAAATACAAAATCTGGGACGGCGCAGTGCGTTTTTTCCATTGGAGCCAGGTCTTGTTGCTGGGGGGGTTGTGGTACAGCGCTGAGCAGGAGTTGTACGGCATTCATATGACGCTGGCCTATAGTCTGGCTGCGCTGCTGCTGGCAAGGCTGGTATGGGCTTTGGTTGGCAGTGACAATGCCCGTTTTGGCCATTTTGTCTATTCACCGGCCGAGGTCTGGCATTATTGGCGGCAAAAACCTCAATCTGGGGTGGATGGCCATAATCCGCTGTCAGGTTATATGGTGCTGTTGTTGTTACTACTGGTATTGCTGCAGTTTATAACCGGTCTGATGACTACTGATGATGTGTTCACCGAAGGACCTCTGGTGGCAGCGGTGGACAGCAGTTGGGTGGCTTTGGCCAGCAGTTTTCATCGTTTGAATCTGGATATTTTGCTGATACTGATTGGACTGCACGTGCTGGCGGCTTTATGGCATCAATGGCGTGGTGACAAAGTGATCAGTCAGTTAGTGACAGGAAAAAGTGAGCAGCCACTGAGTCAACCATTGCAGTTTCAAAAGTTTTATTGGTTTTTGTTGCTGGTGTTGTTGTTTGGTTTTGGCTTTTATAGCTGGCAAGGTGAGCAGCTTTGGTTGTTGCTGCAGGCTGATCTGGCTGGCTGATAGCTGGGTGACTTTTGAATAAAAAAGCACAGTGTTCACTTGTGCCTTTTTATGTACAGGATGTTCGGTATGCCGCTATTGCCGGAGCAAATAGCGGCGATTGCCGACTAAACCCTGAGCTGGATTCGCCGCTATTAATCTGCTTTATATTTGTCGTGGCAGGCTTTGCAGTTTTTGGCAAAAGCCATAAAAGCAGCTTTTATTTTGGCCTGATCCTGAGTTGAAGCTGCAGCTTGTAATGCTTTGGCATCTTTGTTCAGCTGATCACCACGGTTTTGAAAGTCCTGCAGGTTTTGCCAGATTTCTGCTTTGGCATCTTTAGTGGCTTTATCGGCGCCAGGCACGGTAAAAGCTTCCCACGGCAAGGTGGTTAAAGTTGCCAGAGCGTCAGCACGTTTTTGTAGCCGGCTGGCTTCAAAAGGCACGGCGCCGCCCAGCATATCTTTGATATCCGCCATATTGTGACGGATCAGCTGAAAACTGTGCTGGCGATAGCTCACTGCATCTTCAGCTTCAGTAAAAGCACTGGCAGCCAGCACAGAGCCGCTCAGCAAGGTTAACAGGGTGGTGCTTAATAAGAGTTTTTTCATCCGATGATTCTCATTTGTTTGAATAGCATGCAATAATGTTAAAGCTTTTCAGCGCTTTGGTATAGTCAGTGAAAGCCAAACGGTCAGTAGGCCGGGACAGTTACCAAATCTTCCGATGATAAAAAAATACAACCATCAGGGTCGCGAGTGAAGGAAGCAAGTTATAAAACCTCAGGTCTGAATTCGCTCAGCATCAAATTTTCTGCTTTGGTGTTTTTGCTGACGGTCGCCGCCAGTACTCTGATTGCATTTGCCATGCTGGCACTGCAGCAGGAAGTACTGATTGAGCAAGAACGAATTTCTTTGGTTCAGACCACCAGCCGTTATGCCAAGCAGCTCGACAGCGATTTTTGGCAAAAAGAAAAAAAAGCCATCAGTGCTAATCAGGTGGTGAGCCGTTATCTGGCCAGTCAACAAGTGGTGACTCAGGTGACGCCTGATGCTTTGCCCGATGGCAGTGTGCGCAGCAAAGACGATTTATCGGCAGCTTTTCAGCTGCAACAAAAATTTCAGCAACAACCCCATGCTTATTTTTCACAAACCGCTGAGTTATGGCAGCAACTGGCGCCTGTGCTGCTAGAAGACTTTTTTAACTTTTATTTTATTTCCAAAGACGGTTTTATCCGGATAGCGCCAGCCGACTGGGCGCTGGAAATTCAGGCTGATCATAATTTTCAGCAGGATATCTTTTTTAAAATTGCCACGCCGGAACAAAATCCGGCCCGGCTGCCACGCTGGACCCCTTTGTATTTTGATGCCATCTGGCAAAAATGGATGACCAGTCTGGTGATCCCTGTGTATATCAATGATGAGTTTGTTGGTGTCACAGGCACTGATGTGGTGCTGGATGAAGTTTTTTCTAATCTGGCGCAAATTTCGCAGTGGGAACCGGGACGCCAGGCTTTGTTATTTGATGGAGATGGCAATTTATTACATGACAGCGACAACAGCCTGCAACAAAGTTTGAAAAAACCGAAGATGAATCAGCTGGCGGTGGGCGTCAAACCTGCCAATCCGCAGCTGGCGGCTTTTATTCAACGGGTGGTCAAATCCCCGAATGAACTGGTCGCAAACAGTAAGTCGATGCAGGATTATGTTGCTTCTGCCGCCCGTATTGAAAGGCTGGATTGGTATGTGTCTTTGTACCATAGCAAATCCCATGTCATCGAAGGTCTCGACAGTTATCGTGACAACGTGGTGCTGCTGTTTTTACTGGTGGCGCTGATAGTGGCGCTGGCGCTGCAGTTTTTTATCTATAAATTTGTGCTTAAACGTCTGACCCGGCTGGCAGGGGCGGTGCAACGTTTATCCCATGGCGAAGCCAGTCAGCTGGAGCTGGACGAACGTTCAGACGAAATTGGTTTGTTAAACCGCGCTTTTGTGCGGATGTCAGATGAAATTCATCAGCTGATTTCCGGTTTAAATACCCGCATTCAGGAAAAAGAAGAAGCAGAACGGGCCACCCGTAAACTGAGCAAAGCTGTGGCTTTTTCCAGTTCCGGCATAGTGATCACCGACCATCAGCTGCAAATTGAATATGTAAACCCGTTTTTACTGGAAATGATTGGCTGTACACCAGTGGATGTGATGGCCAAGCCATTACATCTGTTGTTTGCCCAGGAAATGCGTTTTGTGGGTGCGGACATTCTGCAGAGTCTGCAGGAAAGGCACCACTGGCGTGGCGACATGTTATTGCAACAAGGCAGCAAACAGTTCTGGGCCAGTTTAGCCATAGCACCTATCCGCGACGATAAAGGCGACGTCAGTAACTATGTATGTGCGATGCAGGACATTTCTTTTATTAAAGAAAGTCAACGCAAAATGGAACAATTGGCCTATTACGACGTGCTGACCGGCCTTGCCAACCGCAGTTATTTCCGCGACCAGCTGAAAAAAGCCATTGCCATGTCGAGCCGTGGTTATTACCACTTTGCGCTGTTGTATTTTGATTTGGATGAATTTAAACGTATTAACGACACCCTGGGCCATGACGCCGGTGATGAACTGTTAAAAGAAGTGGCCAGAAGGCTGATTAGCCGCCTGCGCGAAGAAGACACCATAGCCCGGCTTGGTGGTGACGAATTTGCGGTGATTTTAAGTGGTATTGCTGACAGAAAACAGGCGGCCGCCATTGCCACTAACTTACAACAGGCTTTTGCGTTGCCCGTCAAGCTGGCAGGGCATGATGTGTCTATCAGCGCCAGTATTGGTATTACCATAGCGCCGGAAGACGCCGACGAAGAAGAATTGTTGCTAAAACATGCTGATTTGGCGATGTACGAAGCCAAGGCCCGTGGCAAAAATACCTATCACTTTTTCAGTCAGGATTTAAACGATGCTGCCAAAGAGCGGCTGGAAATTGAAAACCAGTTGCGTGAAGCCATTCGTGAGCAGCAGTTTATGTTGTATTACCAGCCAAAAATTGATATCCGCACCCAGCTGATTGTCGGATATGAAGCTTTGTTACGCTGGCTCAGGCCCGACAATACCATGGTACCGCCTTTGCGTTTTATTCCGGTGGCCGAATCGACCGGTTTAATAGTGCAGATAGGTGAATGGATCATTCTGGAAGCCTGTCGCTTTTTGGCCAGACAACACAGCAGAGGCAATTTAATTACTGTTTCTATTAACTTATCGGCCAGGCAGTTTACCGATCAGGATTTGCCTTTGGTGGTGGAGCGAATTCTGAAACGAACTGGTGCTGCGCCTGAGTATCTGATTTTTGAAATCACTGAAAGTATGTTAATGGGCGATACCGATGCGGCTATTGTCCAGTTAAACGAGTTAAAACGGCTCGGATTGGCTTTATCTATCGACGACTTTGGTACAGGCTATTCGTCGCTGAGTTATTTAAAGCGTTTCCCGGTAGACGAGCTGAAAATAGACCGCTCTTTTGTCAAAGATATCCCGGAAGATAAAAACGACATGGACATCACAGCCGCAATTATTGCAATGGCGCAGAAGATGGATCTTCGTGTGGTGGCCGAAGGGGTGGAGACACAAGAGCAAGTCAACTTTCTACGCGATAATGCGTGCTATCTGGTGCAGGGGTATTTCTACAGCATGCCATTGGCAGAGCAGGAATTGTCCCGATTAAACTACGACACTATCAGTTAATTTCCGAATTAAAATCAGGAACATACACATGAATTCATTCCGCTTGTCGCTGCTAAGCGCCGCTATGGTTTTGTCCATTGCGCCCGTCGCTGCAGACCAAACCCGCCCACTACAGGGGATCAGGGACAAAACTCCTAACTTACTGGCTTTTGTCAATGCCACTGTGCACACCGAACCTGGTAAAACAATAGATAACGCCACAGTGCTGGTGGAAGATGGCAAAATTACCGCTGTAGGTACAGCGGCGGCACCAGCCGGCTACCGTCGTATCGACGCCAGTGGCCATCATATTTATGCCGGTTTTATTGATGCTTACAGCGGTTATGGTGTGGAAAAAGCGCCGGAAGCCAAAGCTTTTTCTTTTGGTGATGATCCTGTTTATCAAAACGAACGCAAAGGTGGCAACGCCAGCAATGCCGCTATTCATGCTGAACGGCAGTGGGCCCTCGATTTTGCCCCTGTAGCTGAAGACGCCAAAACTTACACCGAACAAGGTTTTACCGTAGTACAGTCGGCACGTCAGGACGGTATTTTCCGTGGCCAGGCTGTGGTGGCTTCTTTGGGGAAAGGTTTGCCGGGAGAGCTGATTTTAAAAGCCGGTGGCGCCCATTTTATGGCTTTTGATAAAGGCAGCTCCAAACAAAGTTATCCATCATCGCTGATGGGCAGTATTGCGCTTATTCGTCAGACGTTATCCGATGCCAACTGGTACAGTGACGCTTATGGCAAACAGGATACGCTTATCAGCCAGCAGCCGGTTGAGTTTAATGCCGCCCTTGCTGCTTTAACCAAGCTGCCTGAAACAGGTCTGGTGTTTGCGAGCACAGACGACAGGGCAGTACTGCGTATCGACAGCCTGCTGAAAGAATTTAACCTGCAAAATGCTGTAGTGCTTGGTTCTGGTTTTGAGTACAGCCGGGTGAATGAAATTAAAAACACCGGCCGCAGTTTTATTATGCCAGTGGCTTACCCTGAAGCACCTGCTGTTGCCAATATCGACGATCAGCTGGATGTAAATCTGGCGCAGCTGCGGCACTGGGAAAGAGCTCCTGCCAACCTGGCCACTATGGCCAAAGCCGGCATTCCATTTGCGCTGACTACCCACGCGCTGGAGAAAAAAGAGCAGTTCTGGCCCAACCTGCGTAAAGCCATCAAACATGGTTTAGCCTCAGATAAAGCGCTGGCGGCATTAACCACTGTGCCTGCTGCTATGCTGGGTTTACCTGAACAACTGGGTAAAGTAGCCCCCGGTTATCAGGCCGACTTAGTGATTGCCAAAGGTGATTTATTTAAAGACGGTGAAATTGTCGCCACCTGGATCCGTGGCCAGGAACAACAATTTAAACCGCTGCAACAGCCTCAGTTTGCAGGGAACTATAACCTGAACCTGCAAGGCCAGCCATTAAAGCTGGAACTGACAGGAGAAGGCAGCAAGCTGGAAGGCAAGTTGCACAACGGCGACAAAAATGTGGCGCTGAAAAACCTGAGCCAAAACGACAACAAACTGCAGTTTACTGCTGACTTAGCCGAAGCGGCCGCAGGCACTGGTGTGCTGCAGGTGAGCGCCACTTTAGACGGCGCTTTATTGTCAGCCAACTTGTTATTGCCTTCAGGCGCTCGACAACAGCTGATGTTAAGCAAAGAAGCAGTGGCTGCCAAAGCTGATGAAGCCAAAAGCGACACTGAGACCAGCTTGGTTTCCAAAGTGACTTATCCAAACCGTGCTTTTGGTCTGGATGCACCGCTTAGCAGAAAAAATGTGCATATTAAAAACGCCACTGTCTGGACTTCAGATAAAGCCGGCAAACTGGAAAATACCGATGTCATCGTCAAAGACGGTAAATTCAGCGCCATTGGTCAGAACCTGTCGACCCCTTCCGGTTATCAGGTGATTGACGCCACTGGCCAGCATTTAACTGCCGGCATTATTGACGAACATTCGCACATTGCCATTGAAATGGGCGTGAACGAAGGTTCAGATGCTGTAACTTCTGAAGTGCATATTGGTGATGTGCTGGACCCTGATGACATTAATATTTACCGTGGTTTAGCCGGCGGTACCACCACTGCTCAGCTGTTGCACGGCAGTGCTAACCCTATAGGTGGTATGGCGCAGGTCATTCAACTGCGCTGGGGTGTTACACCTGAAGGCCTGAAGTTTAAAGATGCACCACCGAGCATTAAGTTTGCGCTGGGCGAAAACGTCAAACAAGCCAACTGGGGTGAAGCTTTTACCAGCCGTTATCCACAAACCCGTATTGGTGTTGAAACAGTCATGCGTGACGCTTTCCAGGCCGCTAAAGAATACAAAGCCGCCTGGGCCGCTTATGACAACTTATCGCGCAGTGAGAAAAAAGTCACAGCAGCACCAAGAAAAGATTACCGCCTGCAAACGCTGGTGGAAATTCTGGACAACAAACGTTTTGTGCATACCCACTCTTATGTGGCTTCTGAAATTCTGATGCTGATTAATTTAGCAGACGAAGTTGGTTTTAAAGTGCATACCTTTACCCACATTCTGGAAGGTTACAAAGTGGCCGACGAAATGAAAAAACACGGTGCCAGTGCTTCTACTTTTGCCGATTGGTGGGCTTATAAAATGGAAGTTCAGGATGCTATTCCAAGCAATACCTGTTTAATGGCCGACCGTGGTGTGCTGGTGTCGGTGAACTCTGACAGCCCGGATTTACAACGTCGTCTGAACCAGGAAGCTGCCAAGTCAGTGAAATATTGTGGTATGTCGGAAGAAGAAGCACTGAAAATGGTCACTATTAACCCAGCCATTCAGTTGAATATTCAGGACAAAGTCGGTTCTGTGACCGAAGGTAAACAAGCGGATTTTGTGCTCTGGAGCGCTAACCCATTATCTGTGTATGCCAAAGCACAACAAACCTGGATTGATGGTGTGCCTTATTACGACATTAACCGTGACGTCCAGCTGCAACAGCAAGTGCTGGCAGAAAAACAACAGCTGATGCAAAAAGTGCTGGGTGCTTCAGATGCTGCCAAAAAAGGCAGTGGTGGCGCGCATAAATCCAACGAACCTATCTGGCACTGCGAAGACAATGGCGACTGGTTAAGAGCCCGTTTTAGTGGCGGTCAGCATCTGCATTCACATGCAGCGCTGTAGGAGAATGACAATGAACATGAGTAAATCACTGATTTCGTTATTAATTGCCGCTGCAGTAAGCCCGGCTATGGCAAACGACATAGTGCCGGGTGCCAAACAAACAGCAGCTATTTTATTAACAGACGCCACTATTCATACCGCTTCTTCGGCTGTAATGGAAAACGCCGATTTATTGATGGTGGACGGTAAAATTGCCGCTATTGGTGTGGACTTAGCAGCACCAGCAGGTGCCAAAGTGGTGTCACTGCAGGGCAAACATCTTTATCCTGGCCTGATTGCATTAGCCAATCAGCTGGGCCTGATTGAAATTGAAGCTGTGCGCGCCACGGACGACACTTCTGAAGTAACAGATACCAACCCGGACATCCGCGCCCGTATTGCTTATAACGCCGACTCTGAAGTGATACCAACGGTTCGTGCCAATGGTTTTAGCTACAGCCTGGTGTATCCAAAAGGTCGTGCGTTAATGGGCCAATCCAGCTTAATGCAACTTGATGCCTGGAACTGGCAAGACGCCACAGTGGAAGATGGTGTTGGTTTACATATCAACTGGCCTTCCGCCAGCACAGTGACCGGCTGGTGGAGTGATAAAAAGCCGGAAGAAATGGCCAAAGAAAATGCCAAAGCCCTGCAACAGTTAAAAGATTATTTTGTACAGGCCAAATCTTATGTGGACGCTCAGGCTGCGGGTCTGAACAAAGGGGTGGATTCACGCTGGCAGGCGATGATCCCGGTGTTTAAAGGTGAAAGACCTTTGTTTGTGCATGCCGATGATTTACGGCAAATTAAACAAGCAATGGCGCTGGCCAAAGAGTATCAACTGAAGCTGGTGATAGTGGGGGGGCGTGATAGCTGGCGCATGGCGGACGAGCTGGCGGCAGCAAAAGTTGCCGTGGTGTTCACCGCACCTTACGGTATTCCGGAGCGGGATGACGAAGCCAATAACACCGCTTTCCAAACTCCGGCGCTGCTACAAAAAGCCGGTGTGAAGTTTGCGTTGTCGCTGGACGGTTATTGGGACACCCGTAATGTGGTGTTTGGCGCAGGTCAGGCTATCAGTTATGGTTTAACTCAGGAGCAAGCGCTGGCCGCTGTCACTATTAACGCCGCTGAAATTGCCGGTGTAGCCGATAAAATTGGTTCGCTGGAAGTAGGCAAAGCCGCAACAGTGGTGGTGTCTGATGGTGATATTTTTGATTATCTGACACATAAAGTCAGTGCTATGTGGATTGACGGTCGCGAAGTCACGCTGAACGATCGTAATAAACAGCTGCATCAGAAATACAGCCAAAAACCGGCCATTTAAGCCCGGTTGAAATAAAAAAGGCGACTTAGGTCGCCTTTTTTAATGTTAAAACAAATGGTTACAGCCTGATTTAACCGCCGGCCCATTTAAATTTATAACCGAGTTTGGTCAGCTCAGCCGCTACTGCGTCACGCTGATCACCCTGAATTTCAATCACCCCCTCTTTGACTGAACCACCACAACCACACTTTTTCTTCAGCAGTGCAGCTATCTCCGTCAGCTTGTCGTGATCTTCGGCAATACCGGCAATAGTGATCACAGCTTTGCCGTTACGGCCTTTGGTTTCTCTTTTTAAGCGTAAAAAACCATCACTAAAAGCTGTGCCTGCCGGTTTTTCGTTTTTGTCTGCTGCAACAGTGCCGGTGGCCGTGCTGTAAACCAAAGTAGACGACTGCTGTTGCCAGTCGCTCAGGGATATTTTTTTCGAACTCATGAGCTGAATACCTGTTGTGGCGGGGCGAATGATGGCAAGATAAAGCATCATGGTGTTTCTCAGCAAGTCAGCTGCATACAGACCCGGTTATTTGCTGAAAACTCAGGCAAAATCGTTGGTTTTTTAGCTGATTCTGGTAGACTGCTTCGGTTTTTAGAAATCTGGATGGCTAATGTCAATTCAAACATATCTTGCACAAAGTGGCTTATTGTCAGCTGAAGCTGACGAAGTAAAACGTCTGGTTGGCGCTGTCGAAAAATATCAAAGTGAACTCAGAGCAGCGGTGAAAAATGCCGATCTGAAGTTACAGGTGCAATGGCAATATGAAGTGCCTGAGCTGGGTGAAGGTGGTTCTTGTTCTCTTTTTGGCAAACTCGCCGCAGAACCTTATGATTTAACAGGTATTTTGGCAGGTAAAACTCCGGCCAATCATGCTTTGCTGGCAAGGCTTACTGCGATTAGCCGTTATTACCAAAGCCACAGTAAAAGTAACTGGTTTGGTATTTACCAAAAAAGGCAAAACAGCGCCGGTGAAACAGTGCTGGTGAAACTGAGTTATTTTGGCGAACCCTCCCGCGCCGAGTTTCCGCTGACCGCTGAATTTGCCGCTATCAGCAATAACAGCAGTGTGGGTTTGTCGGGCAAAGCCCGCATTATCAATGACGTACCTGCTTATTTGCAGCAGGGTGGCGAATATTACACTTGTGACCCTAAAGTGCTGGCGGAAGCCTGCCTGCCTTTGCTCAACGAAGCAGGGCATGTGGTGGGCATTATCGATTCTGAAGCTTTTGAGAAAGATCTATTTTATGGCGACGAGCTGGCTTTGCTGATTGCAGCGGCTTTGCTGGTGCCGGTTATTTTTGCCGCTTCAGTCTGAAGACTCAAAAGCGGCGCTAACAAAGGCTGAGCTCCAGCGTGTTCAGCGTTTTTCCGGTGTCTGGCACCGGCTTATTTTTGGCAAAACCGGTAGCACCGGTTTTGTTTATGGCAGCAACACAAACAGGTAACTTGTTATGTTTTCTCATTTACAGCCGGTCGCAACTGATCCAATTTTAGGTTTAATGGCGGCTTATAAAGAAGATCCGAACCCACTGAAAGTTGACCTTGGCGTTGGCGTTTATAAAGACGAGCAAGGCCACACTGCAGTGCTTGATTGTGTTAAAAAAGCGGAAAAACTGCGGCTGGACCACGAAGACAGCAAAACCTATATCGGTATGGCTGGCGATTTAAGTTTTAACGCCCATATCGAAAAACTGGCCTTTGGCCCACACAAAGTGTTGCTGGAAGGCCGAACCACCACAGCCCACACCCCTGGCGGTACCGGTGCTTTGCGTGTTGCAGCTGAATTTATTAAAAAAGCCAACCCGGATGCCACCATTTGGGTCACCAGCCCAACCTGGGCCAACCATATTTCGATGTTTCAGGCCGCTGGCTTAAAAGTTAAAGAATATGCGTATTACGACTATGACACCAAAGGCCTGAAAGAAGAGCAAATGTTTGCTGACCTTTCGCAAGTGCCGGCCGGTGACGTGGTGCTGGTGCACGCTTGTTGTCACAACCCAAGTGGCATGGATTTAAACTTTGCCCAGTGGCAGCGTTTTGCGGCTCTTGCCAAAGAAAAAGGTTTTACTCCTTTGGTGGATATGGCTTATCAGGGTTTTGGTTTAGGTCTGGACGAAGACACCAAAGGCCTGCGTCACCTCGCCAATGAAGTGGAAGAGCTGATTTTATGTACCTCGTGCTCGAAAAACTTTGGTTTATACCGTGAGCGTATTGGTGCAGTTTCTGTGGTGGCCAGTGACAAAAAAACCACGGACATCGCCCGTTCGAACCTGCTGGCCGTAGTACGTAGCATTTATTCAATGCCACCGGCGCATGGCGCTATTATTGTCAGCCATATTCTGGACAGTCAGGAGCTGACCGCTTTATGGCATCAGGAACTGGCCACTATGCGTAACCGCATTAACGACTACCGTCAGCTGATCATCGACAAACTGGCCGCTGAAGGGGTCAAACAGGATTTTAGTTTTATCACCAAACAACACGGTATGTTCAGCTTCCTTGGCATTAACAAAGAACAAATTGACCGTCTGCGCTCTGAATACAGCATCTATATGGTGGGTTCAAGCCGGGTGAGTATCGCCGGTTTAAACCACAGCAATATCGACTATTTTGCCAAAGCTGTGGCTGCTGTTCTCAAATAACAGTGCTGAAATAACCGCAACACAGCCAGTTCTTGCTGGTGGATATTTAAACAAAGGCAACTTCGGGTTGCCTTTGTCTTATCTGCTGATTAAGGTAGAACTATCGGGCATTGACGTATTGGCAGTTACCAGTGAAAACAAAGCTTGGGTTAAAGCAAAGGCTGCTGTGGTTAAATATATTGTTCTGCAGCCTGTGGTTAGCGCTGCCATTAAAAGCAGAAAGTCTGCGGGTGGTGCTGGAGTTGTCACCACCTCACCAGACTTACAACAATAACAAAGTGGGCGGCCTCAGCACTGCGGTGGTAGAGCTGATGCTCAAACATGCAGCCCTGACCCCACAATATGAAGTATATCCCTGGGCGCGGGCTTACCGCCTCGCCGCCACCACCCCCAATGTGTTGATTTACAATATGGCCCGCACCCCGGAACGGGAACAACAATTTGACTGGATTGGCAAAGTAGCCAGTTATAAATTTGGTTTTCTTAAATTAGCGTCCCGCACCGATATTCAGGTGGAAAAACTAAGTGATATTCATCGTTATGTGGTGGGAGCGCAGCGTGAAGATTTTTCCGCTGAATGGCTGAAAAATGTGGCAAAACAACCGGCCGGACAACTGCAGTTGCAACCTGATGTGCTGGAAACCTGGCGTTTATTGGTGAACGGCAAACTTGATCTGATGATTGATGACCCGGCTGCAGTGCAGGACATGTTGCATAAACATCAGCTGCAAAACAACGATATCCAGTTTGTGCTTTTTGTGCCGGAACTTGAATTACATAGCTGGATAGCCATGAAAAAAGGCTCGGATGCACAACTGGTGCAACGCCTGCGCCAGGCTTATCAGCAGGTTGAAGGTTCAGCTGAGCTACAAGCAGTGATGCAGCTGGGGTTAACTGAGTCGCAGTAAGCTGCTTGTTTGCCATAAGCCAGCTGCAGCCTTTAAAGTGCCGCTGGTAACATGGCAGGAGGTACATCACCAGCACAACAGCCATATTTTGCCCCGAAGTTGTCAACAGAACTGAGGCTGCAAACCGGGTTTAAATTTTATGATTGTGGCTGAGCCTGATAATGCCGCTGCCAATCAATCAGTTAAATTCGTATCAATTTTCCGTCGGCTTTTTTTATTTTTATATCATGTTTCCATAATGGAAATATCAATATCTGCGCATTTTTCCAGCCATTTTTTTTAAAACTTTATGCCATACCCAATCCGCGGCTGAACCTGCTGTTCATCAGAGGTTGGTGTTGTGATGCACCTGCATGAGCAAAAGGGCAGACCGTGACGAATAGCATTTCGTCCCTTTCGCCAACTTTTCAGGAGAATAAAACCCATGGCACAAAATCTGTTAGCTAACCTCGCTGGCCTTTATTATCAGCAGCTGGCAAATCAACTGAATAACCCCAATGGTTTTCAGGTGGCTACAGGCAGTACTCAGGTGATGGATCAGCCAACGCTGAACTCAGTTGCAGACAGCATTCCGCTGCAAAGCCTGAATAATTCATTTAGTGGTAACCCGATCAACACTTATAAAGGCAACTATGGCAATGTGCTGAACGGCCTGGTGTCACCTTCTTATGTCAGTAATGCTTTGGGCAGCGCTTATGCGTCCAGCTGGCTGCAATATCAGTCACAGAATTCAGCCTCTCTGGATTTTTCCAGCCCGGACAAACTGTTGAGTTCTCAACAGGCGCTGATGCGAAAATGGGGAGTGATTGACCAGATCCCATCCGGCACTGTTGAAGCTGGTGTCACGGCGCTGACCCAGGAAATTGATAATCCGGTGTCTGTGGCTGTTGCACTCTGGCATTCCAACAATGGCAATCCTTATGGTTTTACCCCACCATCAGCCAATGTAGCTATTGCGTTTAATAACCCGTCACCTTGTTCTTTCCAGATCTCCAATCTGGAAAAGAGCGCAGATTTATCCCACACCTGGGCCGAAGGTTCTTTTGGCTTTTTGTTTGATATTTTTGAGCTTGGCAACGAAACCTCTTACAGCAATGAATCACAAACCTTTGTCAGCAGTGGTTTTAACCTGAATTTCAGCTGCCGTCAGGTGTCGGTGGATGTAGGGCCAGTGGCTATAGGCCAGGGTTTTAATGTGGCCGGCGTGAAATATGGCGCCTGGTATTCACCTGATGCATTGCTACGGGCTTTTACCTCGCCCAACGACGCCACAGTCTGGAGCCGCGCCGCCGACTGGAATAAATATTTTGGTGACAATGGTACCTTTAACCGGGTAGTGACCAAACTGTTTCTGGCCGACAATATCAATCTGACTATGAGCTCCACTGCCACTTTTTCGTCGGAAGAGGTGACCAAACTGCAAAGTGCGGCTGAAGGTGGTTTCTGGCCATTTTTTGTGGCTGAGGCCAGTGGCGGTAGCACCACTACTGTCACCCACAACAATGACAATACCATCACGGTGAAAACCAGCAGCCCAATCGGCGTTTATATTCTGCTGGGGGTTGCTACCGCTTCTGTAAAAGAACTGATGAGGCAGGGCAGCTAAATGGTCTGGTTTGTTGATGAAGAGTTTGCAGTAGTCAGCGGTGGTGGTGTTGCTTACAACGTCACTATTCAGATTGATAATGAAACCTGGACCGCCTGCGACGGCGATGTGCAAGCCGGGGTGCTGAATATTCTTGCTGCCGTGCCTATCCAGTTGCTCAGTGCATCTGGTAAAGGCAATGGCATTAAGCAGGAAAGCAAAGGCCTTGAGTTTCACACCCAGACCGACAAAAGGCTGCAGTTTCCGGGTGGCACTATTAAGGATAAAA
Source organism: Rheinheimera sp. (assembly GCF_030824435.1). Taxonomy (GTDB): domain Bacteria; phylum Pseudomonadota; class Gammaproteobacteria; order Enterobacterales; family Alteromonadaceae; genus Pararheinheimera. The sequence continues at coordinate 28,442 of NZ_JAVBXS010000055.1, forward strand.
CCTTTACCTTTGACCGTTATGGTAAAGGCTGGGGGCACTAGGGCACTTTGGCCGCAGGGCGACAGCCCTTGTTGCTGAATAGCTATTCAAAACCATCTCCACCGGAGATGGTTTTTTTATTTTGGTTTTTTGGTTGCTGCGTGGCATTGTCGAGTTTTTTGATGCCATGCCGCAGGCATTAAAAAGCACAAATAAAAAATCCCCGCGAAGCAGGGATTTTCAAAGCTCTTTGCTGCCAATGAACCTGCAGCGTTATAAGTAAGCCGCCAAGCGCAGCTTAAATTTTCTTGTAGCGAATACGGTGCGGCTCCAGCGCCGCTGCGCCATAAGTGGCTTTTATCCAGGCTTCATAGTCTGAATAGTTACCCTCGAAGAAGTTTACTTTGCCTTCGTCGCGGTAATCCAGAATATGAGTGGCGATACGGTCAAGGAACCAGCGGTCGTGCGAGATCACCATGGCACAGCCTGGGAAGTCCAGAATGGCGTTTTCCAGTGCCCGCAGGGTTTCTACGTCCAAATCGTTGGTGGGTTCATCGAGTAACAGCATGTTGCCGCCGGCTTTGAGCAGCGCGGCTAAATGCACGCGGTTACGCTCACCACCGGATAACTCACCGATAAACTTCTGCTGGTCATTGCCTTTAAAGTTAAAACGACCGACGTAAGCCCGGCTTGGAATCGTAAAATTACCAATTTGCAGCATGTCCTGACCGTTGGAAATTTCCTGCCAGACGGTGTTTTTTGGATTCATATTGTCGCGGAACTGGTCCACGCTGGCCAACTGCACTGTTTCACCTAACGAAATAGTGCCGCTGTCCGGCTGCTCAGTGCCTGAAATCATCCGGAACAGCGTTGATTTACCGGCGCCGTTGGCACCGATAATGCCAACAATGGCACCTTTAGGAATGCTGAAACTTAAGTCGTCAATCAGCACGCGGTCGCCATAAGATTTGCGTAAGTGGGTCACTTCCAGCACTTTGTCGCCTAAACGTGGTCCTGGCGGAATAAACAACTCATTGGTTTCGTTACGCTTTTGGAATTCCTGGCTTTGTAATTCTTCAAAACGCGCCATCCGTGCTTTTGACTTGGCATGACGGCCTTTTGGATTGGTACGCACCCATTCCAGTTCTTGTTTAATAGAACGCTGGCGGGCGTTTTCGGTTTTTTCTTCCATCTGCAGGCGGGCGTCTTTTTGCTCTAGCCAGGAAGAGTAGTTACCTTCCCATGGAATACCTTCACCACGGTCCAGCTCTAAAATCCAGCCAGCCACGTTGTCGAGGAAATAACGGTCGTGCGTGATGGCAACCACAGTGCCTGGGTAATCGTGCAGGAAACGTTCTAACCAGGCCACAGATTCGGCGTCCAAGTGGTTAGTCGGTTCGTCCAGCAGCAGCATGTCTGGTTTTTCCAGCAGCAAACGGCAAATGGCAACACGGCGGCGTTCACCACCCGACAGCACGTCAATACGCGCATCCCATGGCGGCAGACGCAAAGCATCAGCGGCGCGTTCTAAAATATTGTCGAGGTTGTGGCCGTCTTTGGCCTGAATAATGGCTTCCAGCTCACCTTGTTCACGGGCTAAAGCGTCAAAGTCAGCATTTTCATCGGCATAAGCAGCGTAAACAGCATCCAGGCGGCTCAGAGCGTAAGTGACGTCAGCAACGGCTTCTTCTACCACTTCACGCACAGTTTTGCTCATATCAAGCACCGGCTCTTGCGGCAGATAACCAATTTTGGTGCCGGCCAGCGGTTTGGCTTCACCTTCAAATTCTTTGTCGATGCCGGCCATAATGCGCAGCAAAGTAGATTTACCCGAACCGTTTAAACCCAACACACCAATTTTGGCGCCAGGGAAAAACGACAGAGAAATGTCTTTAAGAATGGTTCTTTTGGGTGGTACTACTTTCGACACCCGGTACATTGAATAAATAAACTGCGCCATAACGCTTTCATCCTGAACTGAAAAATCGTGGCCAAATTGTACGTTATTTTTTTCAGCAACCAAAGCTGGCAACAAAGCATGTGCAATTAAATTCGCCAGCAATGCTAACTTTCTGGTCTAATAGCACATCTATTGCAAATTTCTTTGCAACTTCTTTTATCTATCTATAAGGAAAGCGCCATGTCTGAGTACATTAATGATCCTGTTTTTCAAGAGTTTATTGCCGAAGCTCGTACCCAGGGCCAGGTTTGGGTGCTGGCCCATGGTGAAGATTTGCTGGTGGTAGAGTCGGTTGATTTTGAAGACACTGACGTGATGCCATTCTGGTCAAACGAAGCCGCCGCAAAGTTACATTGCAGCGAAGAATGGTCTGAATACAAACCTGAACCTATTGCACTGGACGTATTCTGTGAAGGTTGGCTGAAAGAAATGTACGAAGACGGTGTGCTGATTGGCACCAACTGGGACGAGTCGTTAAACGGCCCTGAAGTTGAGCCACGTGAAGTATTAGAAGCTTTGGCGCAAACCCAATAAAAAGTTGATGGCTGAAACTTCAGCCAGGCTTTTGCCCGTTGTCACTGAATAAGGAGCCTGCTGGCTCCTTATTTGTTTGTCACAAGCGCTGTTGGGGGTTGTGGTTGTTTGCGGCGTTGCTGTTTATTGTGCCGCGCCTGGTTGGTTTGGTTGTGTCTTTAGTTGTTCGCAAAAAAGTCGCGAAATAAAGCCGGTTGTTCCGGCAGCGTTAAATCAACACCGGTGCGCAACTCTGTCAGCAATAAGTTAAAGCAGTCCAGCCTGGCCTGTTGTTTATCATTACCGTTAATCAGATGCCAGGGCGCATTGGCGGTGCTGGTTTGTGTCAGCATCTGCTGTTTGGCAAGCTGATACTCCTGCCAGCGTGCTCTGTTGCGTAAATCTTCGGTTGTGAGTTTCCAGGTTTTGGCCGGATCTGCAAAACGCTGGCGAAAGCGGTTGAGCTGTTCTTCAGCCGAAATATCTAACCAGATTTTGACCAGCCGAATCCCTTCGTCCTGCAAACAAGCTTCAAATTCATTAATTTGCCGGTAAGCGCGTTGCCAGGCGGTTTCAGCACAAAAACCTTCTACTCTTTCTACCAGCACCCGGCCATACCAGGAGCGGTCAAACACTGCCCAGTGCCCGCGTTCCGGCAACCTTTGCCAGAATCTTTGCAACCAGTGTTGCTGGCGTTCGTTTTCATTGGGCGCGCTGATAGGCCAGACGTGCAACCAGCGAGGGTCGAGGCACCAGCCAATACGGCGGATAATGCCACCTTTACCTGCTGCGTCCACACCTTCCAGCACAATCACCGCACTTTGTTGTTGTCGGCCCATTGCTTGTTGCAACAAAGCCAATTGATGTTGCAGTGTGGTTAGTTCTGCTTTTTTGTCCATCGGGGTTCTCATAATTGTCAGAGCATCCTGTTGATACTAGCTGCGATAGCCTGAGCTCAACAACGTAAAAATCAGGTAAAGATCGGGTTTGCTGCATTTCACTTGTTGCAAATGAGAAGAGTTCTCAGTAAGATTTGCGTATCGATTTTATATCAGTGGTCAGGTTGCTTTTGTCTGTAGTGAGCTCAGGGGCGCACAGCGCTCAAGTCAGCAAATTTATCCGTTTATTGCATATCTATAGCTCCATGCTGGTGCTGGTGTTGCTGCTGTTTTTTGCGGCCACCGGTATCACGCTGAATCATCCGGATTGGCAAAGTAGCTTAGGCGCAGAATCTAAAGCGCTGGAATTACAGCTGCCGGAGCAACTGAAACAACTGCCATGGACAGAAGACCAGCTGCAACAGGCCATACAAGCCGAAAAAATTGCTTTGTGGTTGCGTGATGAACATCAGGTACAGGGCGCGGTATTTAACTTTAGTGTTGAACCCGACGAACAGCTGCTGGAGCTGGATTTTAAAAGACCGGCCGGTTACAGCTCGGTGCTGATTGAGCTGGAAACGGGCAGGGTAGAGCTGACTACTGAATATGCCGGCACTCTGGCGCTTCTGAACGATTTGCATAAAGGCCGTTATGCCGGTGCCAGCTGGAAATGGCTGATTGATATCACGGCCATTGCCTGCCTGCTGTTTGGCATCAGTGGTTTTTATTTGTTATGGCGCCAGCCGTCACGCCGGCGCAGTGGCATCAATACCGCGCTTTTTGGCGTGTTGTTGCTGCTGGTGGCTTATCTGACAGCGCTGCATTAAAAGCCTAAGCGCCTGGCAAAAGCCCGTTATTTGCTTTGGGAAAACGGGTTTTGAACAAGTCACTGTTGATATTGGTATTCACCGGAAAAAAGGAAATCAGGTCATGAAGTTTGCTCCTCTTGTTTTGGCATTGTTAATGGCCAGTGGTGCAGCCACAGCGGGTTCGCTCAATATTCAGCTGGAATTACCCAAGCCTGAGCATGGCCCTTATCACCGGCCTTATGTGGCGGTATGGGTGGAAGATGCCAAAGAAAAGCCAGTGCGTTTAATTGAAATCTGGCGGGAAAAACCGGATTGGATCAAAGATTTACGCAGGTTCTGGCGCAAAACCGGCCGTGCTGATCAGCCACTGGTGGACGCGCGCACCGGCGCCACTAAAGGCCCTGGTCAATATCAGCTGAGCTGGGATGGCATGGACGACAAAGGTGTTGCTGTGGCCCAGGGCCAATATTTGCTGGTGGTGGAAGCTGCCCGTGAACATGGTGGCCGTAATCTGGTGAAACAGGCTTTTACCTGGGACGGCAGCGTTGTGGACATTAACGTCAAAGCAGGCACTGAAATTGGCCAGATTATATTAACCAAAGGAGCAAATTAAGATGGCAATGGCAAAAACAACGGCACTGGGGTTGGCACTTTTTGCCGCTCAACTTTCGGCACATACCCTGACTGTGGTGCCTTCACATTATGTGCAATCAAAAACCGGCAGTTTTGTTAGTGTGGATGTTTCAGCTTCCAACATGACCTTTCAGGTGGACAAAGGCATTCCCCTTGATGCTTTTTATGTGTATTTACCTGATGGTTCCAAAGTAAAACCTGCCGCTGTTTATCAGGGTAAACGTAAATCTCAGGCCGATGTAGAACTGGTTACTGACGGTACTTACCGGCTGGAGCTTGGCAACGGCATGCGTTATTTCACCAGCTACGAATTAAACGGTGAACGTAAACGTTTGATGGTTAACAAAAAAGAGCGCGAAGCTCAGTTGCCAAAAGGCGCAACTAAAATAATGACCACTCAGGGCAACAGCCGCGCTATGGCTTTTGTCACTGTGAATAAACCAACTGACACTGTACTGGCACTGAGCAACCAAGGTCTGGAATTTCAGTTTGACCGTCACCCGGCCGACATTGTTGCCGGTGAAGAGGTGACAGTGACTTTTCTGATGAATGGCAAAGCAGCTGCCGGCGTTGAACTGGATTTATCCCGTGAGGGTGAGTTGTACCGCAACGATCCTGAACGTAAACACCATACAACCGACAACAGCGGCAAATTTGTCTTTACCGCGCCAGTTGCCGGCCGTTATTTGCTGGAAGCCTCTTATCAGGCGGATAGCCAGTCTGAACTGGCCGACAAAGTACGGGAAGGCATGACTTTAAGTTTTGAAGCAGCTTTGCCATAACAGACAAAAGGGCTATAACGGCATGATGAATATAAAAGGCGGCCTAAAGTCGTCTTTTTTATTGCCAGGTTAAAACCAGTGCCTATGAGGGTTAATGCAGTGCATTTTGCTGCATCAAACTGCAGTTGATGCTGCCATATGACTAGTCCTGAAATAAGTTGACCCTTATTTCATTAAAACGCCCGATGCACTTCATCGGGCGTTTTGTATTTTAGTGCAAGGTGAGGACGGCGGGTATTATAGATACGGACGGACTCG
>NZ_JAVBXS010000011.1 GCF_030824435.1 Rheinheimera sp.
TCCATAGGCTTCACCTCATTCCACGGCATAATCTCCTCCGGATGTGGTTAATTTCATCCAGAGAAGTGTTACCTATGTGGTTGAACTAAAGTGTCACCTATGAGTGTGAACCGTACCCCGGGTGATTTCTTTGGCTACTTTCTTTGTCAGCAAAGAAAGTAGCTCGCCCTTGCGGCGAAACCGCTTTTAAAATGCGATGCCACAGGCTTCTGACGAAAGACAACCCTACTGGCTTGAAGTAAAATCCGCGCCATTAAGCCGCAGGCCCCAAAGCGCAGCTATCGTCAATAGCCAAGCCTGAAGTGCCACAAATAAGTAATTGCTATAAAAGGAGAAAACAAAAATGTTGCCTTGGTATATCGCCAGTGCCGTGGTGGTAAAAACCTCTTTGCTGGGTTTAGGCCTGGTGACTCTGGGTCTTTGTGTGATTGCTTTAGTATTGCTGCGGCTTTTTGGCACAAACCTCAGTCAGCCGCTGCAACACAGAATTGGGCAAATTTTCCGTACCGGCATTTACCTGCATCTGGCGGCTTATTTGTTGTTGCTGCTGAAAATGTTGTTTATCGACGGTTGGCAGGATGTGCCGGCTTTTATGATGGGGCATTTGCTGATGCACCACGCCAGCAGTGCTTTGATTGCCACAATTTTGCTTTTAATGACGATCCGTATTTATAACCATCGTCATAGCGGCAGGTTGTAACACAACACCATGCAGCTGCTCACTTCAACTCCGCAGCACGAACACAATTTAAGTCACTGATTTAAAGCAACAAAAAAGCTCACCCAAGTGTTACCCAGGTGAGCTTTTTTATTTAAATAACAGTGATTTGGATAGCTCAGGCTGGCAGGCGTTTTTGCTGCAAACCCGCCACCCTAACGCTGAAAATGTTGTTTATGCAGCTTCACCGCTTCGTTCAGCATCGACACCCAAAACGGGTCGAACTTGCTGCCAGAGCCCTGACTAATGTCCACCAAAGCTTTAATCAGTTGCCTGTTATTGGTTTCCTGCGCCTGCTGCTGACTGGTTAACAAATCAAATTCATCAACAATACGCAATAAGCGCGCACCGTCGCTGATATCTTCAGCAGCCATCTGGTGTGGAAAACCGCTGCCGTCCTGCTGTTCGTGGTGTTGCCAAATCATGGCGGCGGCGTCTTGCCAGCGTGGTGAACTGGCCACCAAAGACGCGCCCATTTCGACATGGCGTTGCCAGACACTCAGCTGCGCCGGATCGGCGCGGCCCTGCGCGTCCAACATCTGCAAAGGCAAAAACGCCATGCCAATATCGTGCAGCATCACGGCCACCACCAACTGCAGCTGGTCTACCTTGCCGCCTGCAAGACGGTTCATTTCCAAAGCTAAAAACAGCTGCCGTGCCGCGCGGCCTTGCCAGTTGGGGTGGCGCTCTTCCAGCGCTGGCAATAACTGAATAAAAAACTCAAGGTCGGCGTCCATCCGGATGCGGTAATACTGCAATAACCGCCTGCAGGCATCCACCGCTGATGCACTTTTTTGCGCTGTACCGTCAGGCGCGCTCACGCTGCTGCTGACCAGCTCCGGTACTTCATCTTTAATCGCCAGCGCTTGCGGGTGATTTGGCTCCAGCAAACCCAGCACCTGCCGGATCCGTAAATCGCGGGAACGCTGATCCACGCTGGTCAGGCCGGTTAAACGCTGACAAATTTGCTGTAAAGCAGTTGTTGTCATAGGTTTGGCACTATCGTGAATACTGGCCTCTACCCATTGCCTGGTGCGGTCCAGCGTCAGCTGAATCACATCACAAAGTGCGCTGTCATACGCCATATGGCCTTTACGGATATCGTCCAGCACATCTTCTAAAGATTGCAGCAGCGGAATAAGCGAAAATAAACCGATAAAACCCAGGTTACCTTTGATGGTATGCACCACCCGGAAAATACCATGCAGCAGTTCAGGCTGTTGCGGGCGCTGCTCCAGCTCCAGCAAAGTGCTTTCACACTGCTCGTAGGCATCACGGAAATCTTCAAAAAAATCATCAACGCAGTCGCGTTGTAATTCATCGGGGCGATTCAGATTCAGCTGGCTCATTTTTTAGCTTTCCCACAACCACAAAATGCCAGTGTAGACAGTTAGTTGTGTGCTGTATAGCCAATTGACTGCATTGCTGCTGGCACATTTTAACAATGGGTAAACAGGCGTTGAAGGCAAAACCAAGAAAACAAAAAGCCACCTTAAGGGTCAGCTGAAGGTGGCTTTTACAAAGAAATACAGAACAGGATTAGCCTGCTAACATATTGTTATTCCAGCTGTTATTCCAGCGCATACCTCATGCCCAACGTCAGACGCGGGCCGTATTGGCGGGCGAACAGGAACTGCTCTTCGTAACGGCCGTAACCACGTTCGGTTTCGTCGTTCAGGTTAATACCTTCAAAAAATACCGTCAGCTCTGGTGTCACGTCGTAGTTCACGCTTAAGTCCCACTGGCCATAACTTTTGGCAAATTGTGGTGGTGCATCGGACGAACCTTGCGCCTGACCTACCCCAATCAGGTATTTGTCGCGCCAGGTGTAAGTTACTTTCACCGACCAGCCGTAGTTTTCATAAAACAGCTGTAAGTTGGCGGAATCGCTTAAACCGGTCAGTGGTGCCTGTTGTTGCAGGCTGGTGACGTCAAACTCCACATCGCCCTGCACAAAAGTGGCGTTGGCGCCGACACCAAAACCTGTGTCCCACAGCAGGTGTTGCATCGCCACTTCCACACCATCCACAGATTTACTGTCGGTATTGGCCGGTTGGCTGATATTCCACACCATCAGCGGATCATCGGCAGCCGGCTCAATTTTGCCTTCACTGTTGCCATTGCCGTTGGCCAGCATCTGCTCAAAAATGGCGGTGCTGGTTGGCTGCTCGCCACGGGCAGTAATATCGGCCACTGCTTTTAAATAACGTGGGCCATTAAGAATATCGCGTAGGCCTTCAATGGTGGTTTCAGTGATGGTGGTTTGAATAAAGTTATCCACGTCCTTTTTAAACCAGCCAACAGCAGCGTAACTGCCTTCGGCGTAATAATATTCCAGACTTAAATCCAGGTTGGTCGATTCAAAAGGCAACAAATTGGTATTGCCCTGACCACCACTGCGGGCACCTGGTTTAGGGCTGCCGCTTAAACTTCTGCCGCCGGCCAAAAAGCCAAGTGGCGCTCTGGAAATACTTTTACCCCAGGAAAAACGCGCTACCAGATCGTCGGTCAGCTCTGCTTTAAAATCGAACATTGGCAACACCACATCGTGTTCACCGCTTTGTTCCAGGAAGTTGGCGCTGCCACCTTGCTGATACTGGGTGATCCACTCTGAGGCACTTTCCCAGTTCACCTGAGTTTCCACCCGCTGGCGCACTAAACTTGTCACATCCGTTTTTTCGTAGCGTACACCCACATTCAGCCACATTGGGGTAGCGAGCCATTCGCCTTCCCACTGCGACTGCAAATACACAGAGTCAGTTTTTTCTTCAACACTGCTTTCGCTGTCGATACCGTCAATATAAGGGTCAATCGAATACACATCGGCGCCCATCACATCGGCGGTTAAAAACGCAAGCTGCCGTGCCACTGCTTCGTCAAAACTGTAGCTGTAGTAATAATGGGGTTTAAGTGCGCTGCCACCGCCGTTAAAAGCGTCGAGGAAGTCACTGGTGCTGTGACGCACAAACATGGCGTCCGGGAAAATTTGTGGATAAGCCGGATTAAAACCAGGACCACCACGTAAACCACTCCAGCCCTGATGACCGCCCATGGTTTGTTCAGTGCGGGCGATACCAAAATTCACTTTGCTCAGCGGCAGACTGAATATATTGTTGTTCCACTCACTGTCCAGCTGCGCTTGTTTAATTTTGGCTTCACCGGGTGAATGAATAAACTGACTGAAGTTGGAGTCAATTTCACCGGCTTTTAACTCGTCAGTGCCGTTTTTCCAATACACCATGGCATGCGGAACTTCACCCTGGCGAAAATCATACACTTTGCTGAGCAGCTGATCTGAACCCAAAATCACCTGCCCCTGACTGCCCAGGCCCTTGTCGGCGCCGTTGTCGGTTTTATTGCTGGAGTCGTGGTAATCAAAACTCAGGCCAAAATCTTCGTGTAATTGCCAATCCAGATTTAAACCGACAGAGTCAGCTTTTACTTCAGTACTGCCTTTATTGGCGGTAAAAGAACCGTCGTTGCCGCTGATATCGGCATATAAAGCAGTACCGTTGGCGTCCAGTTCATAAGCATTAATATTGCCGCCAAATTCGTTCCAAATACCCCAGCCAATACTTTCGCTGCCAGTCATAGCACGGCTGGCGGTGTAATCCAAAGTGGCAACAAAGTTGTCAACAGGCGCAAACTGGAAGGTCAGCTGACCATTGCTGCGTTCGCGCTCAACATCTTCAATGCTGTAGTTCATGTCTTTGGGGAAATAATAATTGCCGCCTGGTTTACCATCAGCACCCAGTGGTCTGGCGTCTTTGATTTTGTCGGCGGCCAGATTATTCGGCAGCGCCACATTGGCTTGCCAGCCCTGAATATTGGCTTGTTGTTTCTGGAAATCACGTTCCTGATGTGAAAACGACAAAGCCACACCAAATTTGTCATCGAGCATAGTGTCACTGACCACCAGCGCGAACTCAGGCGTTACATCGTCGCCCTTTTTATTGGAGCTGTCGTAAATGCCTTTGGCCGAAACAGACGCATGTTGACCCGGGTTATTCAGCGGTTTGGTGGTAATAATATTGACAGTAGCGCCAAGGCCACCACTTGGGTTTTCGGCTCGGGCGGTTTTATACACTTCCAGCGCACTGACGCCTTCTGAGGATAAATTTTCCAGATTATAAGAGCGGGTATAACCTGTACCCGGCATCTGGCGGCCGTTTAAAGTAACCAGGTTAAAATCGGGGCCAAAACCGCGTACGGTAATTTGACTGCCTTCACCATTGGCGCGGCTCACCGACACACCGGTAATACGTTGTAGCGATTCGGCCAGGTTGGTGTCAGGGAACTTACCCATTTCTTCGGCTGAAATGGCATCTACTACACCATTGGCTTCGCGTTTAATATCCATAGAACGAATTAAACTGCCGCGAATACCTTTAATTTCAATAACTTCTACTTTTTCTTCGCTTTTAGCTGTGGCGGTGGCATCCGTTTGCTGCGCCAGAGCAGGCCAGGACAAGGTGCCGGCCAATGCCAGCGACATGGCTGTCGCGATGCGGCTTTTTGTGAAAATTGCTGTATGCATAATTCAACCTGTGATGTTGTTGCTTCCCAAAGCCATTTTTTATCTGGTGCCCATGGCACTTCTGGCTTTGTTCGCGTATCTCTTCTAACCACAGGCACAGCCAGTGCCGGCCTGTGGTGATATTGTTATGTTCTGCTGCTGTTATTCAGCCGCAATAGCCACATTGTCCAGCCGGTACACGGCACCATTGCCGCTGCCCCATGCCGGAAATACCATCAGTACATCTATGGCACTGACATCCAGGCCTTTGTCGGCTAAGTCTTTGAGCTTATAGGTATAAGTCTGCCACTGACCTGTCACAGGCGTTTTGCCTTCCAGACTGTCACTCAGTTTCAACTCGACCGCTGTTGCAGCATCAAAAGCTTCAATTTTAAACAACCACTGGGCGTCAGGGTTCGACGGCGGCGTAATCACTTTCAGCTCAAAACGCACTACACCGGTTTCCAATAAAGCCGTGGCGTCGTAATACACTTTATCGTCCGCCAGCAGGCCCATCACTGTTGGTGCAGCACCAATCATAAACTGGGCGGCTTTACCGTGAGTAGCGTCGTCATCTTCCACTGTTGGCGTGGAGCCACCACAACAATCCCAGATTTTCCACTGCGTTGCTGCTGCATCACTGAACAAATTCAGGCCAGAAACCGGCGTGGCTGTTGGGTCAAAAAAGCGGGCGTTATCAATACGATACACAGTACCATTGCCTTCACCCCATGCCGGGAACACCATCACCACGTCTATGGCGCTGATGTCCAGCCCTTTGGCGGCTAGTTCAGCAATGCTGAAACTATAAGTTTGCCATTGGCCGGTGACTGGTGCTTTGCCTTCGGTGCTGGCAGTTAAATCCAGCTCAACAGCTTCGGCACCATTGTTTGACTCTACTTTAAACTTCCAGGCTGCAGCCGGGTTGGCAGTGCCGTTCAGCACTTTCATCTCAAAACGGAAGATGCCTTTTTGTTGTAAAGCAGTGGCATCAAAAGGTTTGGCACCACCGCCGTTGGCGGCACGGGTAATAAAACCCATCACTGTAGGGGCGGCCCCAATTTTAAATTCTGCTGTGATGCCATGGGCTGCATCGTCCATCTCTTCGGTCGGCGTTGAGCCACCACAACAGTCCCACATAGGCCAGTCGGTGTTTTTCTGATCTTTAAACAACACCAGCTCAGGTGAACTGATGGCAGCGGCAATTTTGACATCATCCACCCGGTACACTGCACCTTCACCACTGCCCCAGGCCGGGAAAATCATCACCACATCAATAGCCGATAAATCAAGGCCAGCGTCTGCCAGTTGTTTCAGCGGGAAGGTATAGGTTTGCCACACGCCTACTGCAGGGGTTTTGCCTTCAGTACTGGCGGTAATATCGAGCTCGACCGCAGTAGCAGCATTATTGCTTTCAACTTTCACTTTCCAGGCCGCTGCCGGGTTATTGGGTGCTGATACCAGCTGCATGGCAAAACTTAAACTGCCTGTAGCCAATAAAGGCGAAGCGTCAAAAGGCGAAGGTACACCGGCTGCGTCTTTAATAAATTCAGCACGGCTGATAAAACCATTGACCGTTGGCGCTGCGCCAACTTTAAATTCCATCACGCCACCGCGGTTTGGGTCATTCACCACTGTGGGTGTGCTGCCACCACAGCAGTCCCAGCCTGGCCAGTTTGGATTGGCGGCATTGTCAAAAATCACCAGATTACGGGCAACCCCGTCTGAGGGTGGCACTGGTATTGGCGCTTTACCTTCAACCAGCGCGTCGTCAGCTTTGTCGTAACCTGCTCTGATGGTTTCACAACCTTTGCCGGTAGCAGGGTTGGCGGCACATTCGTACACCCGAACATAATCAACAACATAAGACTGGCCATTGGCAAAAGCGGCAGCGTCTATACCTTTGTTATTGACGTTTTCCGGCCAGTTACCGCCTACAGCGTTGTTTAAAATCAGGAAAAACTTCTGATCAAAAGGCGCGCTGCTCCAGAAGGTGGTGAGCTTGCCACTGATTTGGTCAAAATATTCGGTAAACCAACCGCGGTGTTTTAAACCTACAGCCTGTTGTTTGCTGTTGTAACGCACTTCAGACTGACGCTGAGTGGCGTATAAATAGTCGTCGACATACCAGCGGATTTCACCTTGTTGCCATTCAACGGCATAAGTATGGAAATCATCAGCCGGGTTTTTGCCACCAGGCAGTGCATAAGCTTTGCCTGAGCTGACATTGTTTGGCCAGGTTTTGCCGTAATGCAAAGTGCCATGCACATTGGCTTCGGTTTTGCCATCGGCACCTGTCACTTTCAGGTTGACCGCTTCCATAATGTCAATTTCGCCGGAACGTGGCCAATCACCATACACTGAGTCGGTTGGCATCATCCAGAACGCCGGCCAGCTGCCCTGCCCTGATGGCAATTTGGCGCGCATTTCAAAACGGCCATATTTAAAATCGGCTTTATTTTTGGTGGTGAGGCGGGCCGAGGTATAAGGTTTTTCCGCACCCTCTGGTGCAGGTTTTGCCACTATATTCAGCATGCCTTCTTTGATAAAGGCGTTGTCTTTGTCGGCGGTGTAACATTGTTTTTCGTTATTGCCACCACCGGCACAATTCACTTCAAAGTTCCATTTTTTATCGTCCACCGTCTGGCCGTTAAATTCGTCACTCCAGACCAAAGCCCAGCCTGTAGTGGGTTTGCTTACATCTACTGCGGCGAGATCAGTGCTGGTTTCACTACCACCACCACAGCCCCACAAGAGCGCAGGCAACAAGCCAGCCCAGTAGGCTCCGGCCAAAGGTGTTCGTTTTTTCATGTCGCTTGTCCTGTTGATTTATTTTTTTATGCCGCAAGCCGGTTGAACCGGTTTTGTCGGTACATCATTGCTGAACTTTCAGGGTTTCTATGGCAATTGCATTTTCTGAAAGCGCTTACAGAGAGTATTTGTATAACAGCAGAAGGTCAATAAAGAGGCGGAATTTTTTCTGAATTTTTGTGGCAAGGCGTGGCTGAATGTTATGCAGTATTGCCCTAATATGCTGATTTTTATCAGTTTACACTTAGGACATCAGGTAATAATATTTTCAGCTTGTAGCTGGGGTAACTATGCCGCTGGCATCAAGCAAACCGTCGCTGATTTACTGCGTGCAAAACACTGTCACCTATGTGTTTGAGCACATTTGTGACCTCACAGTGTGAATAGTACCGGCGGGCACGCCCTCCAGATCTGGGTTCAGGTATTGTTTTTTGCCTGGAGTGATCGGCCCTGAAAAAAGCAAAACCCGCTGCAATTTGTTCATTGCCAATGGTTGCATTATTTTGTTGAATTTATGTAAGAGAATCCACCATAATCGAGCAAGCTTTAAGCGATTTTTGTCTGCAACAGCTTGTTGATCATTCTAAAAATAAGGGAATTTACCATGGCACTGAATATAAGTTTTGAACTGCAGGATCAGGATCTCGAATACTTCCGCGCAATAATGCAAAAAACCCAACAATCGGTGAGCAAGCTGAGCCAGACTGAAATATTGGCTGCTGCCCGCAAGCTTGCTGGTGAAGTACAACATCAGGTGCCGGACTTTGTTGCCAGCCGTCTTAAACAGCTTGAGCTGTTAGTAGCAATGGTGGAAGACAGCGAGTGGGATTTAACGGCGGAAGAAAAACTGGATGTATTATCTGCACTGGCCTATTTTGCCAAACCAGAAGATTTGATTGCCGACCATGTGCCGGTGCTGGGCTTCCTTGACGACGCCATTATGATTGAGCTGGTGGCGCAGGAACTGGCGGAAGATTTGCAGGCTTACGCCGAGTTTTGTCAGTATCGTCAAAACGAAACCGAACGTCGGGGCGCAGAAGCCCACACCAGCAAAGCCGACTGGCTGGAAAGTAAACGTCAGGAGTTACAGTCCTGGATGCGCCGTCGCCGCGCCGATAAACGCGCCAGCCGCAGCAGCAGTGGTTTCCGTTCAGTCTTTTCGTTCCGCGGTTAACAACGGCTAAGCTGCAATAAATCTCTGACTGACCAGGCCCTTTTGCCCGGTCAGTCAGAACATTACCTATACAGCATCCTCTAACACAAGCCTCTGACACCATGCGCTAAATCGGCGCACCCGGCGGCAAGGCTTTCGGCACAAATACCGGCTGCCAGACACCTGTTTCCAGATAACTTTGCCATTGGCTCAGTACCAGTTGCTGGCTGGCATTGTTTTGTTTTTTCAGAAAAACCGAAAGCTGCATCAGCTCATAGCGCAAAGTGGCGCGGGCTTCAGGTGCAGTTTCAGCTGCGGTCAGGCTTTGCATTAACTGATAAAAAACCACATGCCCTACCCGCTGCTGAATAAGTTGCCGGCTCAGTTGTTTGTGCAACGCTTTGTTATCCCCACTCTTTGAAACTTCAGCAACATCGGCAACTTCGCTATCCGCTGGCCATTCTTGCTTTAAAGTAGCTTTAAGTAGCTGATTTAACATAGGTTTAAGCTGCTGCTGGCCGCTTAACCTATTCAGCCTTTGTGGGTGTAATAATAAACTTAAACTATGGTTGGCGGCGGCTTCAGCGGCAGAAAGCGGGTCAAAGGCCAGGCCATAACGACCCTGAAAACTTTCGCGGCCATTGTTGTCGCCATAAGCTTTGGGTGGAATAAGCGCCAACAGCTCAGGCGGCAACTGCAAATACTCAGGGCTAATGGTTTTTAATAACGCCTGCAGTGCCTGTTGTTGTTTCTGCTGTGTGACCCATTGAAAACCAAGCGGATTTTGATGGTCCCCTTTCAGCTCATATTGATAATAAGCGCCGCCAATCAGTTTTACCGCAGCTTCCACCTGATATCGGTGCAATGCATAAATGGGCACCAAAGCTTCCTGCAACGACGACAAAGGCCTGCCGCTTTGAATGTTATCCAGACCAAACTGCCTGAGCGCCAGCTGCCGTACTTCGCCAAGGCGGTTGAGCTCGGCCACAGGATCAGCGCCGTTGTCCCATAAATGGCCTATGGCACTGACACCCCCTTCAGGGCGGGCGTCTTCATCGGCCATATATTCCAGGCCTTGTTGTTTAGCGTTTTTTACCAAAGCTAAACGTTCAGCATCGGAATGGTCGCCATAACCATAAGCCACGGCATAATAATCCCACTCGCCCAAACCTTCACGATAAGCCTTATCAAGCGCAATATTGCCATCGCGCAAATCCAGCATTGGATGTGGGTAATCCATTACTGTGGAGCGGCCATTGGCACTACCGGCAAAATTGTGAATTAAACCCAGGGTATGACCAACTTCATGTGCCGATAACTGGCGGATACGCGCCAGCGCCATAGCTTTGGCTTTGCTGGTATCCGATTGATTTACAGCACCATTTTGATCTCCACTTTGGGCACTATTGCTGCCAGCCTTTTGATAAGGCGCCGTCAGGCCAGTGGCTATCAGATAATCCTGCCGTACCCTGAGCGATCCTAAAGTAACATGGCCTTTAATAATTTCGCCGCTGCGCGGGTCAGTCACGCCATACCCATAAGACCAACCGCGGGTGGCTCTGTGTACCCACTGAATGACGTTATAACGCACATCCATAGGGTCAGCATCTTTAGGTAAGTCTTTCACCTGAAAGGCATTTTTATAACCAATTTTTTCATAAGCGCTGTTCCACCACAAAGCGCCTTCTTTGAGCGCAGTACGCACAGGCTCGGGCACTCCGGGGTCCAGATAATACACAATAGGTTTGACCGCTTCGCTCAGTGGCGCTTGTGGGTCTTTTTTTGTCAATCTGTGCCTTGGCAATAAGCGCTGCACTATAGGCTCATCAAAAGCAGTGGCGTAGTCCATATATTCCACTTTCCAAAAGCCGGAATAAGGATGAAACTGGCGTTTTTGATAACCTTCATCCGGCAAAGCAACCAGTGAATGGTGCAAATGCACAGTAATGGCGTCCGGCGCCGGAGTGACCTGGCTAACAAATTCACCGGCTTTGCTGCCGCTGTACGTCACCATAGCTTCAAGTTCAGTGTTTCGCGGGAAAGCTTTGCTGCGCGCTAAATACACACCACTACGTTTGGCATCTACCGCAAAGTTGCCCTGGTTTTGCGCCGCCAATCTGGCGCTTATCTGATGAATATCGCTGTGCAGAAACTCGCTGTAATCCACCAGCAGCGCATTTTTGTCGCTGGCCACCACAGGTAAACCAGCCAGCACTGAACTGGCAAAAGCTTCTGCCACACTTAAACGCTCGGCCGCATTTGTCGATTCAGCACGGTAATAAGTGTTCAGCTGTTTTAGCATCACTTTATTGCCATATTGTTCAAACTGCACCAGCCTGGTGTCGCCCAATTGGCCGCGGTCTAAGCCTATATCGTTAGAACCAACACCCCGGGGCAAAGAACTCTGGAAAATAAAAGGCTGATTGAGTTTATCAACCCGCAGATAGACTTTGTCGGTTTTGGCATCATGATAAAAATCAAAATAACCCTGCTGCTGTTGCATACCCTGAGTAAAAGTCTGGATATTCTGATTGGTTTTTTCGCTATTGCTACCTGGGGCAGAGGCCGCTGCCGCTGCAATAGGAGTGATGGCATAGAGGCCAGCTGCCAATAGCAGCAAGCCTGTGAAAGGCGCAAGTTTCATCCGGATCCTTATGATGTTGAAATTATTTTGTATACAAAACACCATATAACGGACAAAGCAGCCTTAAAAGTGCTGCAGCAGTTGAATAGGTTCAATGCCGGACTTTTGGCGATAAAATAAACCAGCGATAAACCAAAACAAGGATAAATGAAGCCATCTTCAAACTGCGGCTGAATAACAGGAGAAAAATTGCAGCCCTCACCAGATTGCAGATCTGCAAAAATCCTGCACTTGAGTGTCAGGCGATAACAACCGACAAAGCCGCCAGCAAGTTAAAACGAATGTTGCCGCTGTTTGGCAAGTTTATAATCGCGATAACCAACACAGGCTAAAGTCACAATAAGCAATACACTGTATTCCACCCCATTACGGCCTGCACCAACCACAAACCAGCCAAAAGGTGCGTGTACCAATACCAAACCAACACTATAAATCAATACAAAACCTAGACTTAGCTGCCACAACCATTTGCCGGCGACATAAAACAAGGTAGCCAGAATTTCATAAGCTGTGACAGCTGCAGCCAGATAAAAACCGGCCGGCAAGCCCTGACTGCTCAGCCAGTCACCAAATGGCAATACACCACCACTCAAAAAGCGCATCCAGCCATGTGCCGCCAACAGACCGGCCAACGTCAGGCGTAACAATAACCACAAGTGCCTCTCAGTGCGCTGTATTCCATCATTAAACATGCTGCTCTCCCTTCTGTAGCAAAGCGGATAAAACGGATTTGCGAAACAGACGTCACTAGCCTTTGTGTTGCTGGCTACCTGAGCGTCAGTCAAAGTGGTGTTGCCGCAGTATCATAACCAGCTTTATGCTGTTGTTTTGCACCAACAATCACAGCACCATAACCCAGCCTCCGCCAGATAGAAAGCCGGTTATTGCCCCAGCAAAACATCTTCGGCCAAAGCTCTGTCGGCGGGCAATAAATTGCGCCACCACTGCTGGGTTAGCTGCAACTGTCCGCCAGGCACAGAGCACAAAGACTGTAACAACACTCTTTCACCAAAGATTGGGGTTAACACCGGCACCTGATACACATGGGCAGCTGCCGTCAATCGTTCCAGCGGTTCGTACCATGGGTGCATCGCCAAATCAAAACTGCTGTTATGTATAGGGATCAATACCTTGCCTTGCAAATCTAAGTGCGCCCTTAATGACTGCTCAGGCTGCATATGAATATCGGCCCACATGTCGTCATAAGCACCTGTTTCAATAAAGGTCAGATCAAAGGGCCCTAATCTTCGGCCAATTTCGGCAAAACCCGGGAAATAACCGGAATCTCCACTGAAATACAAATTGTGACTTTCAGTTTGAATGGCCCAGGACGCCCACAAAGTCTGATTTTTATCAAACAAAGAGCGACCGGAAAAATGCTGGCTTGGTGCAGCAGTAAAAGTGACACCTTTCACCTGATGTTGTTGCCACCAATCCAGCGCCACTATTTTGTGGGCTGGTACACCAAAACGGCGCAGATGCCGGTCTACCCCAAGTGGCACAATAAATAATGCTGTTCGGCTTTCAAGCGCCTGAATACTGTGTTTATCCAGATGATCATAATGGTCATGCGAAATAATAATGCCTGCAAGTTCAGGTACTTGCTCCAGCTCTAACGGTAGCTCATGAAAACGTGCCGGCCCAAACAACTGACTGGGAGATACCCTGTTGGAAAATACCGGGTCCAACAGCCAATAATGCTGATTGAGTTCAAGCAACAGCGTTGAATGGCTGATTTTACTGACAGCTCCCGCCCCTGCTGTTGCCGCAAGCTGCATTTTTTGCACCGGCAAGGCAGTGGCCGGCGTTTTATCAGCCACTTTTTGCGTCAGATAACGCCATAAAATTGCGCCAATTTTGCCTTCACCACTTTCTACCCCAGCCGCTTCATTCAAAAATGGCCCCGAGCGCTGCTGCTGTGCAAAATTCTGTGTTGTAACGCTTTGATTTACAACTTTGTTATTTGGTAAACAAATAGATTTCAACATAACAGACACTCCTGATACAAAGCTAAAGCAGCAGGCATGACGCCTGGCCAGAACAGAGCTAAAAGATAACTTCTGACTGAATAACATCAGTCACAAATAAGTAAACTACACGGTGTAGTTTACACGCAAGGATGCAAAAGTAAACTCACTAGTGTAGAATTTTGTTATCTCAGTTTTTATCGATGTTGTTATGACCAAAGTGCACAAACCCCTCAGTCGTTCGGAACAAAAAAAACAGGACGTACTCACTGCAGCTATTGCCGAATTTACCGAGCAGGGTTTTGCCGGCGCCAGCATGGACAATATTGCGCTACGGGCCCAGGTATCAAAACGTACTGTATATAACCACTTCGCCAGCAAAGAAATTTTGTTTGAACAAGCAACAGTCCAGCTATGGCGCGGCAGTAAAAATGCCGCCACTGTGCCTTATGATGGCAATTTGGCTTTGGCCGATCAGCTGTGCCAGATTGCACGGCAAAGTTTTGCGTTTTATCAACAGCCGGGTTTTATCGATTTAGCCAGGGTGGTAATGGCCGAATATATCCGCCAGCCGGGCCGGGCCGACGCTGTGATGGCACAACTGGAGCAGCAGGAAGGCGGTCTTGAAAGTTGGTTACAGGCCGCTATAGCCGACGGCAAACTGCAGATTGTTGATATAAAACTGGCAACCCATCAGTTCTGGGCTTTGTTTAAAGCGTTTTTTTTCTGGCCTAAAGTGCTGCAGCTCAGCAGTTATGATTTGGCACAAGAAGAAATAATTAAAGCCAACGTGCTGATGTTTCTTGCTTTTTACCAGCAAGAATAATCAGCAGTTTTAGCTTTGTACAGCACACTGCCGCAAAGCTAAAACTGCCAATAACAACAACCAGGCAGCCGCTCGCTTCTTCTATTGCCTGCACTTTACTGGCACACTGAATTTGGCTCCGCATACTGATTTAAGCCAAAAAAAACCGCAGCCTAAGCTGCGGTAAAAAGGAGATATTCGAAAGTTAGTTGCGGATCAGATAGTCAAAAGCACCTAATGAAGCTGTGGCACCTGAGCCCATCGCAATAATAATTTGCTTAAATGGGCTATTGGTGGCGTCACCGGCCGCAAACACACCTTTCAATGAAGTTTGACCATGACTATCGACAATAATTTCACCGCGGTTGGTTAATTCTACTGTGCCACGCAGCCATTCAGTGTTTGGCACTAAACCAATCTGCACAAAAATGCCGGCAAGGGCCACATGTTTGGCTTCACCCGTCACTCTGTCTGTGTAGTTGATACCTGTGACCTTGTTGCCATCACCCAACACTTCAGTGCTTTGTGCATTCAGCATGATCTCTATATTGCCCATCGACTGCGCTTTTTTCACCAGCACAGCGTCAGCACGCAGTTTGCTGTCAAATTCCAGCACTGTGACATGTTCAACAATACCGGCAAGGTCGATGGCCGCTTCAATACCAGAGTTACCACCACCAATCACAGCAACCCTTTTGCCTTTAAACAGCGGACCATCACAGTGCGGGCAATACGCCACACCACGGCCACGGTATTCTTTTTCACCAGGCACATTCATTTCTCTCCAGCGTGCGCCGGTAGACAGAATCACGGTTTTGGATTTCAGCACAGCACCGTTGGCAAGCTCTACTTCAAACAGCTCGTTTTGCGTCAGTTTGACCGCTTTTTGGCTGTTCATAATGTCCACTTCGTACTGGCGCACATGGGCTTCTAAATTGGCAACCAGCTTTGGACCTTCGGTTTCTTTCACCGAAATAAAGTTTTCAATACCGACGGTATCGGCCACCTGACCACCAAAACGCTCCGCCAGCACACCGGTATTTAACCCTTTACGGGCTGAATAAATAGCGGCTGCAGCGCCCGCAGGGCCACCACCTATCACCAGTACATCAAAGTTGTCTTTTTTCGCCAGGCTCTCTGCCTGACGGCTGGCTGCGCTGGCATCCACTTTATTCAGAATATTGCCAAGGCTAATAGCGCCCTGCGAAAACTGCTCACCGTTTAAAAACACCGTTGGCACCGCCATAATATTGCGGCTGCTGACTTCGTCCGGAAACACAGCACCATCAATCATATTGGTTTTAATTTTCGGGTTCACCGCCGCCATCAGGTTCAGTGCCTGCACTACTTCCGGGCAGGTCTGGCAGCTGAGCGACACATAAATTTCAAAATTAAACTCACCTGGCAGCAGCGCAATTTGCTCAAGCACAGCCGCTTCTTCTTTAATTGGGTGACCGCCTGAGTGCAGCAGCGCCAATACCAGGGAGGTAAATTCATGGCCCATAGGCACACCGGCAAAAGTAATTTCAGTGCCTTTGGCCTGTGAGCGCACCAGCATTGATGGAATACGTTTGGCTGTTGGGTTGTCGGTGACCAGAATCAGCTCAGACAAAGTGGCAATATCCAGCGCTAATGCTTTGAGTTCCTGGCCTTTTTCGCTTTGATCAACAGCCAAAGACAACTCAACCGGTGTTTTTAAATTTTGCAGGTAACTACGCAGCGTATTTTTCAGGTTGGCATCTAACATTTTTAATTCCTTATGACACTGTGACAAATAAGTTTGGGTTTATACCCTGAGCGCTGCCGTCAGCTTCTTACTGTGGCAACACCCCTGAAGTTGATAAAAACATCATAACCAAAATTCCTGAACTTAAATAACGAATAAAACAAATTCAACCAATCTATAATTGCGATTAAAAGAATGAACATTCATCAGGCTGCAAAAATATGGCTGCCGATTGAATGGCTATTGAAAGTACAGCTGTCACACCAAGGGGTTATGCCCCCGCTGTTGAAACAGCCCCAAACGGCAGCGCATGTAAGTGAAGTGAACTTACCCATAAAAACAGGTTTTTAGCTTTTGATAAAAAACAAAAAGCCGGAGCAAGTCCGGCTTTTTTTCAGCTTGGGAAAGCTTAGATTTTACCAACCAGGTCCAGTGAAGGAGCCAGAGTTTTTTCACCCGGCGTCCATTTAGCTGGACATACTTCGCCGTCGTGGTTTGCAACATATTGTGCAGCCTGAACTTTACGGAACAGTTCAGCAGCGCTACGGCCAATACCCAGGTCATGGATTTCGGCAACTTTAATCACACCTTCAGGGTTGATCACGAAGGTGCCACGTAAAGCTAAACCTTCTTCTTCAATCATCACGTCGAAGTTACGGGTAATAGCACCTGTTGGGTCAGCAACCATTGGGTAGTTGATTTTTTTGATGGTTTCAGAAGCGTCATGCCACGCTTTGTGCGTGAAATGGGTATCAGTTGATACTGAATATACTTCAACACCAATTTCCTGGAACTTAGGATAGAAGTCAGCCAGGTCGCCTAATTCAGTTGGGCATACAAAAGTGAAGTCAGCCGGGTAAAAACAAACAACAGACCATTTGCCGATCAGGTCCTGATCAGACACAGAAACAAATTTACCCTGATGGAAAGCCTGAGCGTTAAAAGGTTTGATTTTGCTATTGATAATAGACATTCGTCATTCTCCATATTGTGGTTAAAATCCGGACTTTCTGCTTGAAAGTCTTGGCGTTAAAATCATAGTACCGCGGTATGACAATTCGGCATAACGAATAAAATCAATATGCCTAATCGATAAAACAAATTAAAAGCGCAGTTCCTGAGCAAAGACAATGAAGCAGCGACACTTTAGCCTTGTTTGGAGCCAAATCATAGTACCCCCTGCTATTTCGCCTCTTGGCTTTTTGCAGTAATCTTTAATCACAGCTAAGCTTGCATGCAGTTACCCACTGATAAAAATGGCTTTTTTCCAAAAAATAACATGCATTGTGCACAAGAGGTCAAGGCTTGAGTCAGCTAAAGTTAGATTTTAGTAAACTGTTTGAACTACAGGTTTTGGTCATTGAATCCGATCAGGATTTATTGCACCTGATCCGGCAAATGTTACTTGGCCTTGGTATTAAAAAACTCAGCAGCAGCCGCAGCGTCGATGAAGTGTTAAGTCAAAGTGAAAAACTGCCTTACGACGTGATTTTTCTCGATTATGGTGCCGATGAAAATAAAACGGGCGCTGAAGTGGTAGAACAAATGATCAGCGCGGGTATTTTACCAAGCCGCACCCGGCTGGTGTTGTTAGCTGCACAAAATGACAGAGCCAAATACGCCATCGAATACCCTTATCATCAGGTGGAATATCTGGAGCGCCCTTTTAATAAAGTGCATCTGGACAACGAACTAAAACAACACGTGATGTTCAGTGATTGGCTCAAACCTATTCTGAGTCTGGCAGGTCTGCAACGTTATGGCGATGCCCTAAAAATGTTGTTGCACACCCAGCGCCAGCAGGTGCCGGCCGCTATACAACCTGTATTGCAAAAGCTGAAGGTTCAATTGCTGCTGGATCTGGGTCAGTTTGACGCCACTTTGCCTTTGCTGAAAAATCCGCTGGCAGAAAAACAAGGCTGGGCCTTATGGGCTTTGTTTAAAATTCGTTATGAAAGAGGCGATCTAGCTGCCTGTGAAGCTTTTTTGCAAGACCCTTCGGAGGAACTGGCCAAATACGAAGAGCGCCGTGAACTCTGGCAGATTTATCTGGCAATACAACAACATAATTATGCCAAAGCAGCTGAAGTCGCCGGAAAAATACCGAATGTTGGTATGTCGATGAATATGGTGCGGCTGGTACATCTGGTGTTGGTTCTGGCAGGAAAAACAGAACAGGCTTTTGAGTTTATTGAACGTAAACAACGTCTTGCCGGAAAAGGTGAAGTATTTTTACAACTTGCCGTAGCCCAGGCCCGTTCAATGTTATATCTGCTGACATTAAATGAAGACCCCTTTAAAGCACCTGTCTACAAAATTCAGTTAAAACAATTACTACAGCAACTGGAAGAAGACAAAGATCTGCCACTGGTCAACAGTCAATTGTTGTTAAAAGCGCATCTTTGTTGTTTTGAACAGAATGAAAGTCAGGCAGGACAATTGCTTAGCCGTTATCAACAGGAAGTGGCCGAAGCTACAGTGTCTCTGGCTGAACTTTGCCATGCCGCTGTGGTTTACGCCGCCTTGCATCAGATGCATACAGTGGTGGATTACCTGTTTTTGGCCGCTAAAGAACTACATCAGATGCCAGATAACAGCAGCAGGGTTTTTGCCAGCTGCCTGTATCGCCACGCTTTTGACTTGATCATAGACCCCGAAGACAGAGCAGCAACTCATGCTGAACTGGCCAAACGTTGTCTGCAGCAAAATGAACTACGTCTGGCGGCAAAAATGTTTTATTTTGCCCATCAGCTGGAACCGGCTCACACACCTTATCTGCAGTCGCTTGAACAACTGATGCAAAAACTGAATATTCAGCGTTTTCGCACTGTAGTGCTGAAAAACCATTAACAGCTGTGGATATTGGGCTGGTCTTTGTATCAGCTTGTAATGCAGCTGAGATGGTATTGGGCTTTTGACACCATAGGCGACACCACAAGCCCGGCCAGATAATAACAGAGCTTTATTCTACAGCTGGCTCTGCAGTTTCCAGTGCAGCTTCAGACTCCAGCAATACATCTTCATAAAAAGCACCAAAGTCCAGGTTTGGGTGTTTTAGCTGAATTTCCAGTACCCAAACACCAGGCCTTGGCACAGCAGAAAAATCCCCAAGATTACCGCCCTGATAAAGTTTGTGTGGAAAATCACAAATTCTGTGCCCTTTAATCGCCAGATTCAGCTGATAACCCAGGGCACAGCAAAGCTGTTCTGCATACTGATACAAAGCTTCACCACTGATGGTCAAATCCAGCCAGCGTTGCCTTACCTGCTGGAAAATCAGTTCTGCAGCAGCGGCACAACGCTGTTTTTCTTCATCATCGCCCAGCACAAAAGTAGCACCCACATCGGCTTCGTGGCCGGCAAACACCGGGCCTATATCAATAAAAACAATGTCGTCCTGCGCTAATCTGATACTGCGATCTGAAGGTTGATCATAAGTTTTGGTGGTATTGGCGCCAAAGCGGATGATCACCGGATGCCACAATCTATCCGCCCCGTGGGCCGTTAAAATATCTTTGGCCAATAACACCGCTTCTACTTCGGTGATGCCGGGTTTGAGTGCATGTTGAATCGCTTTTAGTGCCTGCCATGCTTTTTGTTGTGCCTGCTGCATCAGCTGCAGTGAAAACCCGGCGCCAACCTGCTCTTTGCCACTGATGGTTTTACCACTGAAACTTGTTGTTGTGCTGATTTCTGTTGTCATCACCAATTCCTGATTTGATCTTCCTTTTAAAAGCGGCGCTACCTTAACGTAATGCTTCGCTACTGCAAAGTCAGCCCTTGTAATCAAGCAGCATACTGACGTAAAAAACAAAGAACAATTTAGGAACAAATAACTATAAATCAGCATCTTATATTTGGTTTCCCTGCAATTACCTACTTTGTTTTTTACTTGCTTTTCCGGCAAAAAACAGCTTTGATAAAAGCCGGATCCTTGCTGTGACATACTGATGCCTGTGTTATTTTTTTGTCCTCACCATACAACTGGCTGGCGCTTCGGCACCGGCTTATTGCTGTTATTACAAAGTGCGGCTTATTGTCAGCTGGCAACAGCAGCCAATGTGTATCAGTACACCCAAAAAAATGGTGTGGTGGCGTTTTCCGATCGGGCACCTATGCATCAGCCCTACAAATTGCTGAAGTTTGATTGTTACGCCTGCCGCCCCGACTCCAACCTCGATTGGCAAAAAACCAGATTATTTACCGATCAATTTAACGACAGTATCAAAATAGCGGCCAGCACACATCAGCTGGATCCAGCGTTGATCCGCGCCGTGATCCACGCCGAATCAGGTTTTCAGCCAAGAGCTGTTTCCCGGCAAGGCGCGCGCGGTTTAATGCAGCTGATGCCGGCAACGGCCAGGGAATTGGGTGTTAAAAACAGTTTTGACAGCCACAGTAATATTCTGGCCGGCAGCGCTTATCTGGCAAAGCTACTGCAAAATTTTAATGGTGATATTCGTCTTGCCAGTGCCGCTTATAACGCCGGCCCCTCCGCCGTTGCCAAATACGATGGTATTCCGCCTTATGCCGAAACCAGGGCTTATGTAAAAAGGGTGGAAATTTTGCTGAAACGTTACCAGCAACAAGCCAGCCGCACTCTGGCGCAAACTGGTTAAAGCTCAAAGCCCGATAAAACTTCATTAAAAACAATGGTAAAAAGTGGTGGAATTAACCACTTTTTTAGTTTTCGGCTCAGCCTTTATGTTAGCTTCAATCGTAAGTTATTAATTTATAACACTTTAAAGAATGGCACCTAAATTGCTCTCCCGCTGTATCCAAACTTCATAAGGAATTGCCATGACTACTAAAAATACTTCACTGAATCTGTTAAAACCTGTTGCTTTTGCCGTTGCTGCCGCCGTGTTATTAAACGGCTGTATTATTCATGTGGGTGGCCCGTCGTCCGTGTCGCTTGATCATACTGAACAAGTGTTAAAGCTTGATGGCAACAACCTGCAACGCCTGACCGCAGATACCGGTGCCGGCTCTTTGTTAATCCAGGGTGAAGCAGGCCGCACTGAGATTGAAGTTGTTGCTCAGATTTACAGCCGTGACGATGCAGAACTGAACTTAACGCTGGAACAGCAAGGGGACGATGCCCGACTGGTCGCAGATTTTGATCGTGGTTTTTCTTATGGCAACAGTCCTTATATTGACCTTGTTGTCAAAGTTCCTGCACATTTTGCCCTGACCTTAGACGATGGCTCTGGCGACACAACTATTCAAGGCTTGCAAGGGGCTATGCGTATTGATGACGGCTCAGGCGATTTAGCTGTTGATAACGGTGCCAGTCTGGTGCTGGAAGATGGTTCTGGTGATGTACAGATCAGCAATATTGCTGGTGATGTGCATATTGATGACGGCTCTGGTGATATGAAAGTCAGTCAAATTGCCGGTATTGTGACTATCGACGATGGATCCGGTGATATCCGGGTTGAACAAAGCAAAGGGTTAACCATTCACGATGATGGCTCTGGTGAGCTGAATATCAATCAAATTAATGGCCCGGTGAATGTTGCCGAAGACTGATCTTACTGTTGTTTTCCCCTGCTACTTTGACGCGGCCACCCTCAGGTGGCCTTTTTTACGTTTTAACAAAACAAAAACCTGACCTTTTATCCGTGAAAAAGACCGGAAATCACGTTTTTTCCCCTTCCCGCCCCGTACTATGACAATATGATTCACCACAACACTGAACAACGATGCCACTGGTGCCCTGCTGTTAAATTGGGTTACTTTTTCTCTTAGTTTCATCAGCCTGTTTGCATAAACGCCTGAGTTCACAACCGGTCAGCAAGCAGCAGCTGCAACCTGTAGATGTCGGAACCTATGAATAACACAACCGCCCTTTTGCCATTTCGCCAACAACTGCGCGCTTTCTGGCAACTTAGTTTTTCAACAAGCCGCGAATATAAAATTGGCACTCTGATCAGCTTTATTTTGGGTTTTATTGCTTACTGGAGTGTGATGCAGGCCATGTTCAGCCAACTTGGTCCTGTACAACAACTGGCGGTATTTTTACGGAGTGTGCTGGACACTCTGGCTTTTGTGTTATTGGCGCACTTTTTTGTGCGGCCTTATCTGAAACTGCATGTTATTCCCAAAGGCCGTTTTGGCTGGGAGCTGCTGCGGCTGGCAACCCTGCTTTATATACTCGGGATTATCAGCATGTTGTTGTCGGTCGCTATTGGGAAAATTGGTTTTTTAGATCTCACCGACATTACCCATATGGTGTTTAGCTCAGCTAAGGGTGAATTTCAGATGCAGTTTCAGGACCAATCGCTGCTGCTGATTGGCGCTTTTAACCAGGCCGTGGTTTTTGGCATCTGGACTCTGGTCTATCTGATGTGGCACAACATCAAAAGTAAAAAACAAATGCAGCAACAGCTGGAACAAAGCCGGCTGCAGCAGCTGACCAATCAGTTAAGCCCACACTTTTTATTTAATGCGTTAAACAGCATCCGCGCGTTAATTTTTGAGGATCAACATAAAGCCGCCGACACAGTGACTCAGCTGTCTGAACTTTTCCGCACCCATTTACAGGCGCATTTAAGGCCTATATCAACGCTGGAAGAAGAGTGGCGTATTGCCGAACATTATTTATCCATTGAACAAGTGCGGCTGGAGCAAAGATTACAGCTGGAACTGGACATCACGCCAGACAGCTGGCAACAAAAACTGCCGACCCTGGCTTTATTAACTTTGGTGGAAAATGCCATTAAACATGGTATCAGCCCTAACTCAGAGCCCGGTTTTATCCGTATTTGCAGCAGGCAATTACCTGGCGGTCGCTGGCAACTGGAAGTGCAAAACAGTTACCGCCATGCAAGCAGCCAAAGTGGCACCCAAACCGGTCTTGCCAATTTACAACAACGACTGGTGTTGATGCCGGGTCAAAACACCTTAAAAGTGCACAACCACAAACCCGGCACAGCAACCGGACTTTACAGCGTGCAGATGGAGCTGAGCAATGATTAAAACCCTGATAGTGGACGATGAGCGCCTGGCACGCTCTGAGCTGAAACGTTTATTAAGCCAGCATTCGCAGATTGACGTGGTGGCTGAAGCCGCCAGTGTGGCCGAAGCGCGGATTGTGCTGGAACAGTCAGCTATTGATCTGATTTTTCTAGATATTCAGATGCCAGAAGTCAGTGGCCTTGAGTTTGCCGCTGAGCTGCATCCCCAGCTGCAATTTGTGTTTTGCACCGCTTTTAACAGTTATGCACTGGACGCTTTTGCACTGAATGCTTTGGATTATTTAGTCAAACCGCTGGATCCACAGCGTCTTGCTAATACGCTGCAAAGGGTAAAACAACGTACAGAGCAAGATCAGAGCGCAGATGGCAGCATCAACTATCTGCCGGAACAACATGGCTTATTGCTGAAATTTGGCGAAGTAAACCGCATAGTACGACTTTGTGAAATCAG
This sequence comes from Rheinheimera sp., assembly GCF_030824435.1. Taxonomy (GTDB): domain Bacteria; phylum Pseudomonadota; class Gammaproteobacteria; order Enterobacterales; family Alteromonadaceae; genus Pararheinheimera. The sequence continues at coordinate 23,772 of NZ_JAVBXS010000011.1, forward strand.
CCGTTTTGAAAGTATTGGTAATCACAGTGCTGTGTATACCCCTTATGGCAAAAGTTTTTTATTAAGTTCGTTGTCCCGTATTGAAAGCAGACTGGACCCACAATATTTTTTTAAAAGCAGCAGAGCCGATATTATCCGTATTGACCAAATCAGTCAGCTTGAACCCGGTATGGCCGCCGGCACTATGCTGGCCGTGTTAAACGACGGCAGTGAAATAGAAGTCAGCCGTCGCCAGTTACAAACATTAAAACAACGTTTTAGCGGTCTTTAACCACCAGCAGCTCTTTAGCCAGCCATCTTTACAGCAAGCACCTTTACAGCAAACAATAAATAAGCGGCAATTTTTTGCCGCTTATTCGCACAACAAAGCAGCATATTTGTGACTCCTTAGGTAAACTCTATCTGTTACCCCTAACAGCGCGGAGTTTTGTCATGGCCCTTACCATTTCCAGTTATCTGCAATCGGTGCAAAGCAGTCAGTTTAATCCGGTGACCAGTAGCACCAGCAACCAACCGGCACAGCAGAGCACCAGCCAAAGCAGCAATCAAAGCAGCCGTGAAAGCGAACGTTACACCGCAGTACAACAAAGTCAGGCCAATGCCAAAACCGCGATCAGCGCCGCCAGCACGGCCAATAAAGAGATTGGCAACAGCTTAAAACAAGTGCGGGACGTCGCGACTAAACTGGCCGATGACAATGTCACAGGCAAAGAGCGGGAACAATTGCAGGCCGATTATCAAAAACTGCGGGAAAATATTGTTGCCAGTCAGGACAAAGCAACGGTGAAAAATGGCGACAATAAAACCAATTTATTGCGGGATGACAAAGGCATCAGCGTGTCAACCAATACCAGAGGCGGTGAGTTGGAAGTGGCGAGCAGTAAATCGGCTAAAGGCTTGTTATTACCAGAAAAAATTGGCTCGGCCGCTGAGGCCCGCGCTTTATTGGATGGCAATGAACAACAAGCCGGCTCTTTGGCCAATGCCGAAAAAACCACCAACGCGACCGCCAGCAGGTTAAAAGAAGCTGACAAAGATATCAGCAGCCGCCTTGAAACCAGCACAGCAGTTGCCAAATCGGTGAAACAGCTGGAAAACGCCAAAAATGGCGGCAGCACTTTATCTGCTGAAAAAGAACAACAAAAAGAAAAAGCACTGGAGTTCGCCCGCTCCGCCGCTGAACGTATTAAAACTCAGCTCGAAGGTTTGTCGGGTAGCAGCAACAGTAAAAACAACAGCAGTTTATTATCGTTATTTAACTGAGCGCTGGTATAACTCAGGCACGCTGGGTTTATTGCCGGGCAATGTTGTGACAGAAAAACCAAAGCGGCTGTTAAAAGCCGCTTTCTTTTTCATCTGAATAAGCAGATGCTGAAACATCAAATGCAACCTTGTATCAGCCTCGCCTTAGCTAAAGAGTGTTTTATGAAACAAGCTATTGAAAGCTATCAACAACATCAGATGCTTGGTCTGAACAGTAAAACACTGGAGCAGCAAATTTTTGCCCGTTTGTGTTATCAGCTGAGCCATTGCCTGGCCGGTGACGATGAATTTGCCCGTCTGCAGGTGATGGCCGACTGCAGGTTTTTTTGGGTGACATTAAGGGCAAGACTACAAGATGACGAACATCCTTATCCGCTGGAATTAAGGCAGGATTTAATTAGCCTGGCCGACATTGTGTTACATGAATTACTCAAAGATCCGCAGCAGGCAGATTTAAGTCTGGTGCTTGCCATCAGCCAGCAACTGGCCGATGCGTTAAAAGCCTGAACCACTGCATCAAGCTAAATCACCAAAAATCGGCTTATTCAGCCGTTTATCATTTACTTTCGCTGCTTAAACAATAATCACCTTAAGCTGTATCCAGTTGCCGCTCATAACACCGGCTCCAAACAACAACCCGGAGGATACAGAATATGGATCAATTATTTACCGCTTTTGAAGGTGCAAGTTTAGGTTTTTGGTTATGGTTTGTGCCAACCTTTTTAGTGGTTTGGTTTGTGCCTAGCCTGCTTGCGATCTTTTTTAACCGCCCACATTTAAAACTGATTTTTCTGGCCAATATTCCGGCAGGTATGTCGATGATTGCCTGGGGCGGCTGTATAGTCTGGGCTTTAACCGGCAAAGTGTGGCAAGGCAAAAAAGCAACGTCATCTGGTGTATAACAACATACACAACAGCAAAAAGGGGCAATATTACCCCTTTATTGTCCTTACATCAGCTGCTTGCCAATACAACGATCTTAACTTTGTTGCTGGCGGTACCATTCTCCTAAAATCAGGCTGGCCGCCACACTGACATTCAGCGACTCTACTTTGCCTGAGCCCGGAATTTGCAGCGCTACGTCTGTACTATTGGCTACTTGTTTAGAAACCCCATCCATTTCTTCACCAAACACCACCACCACTTTGTGGCCAAGTTTGCTGTTATATAAAGAAACACCGGCATGGCTTGACGTGGTGATCAGGCTATAACCTGCTTCTTTGCAGAGTTTTAACGCCAAAGGCAGATGGTCACAAGCAAGGCCGGCGACAAACTCAACCCCACCTTCGGCAGTGCGGGCGGCAGCGCCGGATTGTAATAAATCAGGTTGGGTCATAATGACACCCTGCACACCAAAATGGGCGCAGCTGCGTACTATGGCACCCAGGTTATGCGGGTTGCCCACGCCATCCAGCGCGAGTAAACAGTCGTGTTTTTTATGTTTATTGGCTGCCAGATAAGCAGCAAGTGTTTGTTCCGGCTTACGTTTCACCACAAACACCACACCACCGTGGTGTGAACTGCCGCTGATTTTTTCAAGCTCAGCACTGTCGACCAGATGATAAGCTTTTTTATTGGCAGCTAAATATTTCATTACATCGGCAAACTTGGCCGCCATGGCCGCTTCCAGATACATTTTCACTACTGCATCAGGCCGCTCGCGAAAACACACCCGGCAGGCGTTTTCACCTTGTACCTTGGTTTCTTCCAGTTTGTGTTGTTTCAGCACAGCCGCGCTAACAGTTTTATGCGCAGCAGCGCTGGCCGATTTAGTGGCAGCGGTATCAGCCTGTTGTTGTTTTGGCTGCGCCGCTGGTTTTTTGCCGTTTTTCATCCAGGGTTTTTGCAATAAATTTTTGCTGTTTGTAGCATTTTCACTGCCCTGTTCGGCATTTTTTCTGGCCTGATGCGGAGCTGAAACACGTTCTGATTTTTGCCCTGTGCGGTTATCTGCGGCATAACGCCCTGCTGGTTTTTTACCTTGTGGCCGACCTGATTTTGCTTCTGCTGACACAACTTATTCCTTCACTAAGCGCCGGCAATCTCAAAGTGCCAACGTAAAAAAGCCGCATTTAAGGGCCGGAGTATGGCTTATTCTAACCTAATTGCCTGAAGCGGCGAAGATTCAACTTGAGTTTGTCACCTGAAGCAGTAAGCTGACGGGCTTTTTTGTATACTAAGGGCCTGTTTTGCGCCCGGAGCCTTCTTTTATGCTGAGTTATCGCCACAGCTATCACGCCGGTAATCACGCTGATGTGATTAAACATCTGGTCGAAGTTGCTATCATTTTGTATTTAAAGAAAAAAGATAAACCGTTTTGTTACCACGACAGCCACGCTGGCGCCGGTTTATACAGTTTAGCGGCTGAACAAGCGCAAAAAACCGGTGAATATAAAGACGGTATTGGCCGCTTAATGACTAAAGCACAACAAGGCGCTTTTCAAAGCCCGGCACTCAATGCCTACCTAGACCTGATTAAAGAGTTAAACCCTGATGGCGAGCTGGCTTTTTATCCGGGCTCCCCTGCCATTGCCAAAATGTTATTAAGAGCCACTGACAGCATTCAGGCCACTGAATTACATCCAACCGACTTTCCGCTATTACAGGCGCAATTTTTAAAACGTGGTTTTAGCCGCATCGAACAAATGGACGCTTATGCCGGTTTTAAAGCCATGTTGCCACCGCTGCATAAACGCGGTCTGGTGCTGATAGACCCACCTTATGAGCTAAAAACCGAATATCAGGATCTGGTCAAAGGTGTGCAGCTGGCTTATCAGCGTTTTCCACAAGCCACTTATGCCATCTGGTACCCGGTGATTGAGCGCAGCAGTATTGAAGCTGTGATTGAAACCATCAAAAATACCGGTATTCGCAACCAATTGCGTATTGAATATTGCCCAAAAGCCGACAGCGAAGGTTTTGGTATGACAGGCTCAGGTATGCTGGTGATCAATCCGCCTTATACGCTGGCGGAAGAAATGAAAGCGGCTTTTGGCGAAATTTCAGCTTTATTGGCCGATGGCACTGCCAGCTGGCAAGTGACAGAGCTGGTGGCTGAATAACAGCGTCCAGGGCTCTGACAAAGGTTGTTCTGGTACCAATAGTTAGGGCACAAGTTGTTCCGGAAAAGTTGTGCTGAATAAAATCATGCTGAAAAGTGTTTGGCAAAATAACGGAGTTTTTATGCGTTTTATATTGTTGTTCAGTAGCCTGCTGCTGTTGGGTTATTCATCTGCAGCCACGGCTTTTGGCCGCACCGGCCATCAGCAAATTTGCCAGCTGGCTTATCAACAAGCAGCTAAAACAACACAACAACAAATTGATGCCCTGCTGCAATTTAAACCGGGTGAAACTTTTGCCAAAGGTTGTGTCTGGCCGGATGAAGCGCGCAATGAACCGGCTTTTAGTTACAGCAAACCGCACCATTTTATTAATGTCACAAGAGATGCCAAAAAAGTCGCACATAAAGATTGCGCCAGTGTTGGCTGTTTATTGTCTGCCATCCGCCACCACAGCGCTGTGCTGAAAACCACACAAAACTCCGTGGAAAAACTGCAATCTTTATTGTTTTTAAGCCACTTTATTGCCGATTTACATCAGCCTTTGCATGTCAGTTACGCCGACGATTTAGGTGGCAATAAAACTGCAGTGTATTTTTTAAAACAGCCTGCCAATTTACACGGTGTCTGGGACAGCGGTTTACTGCGCACTTTGGGTTATGAAAAAAACGACCAACTGCTGCAACAAAAATTTGCCAAAGTGTCCGCCCGCAATATCCAGAGCTGGAAACAAGGGGACGCGCTAAAGTGGGCCAACGAGTCGCTGCAACAAACCCGCAAGGTGTACCAAAATTACCGCCCCGGTATGTTGCTGGATGAACAAGAGGTGTTACGCGACGGCCCTGTGGTGGAACAACGGCTGTTACAGGCTGGCGTGCGGCTGGCATGGTTGCTGGATACTTTATTGGCAGTTAAATAACTGCCAATAACTTACAAAGAACTTCGGGATAGAACCAGCCACAACAATATTACTGACTGCTTTGCAATAAGCTCAGTCATCACGAATAACCACACCATCATTGCCGGTAGCATGGCAATGTGAGGTATTTTCCATATCAGGTTTTTATTGCAGAAGGTGCCACTGTTTTGTCAGCCGCCGTTATCAACTTTCCGGGTTATCAGCCTTAAACCAGCCAAGCACCAGCGAATGTGCGGTAATAGCTTGTGGTGCACAAAACTGTGGCTGCTGCGACAAAGGCCAGTTGTTTAACTGTAATAAATCACCTGCACTCAACTGCCAGCTTTGGCCGGCACTGCGTATCTCAAGGTCACTTTGTTCACACCAGAACAATAAAGTGCTGTGTTCAGGCCTAGCAATCTTCAAAGTTTGCCAACTTGCCGATAAAGACAACGCTTGTAAATTACCTTGATAACCTGGTGCCAGCATCAGGTTAATGTCGGTAATAGCACCAGCAGTTAACTTTGCGCTGCTCTGGCTGCTGCCGGCAAAACGTAAAGTCTGATATGGGCTGCTGACCACGGCCTGATGCTGATCAACTGTCAAGCTAAAACCAGCGCCTTGGCGCAGCGCCAATAACCTTTGATGCCCGGGAAAAAGGGTAAAGTCGCCATCCTGCTCCACAGTGGCAGAGCTAAAACGCCAGAGAAAATCCTGCGCCGCTACCGAGCTATGGGCCGGGTAAATAGCCAGTTGTTTCGTGCTGCCACCTGCCCATTGGCTGACAGTCATATCGGCCTGTCGGATAATAACGGCTTGCTGCAAAGAGGCCATCTTGCTGTTCATTCCGTTGTTAATGTCCACGCAGCTATTGTCCACGCCGCTATTGACCACGCCATTGGGCATGGCATAAAGCGTCGTGTTTTTCCCGGCTTAATAAAATGCGCGCTAATACAATGTCAGCGCCGCCGTTTTCACCTGTTAAACCAATCAGCGCTTCAAAATGCAGCTCTGGCTCTAACTCAGCCTGAATCAGCTCTACCCAGTCTGCACTGGGTGGCACTAAATCCACATAAGCGCGCTGTTCATACTGGCTTTGATACAAGTTGTAGTCTTCAGCCGATAAATTTTCTGAAGCCAGTTCTTCAAAAATACTAAAAGCGTGGTCACATAACTCGTCAACCGACCAGAGTTCAAGCTCGTTGTTTGACGTTGCAGATGGGGAATTTGACATAACCGGCCTCGGGGTTGGCAGCAAAAGAGCAGCAGTATAACAACAACTGCTGCTTTCACTCCAGCGCAAGGCTCTGGTTTCAAGCTTGGGTTTCGGGCGCCGACCTGAGTCTCAGGCTTAAAGCTCCGGCCTCAGACCACTTGTGGCACCGCAGTTTTAGGTGCTGTTGTTTTGTCTTTATACATTCTGTTGTACCACATCATAAAAGCGATACCGATCACAGAAGGAGCCAGCCAGCTGACAAGCTGCCCTGTCGCCGAAAGTTCCAGCAAACCACGGCCGCCAAAAGCCGAAAACGCGGTGTAAATGGCAATGGCAGATCCCAGCATATTGCTGATGTGCTGACGTAAAATTTCCATCCGGCCTGGTGCTGTTTTAAAGATAAACCGTAATGTTCCCGCGGCATTCAGCACTGCCACCACACTAAACACAATCAATAAAGTTTGTTGTTTGGCCATGCCCAGCCAAAACACATAAAGCCCGGCAACCAGCAGTAACACCACCGCCAGCAAATGCAGTGGTGTTTTTAACACCCTGGCGTTTTTTGGCAACTGCAACACCAGCACAGCCTGACGGATAGACACCCAACTTAATAAACTAAGTAACCCCAAGAAACTCGCCATCAACCGCACATTAGCAGCAACAACAGCCGGGTCGGCGCCAGGTGTTAAATATTTTGCTTTAAAATACAAAGGCGCAATCAGCACCATGGCCGACATCACGACACCGCTGAGCGAAACCCCATAAAGCAAATACGCATAATAACGGCCACTTTTGCGATGCAGCGGGCTGCCTTTTTTGGCCAGCATAGGCGCCCAGAACAACAGCAACGCAACAGAGCCGGCAATAATATGAGCGATTAATAAAAACTGATGCAGATGTAACATGATTTATTTCCACAAGGTTCAGGATGTGCTCAGTCTAAGGCTTACCACGACCAGGCTATAGTGCCGAAAGTCACAATCGCCGGTATGACTTGTGGCCTATTGCCGCCCCCTGGCGACAAAGGCATACTGGCGCTGAACCTAAAGTAAATAAATCATGAGCTTAGTCTTGTTATGACAGAAAAGTCCGCCAGTACCACAATCACAACAGCAGGCAAGCTGCAACACAAAGCAGAACTGCCCTGGTGGCGTGCATTATTGCAAAAAGAAAATCTGGCGGCACAAATCAGCTGGGCGGCTTTTAGCTGGATCCAGCTGAAAGGCGCTATTGGCAATTATGGCCTTGTCAGCTGGCAGGCCATCAGTGTCGCTGTCAGTTTGCTACTGTTTTTATTGCTTTTCATTGCAGCCCAAGACAAAACGCCCAACCGCCCCCAATATCTGCGTCTTGGGCTGATGTGGTTATTGCTGGTGCTGAATGCAATGCTGGTGCCTTATGGTTTTACCCCTGGTCTGGCGGTACTTTGGGTCGCTTTATTGCCCTGGTATTTACCCAAACAATATCTGTATTGGATGATTATTCCGGCTTTAGCGCCTTCAATTGCTATGACCATTTATCTTGACAGTCACAGTAGTGCTTATCTGATGTTGCTGGTCTGTGGCACCTTTCAGTTTTTTGCCATTTATGCCATGAGCACAGCCCGTGCTGAAACTCTGGCAAGAGAAGCCCTGGCACAAACCCACCAACAACTGTTGGATGTACAAGGTAAACTGGCTGAACAGGCGGCTGATGGCGAAAGACTGCGGATTGCCCGTGATTTACACGACAGTCTGGGACATCACCTGACCGCTTTGGTGATTCAGCTACAGGTAGCGGAATATCAGGCCGACAGCGCGCATAAGACACAGCTGGCACATTGTCATCAGCTGGCAAAACAACTGCTGCAGGACATTCGTTATACAGTGTCGCAGCTACGCGAACCGCAAAAACCACATTTGGCCAGCCAATGCCGGGCTTTGGCACAAAATTTTCCGCAATTAAAACTCGATTGCCGAATCAGTGCAGATTTAACTTTAGATCCACTGTCAACATCCTTGTTATTCCGCGTTTGTCAGGAAGCTTTAACCAACAGTATCCGTCATGGCAAAGCCACCGAAGCCAGTGTGGAAGTCTGGCGTCATCAGCAACAACTGCATTTGCGTTATCTGGACAACGGCCATTGTGAAAGCTGGCCCTTGCAAGAAGGTAACGGCCTGCAGGGAATGCGTGAACGTATTGAAGAAGCAGGTGGTATCTTGTTGCTGAGCAGGCAACAACAGGCACTGCAAATAGACGTCACTTTAACGGCAGAAAAAATATGAACATTAGAGTGGCGGTGATTGACGACCAAACCCTGGTGCGTCAGGGCATTATCAGTTTACTCAGTCTGGCGCCCAACCTTGAAGTGGTGGCACAGGCAGCCAATGGTGCTGATATTGTATCTTTAGTGACACAACATCAGGTGGATGTGGTACTGATGGACATTCAGATGCCGCAGGTTGACGGCATTGCGGCCCTGCAACTGTTGGCAGCAGCTGCCTGCACTGTACCTGTGATTATTCTGACCACCTTTGATGATCATCAGCGGGTGTTGCAGGCCATGCAGGCCGGTGCCCGCGGTTATTTACTCAAAGACGTGGCGCTTGAAGTGCTGGTAGATGCTATTTATCAGGTAAAAAACGGCGGCAGCTTGTTGCAACCTGCTATCACAGATAAAATTTTGCAGTCGTTTTTACGACAAACCAATCACACTGCCCCAGTCGCTTTGCCCATCGACACTTTATCCGCCAAAGAGCTGGAAATTCTGCGTTTAATGGCTGCTGGTTTTAGTAACAGGGAAATAGCCCAAAGTGTATTTAAATCGGAAGGCACGGTAAAAAATCAGGTGTCGGCCATTTTATTAAAATTAGGGGTGCGCGACCGCACTAAAGCTGTACTCAAAGCCATAGATTTAGGTTTACTTGGCAGCTGAGAATATTGGAGTTTTTATGGCACAACATCTGAGTCTGGTGAGTTTGCTGGTGGCAGACTATGACGAGGCCATTGAGTTTTATACCAAAAAACTTGGTTTTGAACTTAAGGAAGACAGCACACAAGGGGATAAACGTTGGGTGGTGGTCAGCCCTGGTGGCAGCAGTCAGGGCGCTTTGTTGCTGGCCAAAGCTTCCAAAGCAGAACAACAGGCACTGATTGGCGGTCAGGGTGCGGGCCGGGTTTGGTTATTTTTACAGACTGATGATTTTTGGGCTGATTACCGACGTATGCTGGACGCTGGAGTGCTGTTTTTGGAACAACCACGCGAAGAAGAGTATGCAACAGTGGTGGTGTTTGTTGATTTATACGGCAATAAATGGGATTTATTGCAAGCAAAAAGAGCTTGAGCACTCCGCTTATATCAGTCTGACTCAGCAGGCAGCATAAATTTTGTTGTCAGGTCACGCCGCTGAAGTTGTCTGATACCGCCGTTACACAAAAAACCGGTCGTTTTTATTGTCTGGCCGGTGTTTATTTCCTTTTCTGCTTTTTTCTTTCGGGCATTGTGGCATCTGTTGTTAAAGCTGCCGCTTTTGCCGTTTGTTTTTTCATAGCATTTTAAAAAAATGTAACTGCTTTCAATTTGACTGCGGC